>NZ_JAPDNV010000114.1:0-518 GCF_026013155.1 Paenarthrobacter sp. PAE-2 | reverse complement strand
GCGGGTTATAGGACAAAACGTGTGTAAATCCCGGGCGTGTTAGGTGCGTCCTGCCCAGCCGGTGCGGTGCCAGAGGCCTTCGTCTGGGCTGAGGCCGGTGCTGTAGAGCTCTGGGCCTGGTTCTTGTTCCTGCAGGGTCTGGGTTGTTCTCTTGGCTGGTCGGTAGTGACTCGTTTCGATGAGCGTGGCCGGTGGGCGGGGTTGCTCGCTGTGTAGGTAGAGGTACCACTCGATCGCTCGCTTTTGGTGTTCCTCGCCCATGCCGCGGTGAGTCCGCAGGATCAGCCGGAGTTGGGCGTTGGTGCCGCCTTCGATCCTGTTCGTTGTCGAGGCGATGTCCAGCCCGTTGTATTCACGGCTCAGGTAGGTGAAGAGCGTGCCGGCCTGGCCGAGGCGTTCGAGCAGCCGGTAGGCCTTCCGGAGCCTGTCGTGGGTGTACCACCAGGCCTGATTCGATCGGACCCATCCCGGAGCAACGGCCGTCGCGGCGCGGTAGGTGCGGGCTTTGACCAGGGCCC
>NZ_JAPDNV010000113.1:0-536 GCF_026013155.1 Paenarthrobacter sp. PAE-2 | reverse complement strand
GATCGATGACGAAGCCCGTCCTCGTCAGGGTACGCCGCACGACGGGAAGGAAATCGACCAGGAACGCCGTCGGGTTAGTGGCAACCGGCGGCAGCCCCGTCGACGCCACCCCTTCAGCCCACCGACCAGCTGGCGTCTGCCCCAGCGTGCTGTGGGTGGTGCCGTGATAGTTGGTGACGGCAAGGACCATCCATTTCTCCAGCTCGCGCAGGGTCAGCGCCGCTTCCCGGTCGGAGTCATAACCACCCCGTTCGCTGGGATTGGAAAAGGTGGTCCCGGGAAGTTCGTGGATTTGTTTCATCGCGGTGCCGATCACGCGTTCCACGATTCCGCCATAATGAGGCCGGCCCAGCGGGCGGTAGGCCAGCTCGATACCGTGCTGATCGCATCCTCGTCGGAGCGCTTCGCTCTTGAATTCGCTGGCATTATCCAGGTAAAGCAGTCTCGGCTTCCCGCTCATGGGCCACCCCGCCTCAACACTCAGACCTTCAAGCCATGGTCTTTTGTCAGTCCCGGCATGCGCCAGGCACAGCCCA
>NZ_JAPDNV010000112.1:0-540 GCF_026013155.1 Paenarthrobacter sp. PAE-2 | reverse complement strand
AGGAAGCGATGGAACCCTTTCGTGAAGCCAGGGAAGCCCTGGCCACCATCCCCGGAGTCTCCCTCAAAGTTGCCGAGGTGATCATCGCTGAAACCGGTGCAGACATGCGGGTCTTCGAAACTCCCGCCAGGCTTGCATCCTGGGTAGGGGTCTGTCCCAGCGCCAACGAATCCGCCGGACACATCAAATCCGCACATATCCTGCCTGGGAACAAATACCTCAAAGCCGCCCTGGGCACCTCAGCTCTATCAGCCATACGAACCAAAGACACCTACCTCGCAGCCAGATATCACCGCATAGCAGCCCGACGCGGACCAATGAGAGCGGTAGTTGCGATCGAGCATTCCATCCTGACAGCGGCCTGGCACATGCTCGCCAACGGCGAGTGCTACACCGATCCGGGCGCAGACCACTTCACCCGCATCAACCCATCCCGTGCCAAGAACAACGCCATCAAACAACTCAACAACCTCGGCTACAACGTCACCATCACCCCGCTCACCGCAGCCTAACCCGCCCCTACTTTCGTATTAGGTCGCA
>NZ_JAPDNV010000111.1:0-546 GCF_026013155.1 Paenarthrobacter sp. PAE-2 | reverse complement strand
CGTCGATGCGGTTCATTGGCTACAACGACAGGAAACGGGTCGCAGCCGCACTCCGGCCGATCTACACGGCCTCCTCAGCTGAAGCCGCGCAAACGGAACTGGAGGCGTTCGCGTCTTCCGAGCTGGGCAAAAAGTACCGTGCGACGGTCAATACCTGGCGCAACAGCTGGGAAAAGTTCGTTCCCTTCCTCGCTTTCGCGCCGCCGCTGCGCCGGGTGATCTACACCACCAACGCCATTGAATCGCTGAACTACCAGCTCCGGAAAATCATCAAAAACCGCGGCCATTTCCCGAACGACACCGCCGCGGTCAAACTGCTCTGGCTGGCCATCTGCAACATCGAAGACAAACGAGCCAGCGAACGCGCGAAGATCCACGGACAAGCCCGCGAGAACAAAAGCAAAACCGTCCACACACTCATCGAAGGTGCCCAAAGCCAAGGCTGGAACGAAGCACTAGGCATCCTCGCCATCACATACCCCGAACGCATCGAACCCTACTTGGGCTGAACCCAGACCCCTCATACACAAAAGTATTGACAAGCTC
>NZ_JAPDNV010000110.1:0-549 GCF_026013155.1 Paenarthrobacter sp. PAE-2 | reverse complement strand
GCATGATGTCGCTGATCCCCAGGCCCTTGGACGAGCACCGGCCCAGGAGCTCCGCCGCGGTCCGGAACGGCAACGGCAACTCCGCCTTGGACTCCTCCAACTCAGCCCGGGCAGTGTCTTCCTCGCCCTCACGGACAATGAACCCGCCACCCACCGAGAAAAACGTCGCCTCCCTCAGCACGTTCCCCCCGGCATCGGTAACAGCGAACTTCATCCCATTCGTATGCCGCGGCAACACCGTCAACGGATGCAGCACCATATCCTCAACCGCATACGGCAACTGCACCTCTCCTGCCAGGTTCAGCATGCCCGTCTCAGCGATCGCAGCAAGACGCTCCTCCACCTCGTCAGGCAGGATCAGCTCAGGTTCGAACCCTTCCAGGCCCAGCAACGTAGCGGTAAAAGTGCCATGACCCTTACCCGTCGCAGCCAAAGAACCATAAAGATCCACCCTCAACCCCGCCACGGAAGACAGCACACCGGATTCACGAAGTTCCCGCGCAAACACCGCCCCAGCCCGCATCGGACCCACCGTATGCGAACTCGACG
>NZ_JAPDNV010000109.1:0-554 GCF_026013155.1 Paenarthrobacter sp. PAE-2 | reverse complement strand
GGGCCTCGTGCTGCACGTCAAAGACACCCCGGTTCCGGCCCCAGATAAGCTGGATAAACAGCGGGTCGTAACCGGCCTCGATCAGGTGCGTCACGTACGAATGCCTCAACGTGTGCAGGGAAAGCTCCTCCGGGAGCCCGGCGATTTTCCTCACCCGCTGGAAAGAGCGGTCAAAATTGCGGAAAACAGTGGAGCCGGAGCGTTCCGACGGCCACAGGCTGGCCGACCGGTCCGCAGTGGGGAAACGTTTCCGGCTGGCAGGGGAGAGCCAGTACTCAAGGAGCCCGACGACCCAATCGAATTCCGGGACAGTCAGAACCGTGCGTCGGCGGGGGCTGAGCCCTTGGTTCCTTTGGCCCACCGCACCTGGAGCGCCCCGAACCGTCCGAATGACTCAACGTGCGGGTTGGGCCCGAAGTCGACATATTCAAGCATCGCCAGCTCACGCCGCCGCAGCCCATACGCATAAGCGACCTTGAACGCCGTCGAGTCCCTCAGGGCTGGCAGCCAGCGTTTGGAACCCTTGGCGAACTCTGTGTCGACCAGGTCGTCGG
>NZ_JAPDNV010000108.1:0-570 GCF_026013155.1 Paenarthrobacter sp. PAE-2 | reverse complement strand
AGACTTCGTCGGGGTCGAGCCGGCGGAGTTCTTCTGCGAGGCAGTCCTTGAGGCTGCGGCGCGGAAGGGCAATGCGCTGGGCAGGCTGTCCCGGCTGGGTCAGTTCCGCCACGGACAGGCCCGGCCGGAACAACTGCACGTCGCCGCTGGCCCGCGTCAACCGCACCCGCCGAATGCCCGTTCCTGCGGGGTCGGCCACAATAGTGACCGGTGCCTGCAGCGCCAAGGTCAACCACGCCGCCAGCAGGAGCGTGCTGGGTGAATCCGACGCGCCTTCAACGGCGATGGCCGACACGGGATCGCTGTCCACCTGGTCCAGCACCGCAGCGAGTTGGATGCGCCAGTTGGTCAGGCGGGTCCAGGCGAGGTCGGTGTCGCCGGCTTTGTAGGTTCGGCGGATGTTCTCCAGGGCCTGGGCGGGGTCCGGTTCGTTCGCGGAGTCGGTGATCCGGCGGTGCGCGATCGCCCCAATGGACGTCTCGCATGCGCTTTCCGGTGCCCCGTTCGGCCACCAAGCCACGATCGGGGCGTCCGGAAGCAGCAGCGCAGCCACCAGGGACTCGCTTTCGT
>NZ_JAPDNV010000107.1:0-572 GCF_026013155.1 Paenarthrobacter sp. PAE-2 | reverse complement strand
CGAGGACGGGCTTCGTCATCGATCATGTCCACTATTTCTCCAATGCGCTGAAACCATGGATCAGCCGGCGCGACACGCTTGGGCCGTTCCTTATCCGCCGGGACCCCAGGGACATCAGCAGAATCTGAGTGTTGGAACCGGAGGGGGCTCAGTATGTTGAGGTCCCTTACCGGACGATGGCTAACCCCTCTGTGAGCCTGTGGGAGCACCGGCACGCCTTGGCGCGACTACACGAGCGCGGAGTAGCCCAAGTGGATGAGGCGGCGTTGTTCCGCACGATCGCGCAAATGCGGGAAATCGCAAACACTGCCTCGAAAACTACCAAGCGGATGCGCCGCGACACCGAGCGCCGCCATGCAGTGACGACGCGGCATTCGAAGACACCAATTCCACTACTCCCGCCGGAAGCCGCTGCTCAGCAGGAACCGGACACGATCGCGGCCCCGGTACCGCGATTCGATCAGATCGAGCAGTGGTGACCGTGCCTGAGTACGAGGCGCCGGAGTTGTCCCACCTGCACCCGAGTGTGCGGGCCGCGGCACGGTTGCCTGCGAACGAGCGGGTTGAATTGA
>NZ_JAPDNV010000106.1:0-576 GCF_026013155.1 Paenarthrobacter sp. PAE-2 | reverse complement strand
AGGCCAAAAGAACCCGAGGCACCTGCGCCTGCGGCCACAACGGCGTGCTGCCCGGACGCGTCGACACCCTGCCGGCCTGCCGGAAATGCTCCGGAGTTCAGCTCAACGTTGACTGCATCGGATGCGGGACGGAAGGCGAACTCCACTCCGGCAACCGCTGCTGGTCATGCATCCTTACACTGACCATTGACCGACTCCTCAGCCCAGACAACGAGCCGCCCTCCGCCGCTCTTCAGGTAATTGGCACCGCTCTGAAGTCCATGAAACGCGCCAATAGCGGACTCACGTGGATCCAGCAGTCGCACGTCACGGCATTCCTTCAACAACTGGCAGCCGAGCCTGTGATCACCCACGCCCGCCTCGACGAACTACCGGCGTCCCGGACCCGCGAATACGTCCGCGGCCTACTCGTCGAACACCATGCGCTGCCCCGTCGCGATGAACTTAGCATTAGGTTCAGCGACTGGGCCGAGCAAGCCCTCGACAGGATCACCAGCCCGAGCCACCGCGACATCATGCGCCTCTACATCCGCTGGCACCACCAGCGCCGCATGAACCAGATGGACGAAGTCACCC
>NZ_JAPDNV010000105.1:0-578 GCF_026013155.1 Paenarthrobacter sp. PAE-2 | reverse complement strand
TCAATTCAACCCGCTCGTTCGCAGGCAACCGTGCCGCGGCCCGCACACTCGGGTGAAGGTGGGACAACTCCGGTGCCTCGTACTCAGGCATGCTCACCACTGCTCGATCTGATCGAATCGCGGCACCTGGGCCGCATCCGCCACCATGTCCGGTGCCTGCTGAGCAGGGGCTTCCGGCGGTAGTAATGGGAATGGTGTCTTCGAATGCGCCGTCGTCACCGCATTGCGGCGCTCGGCGTCGCGGCGCATGCGCTTGGTCGTTTTCGAGGCAGTATTTGCGACTTCCCGCATTTGCGCGATCGTGCGGAACAACGCCGCCTCATCCACTTGCGCTACCCCGCGCTCGTGTAGTCGCGCCAGGGCGTGCCGGTGCTCCCACAGGCTTACTGAGGGGTTAGCCATCGTCCGGTAAGGGACCTCAACATACTGAGCCCCTTCTGGTTCCAACACCCAGATCCTGCTGATGTCCCTGGGGTCCCGGCGGACAAGGAACGGCCCAAGCGTTTCGCGCCGGCTGATCCACGGTTTCAGCGCATTGGAGAAATAGTGGACATGATCGATGACGAAGCCCGTCCTCG
>NZ_JAPDNV010000104.1:0-717 GCF_026013155.1 Paenarthrobacter sp. PAE-2 | reverse complement strand
ACGGCTTACGATCACGATCGCCACCAAAGGAACGACGATCATCACCATCACGACGCGGCCCATCAAAGTTGCGGGGTCCGCGCTCCGACCTCTCACCGTAGGGCCTGCGATCGCCTGAGTCACGGCGGGGCCGATCTTCATTGTCGCGACGGGGACGATCAAAATTCCGCTGACCGCGGTCGGGACGCTCGCCATAGGACCTGCGGTCGCCGTCGCCAAAAGGCCGCCGCTCTCCGTCACGGGCAGGACGGTCACCGGAAGGCTTACGATCACCGTAGGGGCGGCCGTCCTTATTGCCGTCCCGGTTATCGCGGGAGCGGAATCCCCGCGGGTCACCGCCGGAGTTGTTGTTGGCGCGGAACGACCCGCGGTCACCGCGGTCTCCGCCAAAGTTTCCGCGATTACCGCTGCGATTGCCGCCGTTGTGCTCAGCCATTATGGATTCCTCCTGTTGCGAGCCGACCAGTGGCGCGTGCGTAGTCGCTCATAACCCGTATTTCGTTATCACGCGGCCAGCACCTTTAAAGCCCGGCCCGTATGTCTTATGCAATTCTAGGCGACCGCGTCGCAGCGACCGAACCCGGAGACCTGCCCCAGACCCACTCGTGGTAAGACTCACAGCCGCGTCAGCGGCTTGTGTGGCCAGGTGTCGAATGGGTTTTAAATGCAGTGAGCCCCGACCGTCGTGGTCGGGGCTCACTGTGTAATTTATGTCCG
>NZ_JAPDNV010000103.1:0-759 GCF_026013155.1 Paenarthrobacter sp. PAE-2 | reverse complement strand
GCACTCGACATTTGTCGAGAAGCGAAGCGTCAAGTGTCTCCTGCTGTTGGTACGCTTTTTGGATGCAACAGGACGTCGAGCAACTGGTTGAACGCGTAGCGCTAAAGCTGGGCAGGGGACTGTCCCTTGAGGACCTTGACGGGGTCCTTCTTGCCTACAGTTCCAACCAGTCCCACGCGGACCGGGTTCGGGTGAATTTCCTGCTCAGCAAGCGCGTGCCCAGCGACGTCAGCGCCTGGCAGCTGTCGCACGGTATCGCGACGGCGGTCCGTCCCGTAGTGATTCCGGCCAACCCTGACTTGGGCATGCTGGGGCGCGTTTGCGTGCCGCTCTTGGTGCGCGGCTTCCGCGTCGGTTACCTGTGGGTGCAGCAGGACCTCGAGGAGCAAAGTGCGACGGCGATCCTCACCCAACTGCCCGGCGTGCGTGACGAGCTGGACCTGCTCGCGGCCTTGCTGCTGGACTCGAACACGGCGGAGTCCGAGTTCCGCCGCCGGAGGGAGCAGGAGTTCCTGGCCGCCTGTGGAGGGGAATCCAACGCGGTGGCTGCGGTGGCCGGGTGGAAGGAGATTCAGGGCAAGGGTCCCTGGCAGGTGGTTACCATCCTGGACGCCGGTGGTGCCGGGTCCGGCGTCGATCCATTGGACGCTACCTTGACCCACCGTTCCGCGGCGCTTCAGTCCACCATCGGCGTCGATGTTGCCCTCTTCAGCGCCGGGACCGAGACGCATTCGGTGGTCCTCTTCCGTGAATCGGGCG
>NZ_JAPDNV010000102.1:0-768 GCF_026013155.1 Paenarthrobacter sp. PAE-2 | reverse complement strand
GGGGAGGGCCCGATGCGGTGCGGTCGCTGCAGTCCGCCGGGGACGAGGTGCCTGCGGTCGGCACGATTTTGGAGCGGGTGCAGATTGACCACACCGTCATCGATGTGATCGTCGTGGACGAGCGGGAGCGGCGACCGATTGGTCGGCCGTATTTAACTGTCGCGATCGATGTTTACAGTCGGTGCATCATCGGCATGGTTGTGACCCTGGAGGCGCCCTCGGCAGTGTCGGTTGGGCTGTGCCTGGCGCATGCCGGGACTGACAAAAGACCATGGCTTGAAGGTCTGGGTGTTGAGGCGGGGTGGCCGATGAGCGGGAAGCCGAGACTGCTTTATCTGGATAATGCCAGCGAATTTAAGAGCGAAGCGCTCCGACGAGGATGCGACCAGCACGGTATCGAGCTGGCCTACCGTCCGCTGGGCCGGCCTCATTATGGCGGAATTGTGGAACGCGTGATCGGCACCGCGATGAAGCAAATCCACGAACTTCCCGGGACCACCTTTTCCAACCCCGGCGAACGGGGGCGTTATGACTCCGACCGGGAAGCGGCGTTGACCCTGCGCGAGCTGGAGAAATGGATGGCCCTTGCCGTCACCAACTACCACGGCACCACACACGGCACGCTGGGGCAGACGCCAGCTGGTCGGTGGGCTGAAGGGGTGGCGGCGACGGGGCTGCCGCCGGTTGCCACTAACCCGACAGCGTTCCTGGTTGATTTCCTTCCCGTCGTGCGGCGTACCCTGACGAGGACGGGCTTCGTCATCGATC
>NZ_JAPDNV010000101.1:0-777 GCF_026013155.1 Paenarthrobacter sp. PAE-2 | reverse complement strand
AGACTGCCGTCCAGATGATCGGCCAGGGCTACTACGACACCATCACGCCCCCGGTTATCCGCCGCAACATCCTCGAGTCGCCGGCCTGGTACACCGCCTACACGCCCTACCAGCCGGAAATTTCCCAAGGCCGCCTCGAGGCGCTGCTGAACTTCCAGACCATGGTCCAGGACCTCGTTGGCCTGCCGATCGCCAATGCTTCGCTCCTTGACGAAGCCACCGCCGTCGCCGAAGCCGTGCTGATGATGCGCCGCGCCAACAAAAACAAAGCAGTTCAGGATGGCAAGACCGTCCTCGACGCAGACTGCCTGCCGCAGACCATCGCGATCGTGAAGGGCCGCGCTGAAGCGCTCGGCTTCGAGGTCGAGGTTGCGGACCTCTCCGCGGGCCTGCCCGACGGCGACATCAACGGCGTCGTCCTCCAGCAGCCCGGCGTCTCCGGCCGTGTCTTCGATCACTCCGCCGTCATCGCCGAGGCGAAAGAGCGGGGCGCGCTGGTGACGGTTGCTGCCGACCTTCTTTCCCTCACGCTCATCACCCCTCCGGGTGAACAGGGTGCGGACATCGCCGTCGGCTCCGCCCAGCGACTGGGTGTTCCGCTGTTCTTCGGTGGCCCGCACGCCGCTTACATGGCAGTCCAGAAGGGGCTGGAGCGTTCCATGCCCGGCCGTCTGGTGGGCGTTTCCAAGGACGACGCCGGTGTCCCCGCCTACCGCTTGGCGCTGCAGACCCGCGAGCAGCACATCCGCCGCGAAAAGGCCACGTCCAACATCTGCA
>NZ_JAPDNV010000100.1:0-870 GCF_026013155.1 Paenarthrobacter sp. PAE-2 | reverse complement strand
TGGGAAACGCCTCGCATTTCCGCTGCCCCTACCACGGCTGGTCCTACCGCAACGATGGTCGCATCGTGGGTCTGCCGTTCCACAAAGAGGCCTACGGTGGGGAAGAAGGCTTCAAGAAAAAAGGTCAGACTCTGCTCCCCGCTCCTTCTCTGGGGGTATACAACGGTCTGATTTTCATCAGCCTTGACCCTGACGCGGAACCCCTTGAGGACTTCCTGGGCGACTTCAAGTTCTACATGGATTACTACACCAAGCAAAGCGCTGACGGCATCGAACTCCGGGGCCCCCAGCGCTGGCGTGTCAAAGCGAACTGGAAGATCGGCGCCGAAAACTTCGCCGGCGACATGTACCACACTCCCCAAACGCACACGTCAGTTGTTGAAATCGGTCTCTTCCGCGAACCCAAGGCTGAGAAGCGCAAGGACGGAACAACCTACTGGGCCGGCAACGGCGGCGGTACCACCTACAAGCTCCCCGAGGGCACCTTGGAGGAACGGCTTCGCTATGTCGGCTACCCCGACGACATGATCGCGCGGATGAAGGAGCAATGGAGCCAGGAGCAGCTTGATGTAGTCGGCAAGGACGGATTCATGGTCTCGGCCGCATCGGTCTTCCCAAACATGAGCTTCGTCCACAACTGGCCCCGCGTAGAAGAGGACTCCGACGAAGTCCTGCCGTTTATCTCCATCCGCCAATGGCAGCCCATCAGCGAGGACGAGACCGAAATCGTTTCCATTTCCGCGCGGCACACCTGCATGCCGCGATGCAGGCACATGTGGTTTGCCGTGGACAAGAACGCGTCAGAGGAGTTCAAAGCCCTTTCGTACAAGGCATATCTCATGTGCTTTGGCAGCGGCGGCATGTTTGAAC
>NZ_JAPDNV010000099.1:0-918 GCF_026013155.1 Paenarthrobacter sp. PAE-2 | reverse complement strand
CCCTACATCTTCCCCCAAATTCCGCATTTGTCACTAGTAAAGTTTTGGCCGTCCTCCACCCGCACCCCTTGCGCCGCGTCTGTGGAGCCTCCACGGGCTGCTAATGCGCCGGCGTCTGTCCTCACCGACCACTCGCATTCCCCCGAAGAAGGACCGGGCTTGACCACTTGGTAGGTGCCGGATTGCAGGCCCTCCCCAACGCGATGGCTGCCGTCACCCACACGAGTGCCCTCTGCCCACGCGGCGATGATTTTGCCCTGCGGTGCGTCGGGGCAAAAGTCGGCCGCAGCCTTCAGCGATTCCCTGGAAGCTCCGGCAAAACCGTCGGGTCCGGCTTCGTCGCTGACCCTGGTGCAGAGACCCAGGACCCGCAGCATCACGTTCACTTCGTCCTCTGCGGCGACGTCCCGGGAGGCCATCTGGATTGCTTCGGCTTCACGCTCCGTAGGTTGGAACGGCTTCGGCCCCTGATAAGTGACTTCGCAGGAATCCATACGGGTGTAGTTCGTTGCTGCCCAGACTTCGGCAAGGCTCGACAGTTGAACCTCCGGCGAGGAATCGAGGCTGGTGCAGCGGTACGCGTACCGACCCGGATCATCCTCCCCCGGCCCGGCGTCGCTTCCGTCGCCGTCGGTGGGCGGTACGGACGACGGCGACGATGCGGGCGGCGTCGTCGTCTCCCCTTGGGTGAATCCCGACGGCGTGGGGCTCGCCGATGGCTGCGGCGACGGGACCACACAGCCTGTCAGCAGCAAAAGGGATAGAGCAGTTAGTGGCATGAGCCGGCGCATTGTGACCTCCACCTCCATCGTGCGTGGCGGTACATCGAGGGGTCAAGACGCGGCCGTGACGGGGCTTACCGAAGTCCACAGAAAATGCGGTAGTGACAAATGTGAAAATTGAGTCGAAGATGTACTA
>NZ_JAPDNV010000098.1:0-929 GCF_026013155.1 Paenarthrobacter sp. PAE-2 | reverse complement strand
CATCGACGCCCTGATCAGATGGACTACACAGGTCTGGACCGTGGCCAGGGGCCACGTCGCGGCGATGGCTTCGGGAAAGCCCGTCAAGCCGTCACAGCAGACAATGAGTACGTCCCGGACTCCTCGGTTGGCAAGTTCCGCGCAGACCCCGGCCCAGAACTTGGCCCCTTCGGTGGCCTCGACCCAGATACCCAGTACGTGCTTGATGCCGTCCATATCGACGCCCACGGCAATGTGCGCAGCTTTGTTCCGTACTTGCGCCCCGTCGCGGACTTTGACCACGATCGCATCCAAATAGAGAATCGGGTACATCGGATCCAGCGGCCGGCGTTGCCAGATCATCACCTCATCCAGAACGTCATCGGTGATCTTGGAGATCGTTTCGTGCGAAAGCTCGGTTCCAATCGTTGATTCCAGATGATGCTGGATGTCTCTGACCGTCATGCCACCGGCATAAAGACTGATAATCATTTCGTCCAAGCCACCCGTGCGTCGGGCACCCTTGGGCACGAGCCGCGGAACGAACGAACCATTCCGGTCCCGCGGGATGGCCAAGTCAACATCGCCGGCCTGACTGGCCAGCGTTTTCGGGTAGAACCCATTGCGTGAGTTGGGCAGCAAACGTGCCGCGGGATCTCCCTTTTCATAGCCGAGATGACCGGAAAGTTCGGACTTCAGTCCACGCTCCAGAACGGCCTTGATCATCTGGTTCAGGAAACCGTTCTTGCCATCAATCTGCAGTTCAGCCGAATCGATTTGTTCCATTAGCTCATCAAAGGCACCGGACTCGCGCAGCTGCTCCATCCCCCCGGCAGCAGCGACCTTCGCGGCAAGCTCCGCGCTGAGCTCTTCACTAGAACCAGTCATGGTCACAGTTTTCTCCAATCAACCAGGGACCGGAACTCCTACACAAACCATCTGACACCCCC
>NZ_JAPDNV010000097.1:0-1126 GCF_026013155.1 Paenarthrobacter sp. PAE-2 | reverse complement strand
CCTCGGGGATCTGGAATACGCCGAAGCCGAGGACTGGCATTTCGACGCCGTTGTTGAGGGTGACGTTTTTCATGGTTTTCCTTAGCGTTGTTCTGCTGTGGGTTGTGGGTGGGTTTTGGAGTGTGCGGCTTGGTAGTCCTGGTCACTGACGGGTTCGAGCCACGTTGCCGTGTGGCCGTCGTCGTGTTCGACCAGGGCCAGGTGGTACATCGGGGAGTCCGAAGTCGCGCCGTGCCAGTGTTCTTCTCCGGGAGGGGTATGCACGGTGTCTCCGTCGCGCATGAGGATGACCTTGCCGTCCCTAGTGGCCACCAGTCCTGTTCCGCCGGTGCAGTGCAGTGCTTGGCCAAGCGGGTGGGAGTGCCAGTGGGTGCGGGCCCCGGGGGCGAACCGGACCATCGCGAACCCGAGCCGGGAGGGGCTTTCAGCTGAGTGCAGTGGGTTGAGGTATACGTTGCCGGTGAACTTTTCGGGCGGTCCTTGGAGCGTGGGTCCCGGAACCGCCAGGCGCATGCCTGCTCCTTTCGTTGCGGTTGGATCTGGTTAGGTGGTTGTGTGCCTCCGGCGTTGGAATGCCAGCGACGCGACGACGAGGATTATGACGACCACGGCGGCCAGGATCAGCTGGCCGGCGGCGATCATGGCTTCGTTCCCGTGCGTGGCCATGAGACGGGCCCCGGGCTGCTGGCGCGCTGGACTTCCCTGGCGAAGGGCTGATACTGATCGCCTACTCAGCCGAGCCGGACAGCCACGCCCAGGACCAACTCGACTTCCTCGCCAGCTGGGCTGCCAGCAACGGGAACATCGCTGCGCGCCATCCCGCAGAACCAAATGGCCGCGACAGGGCGTAGCACCAGGGGGTGATTTCAGCCCGCGTGTGGCTGTTTGGGGGTGGATTTGCGTTGGGGGTTGGGGGCGTGTATTGTTTTCTGAGTCGCCGGGAGCGAAACGGAAAGCCGGAAGGTGTGTACGGTTCGGGAGGGCGGCCAAAAATAACTCTTCTTTTCCAATGGCCCTGGTTGGGTTGCGCTGCTGTGTGTGGTGTGGCTTTGGGGTGATGTTTTGGAGGGTCTGTTGTTTGAGAACTCAATAGTGTGCCAAGTTTGTTGATACCGATTGTTTTTTG
>NZ_JAPDNV010000096.1:0-1149 GCF_026013155.1 Paenarthrobacter sp. PAE-2 | reverse complement strand
AGAAGGTCTTGTGCAGGTTCAGGTGGGACACGTCGCCGCCGAACTTGCCCGGCTGGGCCAAACCGACCAGTGCATTGAGGTTTGCACCGTCAATGTAGACCTGGCCACCGGCTTCGTGGACGGCGTCGCAGACTTCCCGCACATCGGCGTCGTAGACACCGTGCGTGGACGGGTAGGTGATCATGATGGCCGAGAGAACTTCGCGGTTGGCCTCGATCTTGGCCTTGAGATCCTCGTGGTCGATGGTTCCATCGGACGCCGTGGCAACCACAACAACCTTCATGCCGGCCAGCACGGCGGAAGCTGCGTTGGTGCCGTGTGCCGAGGCGGGGATGAGGCAGACGTTGCGCTGCTGGTCCCCGCGGGAGTGGTGGTAGCCGCGGATGGCGAGGAGGCCGGCAAGCTCGCCCTGGGACCCGGCGTTCGGCTGGATGGAGACCTGGTCGTAGCCCGTGATCTCGGTCAGCTGGGCCTCGAGGTCGGCGATGAGTTCACGCCAGCCTTCGGTCTGGGAGTCGGGGGCGAAGGGGTGGATGGAGGCGAACTCGGGCCAGGAAATGGCTTCCATCTCGGCCGTGGCGTTCAGCTTCATGGTGCAGGAGCCGAGCGGGATCATGGTCCGGTCCAGTGCGAGGTCGCGATCGGAGAGCTTGCGGATGTAGCGCAGGAGCTGCGTTTCGGAGCGGTGGGTGTTGAACACGGGGTGCTGCAGGTACTCACTGGAGCGCTCAACGGAAGCCTCCAGCGCGAAACCCTCTGCGGACTCAACCACGGAGGCACCAAAAACTTCAAGGACACTGCCGACGATGTCAGTTGTTGTTGTCTCATCCACGGAAATACCCACGGTGTCCCCGTCGATTCCACGCAGGTTGATGCCACGCTCTTCGGCAGCAGCGACGAGCTCGGCGCCGCGGCCCGGAACGCGAACCGTGATGGTGTCGAAGAAGGACCCGTGAAGGACCTCGACGCCGGCAGCCTTCAGTGAAGCCGCAAGGGTGCGCGCGTGGTGGTGGGCAGTCTCGGCAATGGCCTTCAGGCCTTCGGGGCCGTGGTAGACGGCATACATCGAGGCGACGATGGCCAGGAGAGCCTGCGCCGTGCAGATGTTGGACGTGGCCTTTTCGCGGCGGATGTGCTGCTCGCGGGTCT
>NZ_JAPDNV010000095.1:0-1377 GCF_026013155.1 Paenarthrobacter sp. PAE-2 | reverse complement strand
CCGCCCGCCGCTACTTCAAAAACGACACCCACTCCATCGTCACCAAAACCCTGCAGATGCTGGCGGCGAGGGGCGAGGTCGAGGAGGGCGCGCCGTCGTACGCGATTGACCGCTACAAACTGCTCGACGTCAACGCCGGCACCACCGGAGGCGCAGGCGGCGACGCCTAAACCCTGCATCAACAAAGGCGGCGGCAGTGTTCTTCATGAACACTGCCGCCGCTTTTTGTTTCAACAGGACCTACGTTCGCAAGCTGCGCCGATCCACCACAAACCCGGTGGCCGCATTTTCGCGGACTGCATTGATCCCGGCTACAACCGCCTTCAGGTTGGGAAACTGTGGAGACACTGCCACAACCGTGCCGTCGTCGGCCGTGAGCCGGAACCGGAAGGTGCTGGGTCCGGCCTTGAGAATTTCGAAACTGCCCGCCATCTTTGTTTGTCCTCCACGCGTCATTGCATCAGAGCTGATTTGAACAATTCCCTTCAGACCCTAATAGGCCCGCGAAGGCGCCAAAAGCCCTACCCGGCAGTAGTTTTTCAACCGATTCCGGTAGATAACCCTCAAAAGGCTGCATGGACCTAGAGACCGCGTCAAATGCCGCGCGTATGGTGAGGATATGACTCACTCCGGCTCATCACAGATCACCGGCGTCCTGTTGGCGGCCGGGGCAGGCACCCGTCTGGGGCGCGGCCCCAAAGCGCTGCTCCCCTTCCGGGGGCGCACCCTGGTGGAAGTGCTGGCCGAAACCCTGTACGACGGCGGCTGCCGCGAGGTGGTGGTGGTGCTCGGTGCCGAGGCGGCCAACATCCGGAAGAACACCGACTTGGATCGCTACACCGTGGTGGAAAACGCCGATTGGGCCAAGGGTATGGCGGGCTCGTTCCGCACCGGCATCGAGGCCGCCAACCCCAACAACAGCATCCTGGTGGCGCTGGTGGACCAGCCCGGACTGACCCCGACGGCGGTCAGCAGGTTGCTGGGCGCCCACCGTCCCGGCCGGATCACTGCAGCGGCCTACCCCGATGATGCGGGCCACCTGAAGCGTCGGCACCCGCTGATCATCGACGTCGGGCTCCGCGAGCAAGCCGCGGAAGCGGCGAAAGGTGACACGGGGGCGCGGTCCTTCCTCAAGGCGCACCCGGGCCTGGTGGACCTGGTGGATTGCAGCGACCTCTGCTCCGGCGAGGACCTGGACACCAAGGACCAGCTGCACCTGCTCGAAGCCTGATCCACACCCGCGTTAACCCGCACCCGCTCCGCCCCCCGTTTTAACCCAAGTAGGTCGCAATAGTGCGCGTTTTGTCGGGTCTAAACGCGCACTATTGCGACCTAGCGGTTCCGCGCCGTCGGCGCCCCATGGAGTGGGGAAAGTGT
>NZ_JAPDNV010000094.1:0-1501 GCF_026013155.1 Paenarthrobacter sp. PAE-2 | reverse complement strand
CCCTTTCGTACAAGGCATATCTCATGTGCTTTGGCAGCGGCGGCATGTTTGAACAAGACGACGTTGAAAACTGGGTCTCGCTGACGAGCACGGCGGGCGGCCCTATGGCCCGCCGCCTCCTGCTCAACAGCCGGATGGGCATGCTGGAAAACGGGCAGAACGTCGTAGAACCCCTGACCTCAGATGAGTATTCAGGACCAGGTTCCACACGAATCGGCTACAGCGAATACAACCAGCGTGAACTCCTGCTGCGGTGGGCTGATCACCTCGAACGACCGATGGAGAAAGCGGCCCAGCTGCACGTCGGAACCGATCCTATTCAGGCACCCGCGGCCACCGAGGCGGATCCTTCACGGGCCGCCGTCGGGAGCACTGCCATCCCAGCCGACCCGATCCTCACAAAGGAGGCCTAGGCCATGAGCGTTGAAACCGATCGCAACGGCAAGACCCTTTCGGAGCAGTCTGTTCTCGGTGGCCATGCCCCACGCACCCAGAGGATAGGGGAATCCCTCCCGTTCGATGATGCGCTCCACCTTCAGGCGCACCGTTGGCTGGTTGACGAAGCCTACCTCCTGGACGCCCAGGACTATGACGCATGGATGGCACGGATTGCTGAGGACGTGCATTATCTGATGCCCGTGCGGGTGACGACCGCCCTGGGTGCCGGCTACAGCACGTCCCCCGGTATGGCCCATCTTGATGAAAACAGGTACTCGCTCAGCCGACGGGTAGCCCGGTTTGCCACAGAGCATGCCTGGACCGAAGACCCTCCCTCACGGTTGCGCCACTACATCACGAACGTTCGGACGTTCCGCACAGACAACCCGAACGAAATCATCGTTGATTCGGCGGTGCTGCTCTTCCGCAGCAGGGGCGATGTACGGGAGGCCGCTACGGTGTCCGCCGGACGTGAGGACCTTCTGCGCCGCACCGGTACCGGATGGGAACTGGCGCGTCGGACCATCATGGTGGATGAGTCGGTTATCCGCATGCAGAATCTGGCCATATTCCTATGAAAATTGGTTGGGAAGGCGAGGAAGAAGACCGCCTTGCCGCCATTCGCGCGGCAGAGGAACGCGTCCGGCTGGAAGCGCATGCCACTGGCGCTCCGATCGTGATTGCCAATGAGTTTTCCGAGGTGCACATCACAAGGGTGGAGACCCGCAATGGCTCCCGGCTGATGATCAAATCCCCGCGCTCCGCGCAGTGGGTTTCATTGTGCCCGCTGGAACTCGAGGCGCTGACATGGCAGGCGCCGGCAACGTTTTCGGCCATGATCGGAAATCCATTCGGTCCGCTCATCGCCGAGGATGAACGACCGCCCCAATTCAAGAAGAACAGCAACACTTAGGCCAAGGAGTTTGAGCATGCCAGTCGTAAAAGCAGACCTAGCAGCCTGCCAGGGGTACGCCAACTGCGTTGTCGGGGCGACCGATTATTTTGATCTGGATGACGACGGGATCGTAGTCCTCCTCAAGACTGAAGTACCCGAGGCTGACCG
>NZ_JAPDNV010000093.1:0-1532 GCF_026013155.1 Paenarthrobacter sp. PAE-2 | reverse complement strand
CATCACCCCGCTCACCGCAGCCTAACCCGCCCCTACTTTCGTATTAGGTCGCATTAGTGCGCGTTTTGAACGTTCAAAACGCGTGTGGAGTCTCATGACTTAATGGACAGTTCTGTCTCATGACTTCGTAGACACTCTGTCTCATGACATCGTGGACACTTTGCTGGCGGGTTTGCTGCTGTTCATGAGTAAATCCCAGCCGGATATCAGGATCCGGCATGCTGTCGCGACGTGGCCCGAGGATTCGCCCAGGGGCGCGGTCACGGCTTTTTGCAGGAAGCACAATGTCTCCCGGGCGTGGTTTTACCGGGTCCGGGCAGCGGCTTCGGAAGTGGGACCGGTGAAGGCGTTGGAGAAAAGGCCCACGCTTCCGAAGACCATGCCCACTGTCACGGCTCCGGTCATGACCGAACTGCTGCTCGGAACCCGTGCAGAACTTCAGGAGAGCGGGTTTGATTACGGCCCGCTCTCCGTTATCGCGAAGCTCGTAAGGCAGGGCTTCAAGCCGCCCTCGCGTGCCACTGTGGCCAGGATCTTTGTCAGGGCAGGTGTCGTGGTGCCCGAGCCCAGAAAGAAACCACGAAGCGCGTACAAAAGGTTCGTCTATCCCCAGCCGAACGCCTGTTGGCAGATCGACTCGACCGAATGGCAACTCGCCGGCGGACAGAAGGTAGCGATCTTCCAGCTCGTCGACGATCATTCACGTCTGGCACTGGCGTCCCTGGTCGCCACCGGGGAAACCAGCGCCGCTGCGATCGCCGTCGTCACGCAAGCGATCGAACGCCACGGGACACCGCAACGATTCCTCTCCGACAACGGTGCGGCACTGAATCCCACACGCCGCGGCCGCACCGGTGCGCTTGTGGAGTTCCTCAAAGCCAAAGGCATCGAACCGATCACAGGCAAACCCTACAAACCGACCACCCAAGGTAAGAACGAACGGTTCCACCTGACCCTGCACCGCTACCTGCACCGGCAACCACCGGCAACCTCTATGGCCGCCCTCCAGTCACAGGTGGACGCTTTCGATCTCTACTACAACAACGAACGCGAACACCAAGGCCTGCCCAAGGCAATGACACCCCGTGAAGCCTGGAACGCCACCCCCAAGACGCCCCCGCCACCGGCCCCTGAACCGCTTGCGCCCCGGCCGGACAGGCGAAGCGCGCAACGGACAGTGAACAGAAACGGGTCCGTGACGATCCTGGGCACCCATTTCAAAATGGGCAAGGAACATACCGGCACCACCGTACACATCCTCTACGACGACACCACCATCATGTTCTTCGGAGCCCAAGGCACCGAGATCATCACGCACCCCAGACCACCACAAGGAACCACCTACGTCGGCAACGGCAAACCCACAGGAGTCGCAGCCGACCCCCGAGGCACACGCACCAAACGAACCATCTACCCACAGCTCAAAAACCGGAACCCCACACCATCGAACGAACTGTCCACAAAGCCATGAGACATCAAGTGTCTACGAAGTCATGAGACATGAAGTGTCTACAAGGTCCTGAGACATGACA
>NZ_JAPDNV010000092.1:0-1848 GCF_026013155.1 Paenarthrobacter sp. PAE-2 | reverse complement strand
ACGACCTGGGGCGCAACCACGCAAGCGATCCTGGAACTGCGGGAGTTCCTGGAGCGTGAACGGGTCACTGCCGTGGTGATGGAAGCGACCAGCGATTACTGGAAGCCCTTCTTCTATCTGTTTGAGGAGACGCTGCCGGTGATGCTGGTCAATGCCAAGGCCGCCCGTAATATCCCGGGACGCAAAACTGATGTTTCGGATGCGGCGTGGTTGGCGCAGTTGGCCGCTTACGGACTTCTAAGGGGTTCTTTCGTTCCACCCGAGCCGATCCGGGAGCTCCGGGACCTGACCCGGGCCCGTGCTATCGCCGGCCGGGACAGGACCCGTGAGATCCAGCGGCTTGAGAAGTTTCTGGAGAGCTCGGGAATCAAGCTCTCCTCGGTGGTTTCAGACCTGGTAGGGATCTCGTCCAGAGAGATGCTTGAGGCCTTGATCAGCGGAGAACGGGGGGTGTCAAGTTTTCTGTGTAAGGGACCGGTCGGTTGTCCGGTCTGCCGGGTGGTCAGATCGGAAGTCGGTTGGGGAATTGAACGGCGAAAGCGTTCAGTGCCTGGTGCCAGCCTTGGGTGCCGGTTCCGAGTTCACCGCCGCGGGTCGTTTCGATGTTTCTGATCCCGAGGTAGACCAGCTTGATCGCGGCCTCGTCGGAAGGAAATGAGCCCCGCGTTTTGGTGATCTTCCGCAGCTGGTAGTTGATCGATTCGATCTGGTTCGTGGTGTAGATGACTTTGCGGATCTCCGGGGTGAAGGCCAGGAACGGGGTGAAGTCTTCCCAGGCGTTCCGCCAGGCCAGCACCGCCCCGGGAGCCGTGGCCTGCCAGGTTTCCGCGAAGGCCTCCATTGCCAGTTCGGCCGCCTGCACGGTCGGTGCGGTGTAGATCGGGCGCATGTCCCGGGCCATGGCTTTGCGGGCGCCGTAGGAGGCGTATTTCATGGCCGATCGCAGCAGGTGCACGACGCAGGTCTGCACGACGGTCTGGGGGTAGATGCTGTTCACCGCTGCCGGCAGCCCGGTGAGCCCGTCACAGCACAGGATCAGGATGTCGGCGGCTCCGCGGTTGCGGATTTCGGTGAGCACGTTGGCCCAGAACTTCGCCCCTTCGCTGGTGCCCAGCCACAGGCCCAGGACCTGCTTGCGGCCCTCCACGTCAACGCCCACGGCCACGTGGCAGGCCTTGTTCACCACCACGCCGCCGTCCCGGATTTTCAGCCAGATCGCGTCGATGTAGACGATCGGATACACGGACTCCAGCGGCCGGTTCTGCCACTGGGCGACCTCATCGGCAATCACGTCCGTCACCCTCGAAATCGTCGCGGCGGAGACCTTGGTCCCGTAGATTTCATCGAGGTGGGAACCGATATCCCGGGTGCTCATCCCGCGGGCGTAGAGTGACAGGATCATGTCCTCGACCTTGCCCAACCGGCGGGCCCGCTTGGGCACGATGACCGGTTCGAAGGAGCTGTTCCGGTCCCGTGGCACGGTGACCTGAACAGGCCCCTGGAGGGTCTGAACGCTCTTGGTTGTCTTGCCGTTGCGGGAGTTGCCCGTGCCCTGCCCTGCGGGGTCCCCGGACTCGTAGCCGAGGTGGTCGCTCATCTCCGTTTCCAGGGCCCGTTCCAGGACCGCGCGGGTCATCCGGGCAAGGAGTTCCTCAACACCGTTGCGGCCCTCTCCGAGGTCCTCCGCAGCCGTGACGAGCGCGTCGATCTGATCGGCGCTCAAAACGCCTTCAAGGGGGTTAGTGGTCATACTGATTTCGGCCAAGAGGGCCCGTCCTTTCAGGGGTGAAACCGCAGGTCACACCCTAGTTAGAGACCGGACCCTTACACACTCAATGAAACACCCTC
>NZ_JAPDNV010000091.1:0-1875 GCF_026013155.1 Paenarthrobacter sp. PAE-2 | reverse complement strand
AGAAGGTCTTGTGCAGGTTCAGGTGGGACACGTCGCCGCCGAACTTGCCCGGCTGCGCCAAGCCAACCAAAGCGTTCAGGTTCGCGCCATCGACGTACACCTGGCCACCAGCCTCGTGCACCGCCTCGCACACCTCAACGACGTCGGCGTCGTAGACACCGTGGGTAGAGGGGTAGGTGATCATGATGGCCGACAGGACCTCGCGGTTGGCCTCAATTTTGGCCTTGAGATCGGCGTGGTCGATGGTGCCATCGGACGCCGTGGCAACCACCACTACCTTCATGCCCGCGAGCACGGCGGACGCCGCGTTGGTCCCGTGAGCCGAAGCAGGGATCAGGCAGACGTTGCGCTGCTGGTCTCCGCGGGAGTGGTGGTAGCCGCGGATGGCGAGGAGCCCGGCCAGCTCGCCCTGGGACCCGGCGTTCGGCTGGATGGAGACCTGGTCGTAACCCGTGATCTCGGTCAGCTGGGCTTCGAGGTCGGCGATGAGTTCACGCCAGCCCTCGGTCTGGGAATCAGGAGCGAAGGGGTGGATGGAGGCGAACTCGGGCCAGGAAATGGCTTCCATCTCCGCCGTGGCGTTCAGCTTCATGGTGCACGAACCCAGCGGAATCATGGTCCGGTCCAGCGCCAGGTCCCGGTCGGAGAGCTTGCGGATGTAGCGCAGGAGCTGTGTCTCGGAACGGTGGGTGTTGAACACGGGGTGCTGCATGAAATCGGAGGTACGGAGCACATCCGAAGCCAGCTCGAACCCGGCTGCGTCCCTTACCGGACCAGCGCCGAAGGCGACGGCAACCGCGGAGAGGACCTCCGGCGTCGTGGTTTCATCAACGGAAACACCCACGGTGTCCTCGTCGATGCGGCGGAGGTTGATGCCACGTGCTTCGGCGGCACCGATCACCTTGCTTGCCTTGCCCGGGACGCGGACGGTGAGGGTGTCGAAGAACGAATCGGAGACGAGTTCGCGGCCGGCCTTCTGCAGTGCCGTGGCCAGAACGCGAGCGTGGCCGTGCACAGTCTCGGCGATCGCCTTGAGTCCGTCCGGACCGTGGTACACCGCGTACATCGAGGCAACGATCGCGAGCAGGGCCTGTGCCGTGCAGATGTTGGACGTGGCCTTTTCGCGGCGGATGTGCTGCTCGCGGGTCTGCAGGGCGAGGCGGTAGGCGGGAACGCCGGCGTTGTCCTTGGACACACCAACGATGCGGCCCGGGAGGGTGCGCTCCATGCCCTGGCGGACGGCCATGTAAGCGGCGTGCGGGCCACCGAAGAACAGCGGAACGCCGAAGCGCTGCGCGGTTCCGACGGCGATGTCCGCACCCTGCTCACCCGGGGGCGTGATGAGGGTGAGTGCCAGCAGGTCGGCAGCGACGGTGACCAGTGCACCGCGCTCCTTCGCGGACGCGATCACGGCGGAGTGATCGAAGACACGACCGGAGACGCCGGGCTGCTGGAGGACGATGCCGTTGATGTCGCCGTCGGGCAGTCCTGCGGAGAGGTCCGCAACCTCCACCTCGAAGCCGAGCGCTTCTGCGCGGCCCTTCACGATCGCAATGGTCTGCGGGAAGAGGTCGGCGTCCAGGACGGTCTTGCCGTCCTTCGCGGTCTTGTCCTTGTTGGCGCGGCGCATGAGCAGCACGGCCTCGGCAACGGCGGTGGCTTCGTCAAGGAGGGAAGCGTTGGCGATCGGAAGGCCAGTGAGGTCCTGGACCATGGTCTGGAAGTTCAGGAGTGCTTCGAGGCGGCCCTGGGAAATTTCGGGCTGGTACGGAGTGTAGGCGGTGTACCAGGCCGGGGACTCGAGGATGTTGCGGCGGATCACCGGGGGCGTGATGGTGTCGTAGTAGCCCTGGCCGATCATCTGGACGGCAGTCT
>NZ_JAPDNV010000090.1:0-1922 GCF_026013155.1 Paenarthrobacter sp. PAE-2 | reverse complement strand
CACCCGGCAGACCGGACAACCGACCGGTCCCTTACACAGAAAACTTGACACCCCCGACGGGACCCACCAGCAGGGATGCTGGAGGCATGTCGGCGGCCTTCAACCGCCACGACGTCGGCACTGACGGCACCTACTCCAAGGGCTGCGGTGATCCCTGCCTCGATGTCTTCGGCTTCCATCGATCGGTGCAGCAGCAGGACGTCAATCAGTTCACGGGTCCCCGCGGCATCACCGTTGACCCTGCGCGAGGCAGACCAGAAGGCGTCATGGGCGCTGGTGAAAGCACCCGACTCCCGCGCCCTGGCCAAAGCAGTGGAACCAGGCAAAGCGCCGGGCTTGGTCTTGAGGACCTCCAGATAATGGTCCAACTGGACCGACTGCCCGCCCTTGGCAATAATCCGCTGGTGCCGGGCCGCCACCGCGCGGCCGTCGAACACCACAACTTCGGATGCCCGCAATGAAACCCGGACCCGCCGACCGATGAACCGTGCTGGCACCGAGTACTTCACCATCCGCACGGTAATCATTGAGGACCGGTCCACTCTCGGGTTCAACACCAGACCGGGATCGAACTCGTCGGCCGGCAACGGTGCCAGGAACGGGCGCTCGGCGGCGAAGTCTTGGCCGATAGTGCGGATCCTGCCATCAATCCGCCGCTGATCGTCTTGAACCTCCCGGCTCCGGATCCAGTCGTTGAGCTCATCAAGGGACCTCGCCACGGGCATCGGGGTCAGCCGGTTGCGGCGGAACCAGCCCACCTCGCCCTCGACCCCGCCTTTCTCGTGAGCGCCGGCAAGACCTGGCTGGCAATAAAAGGCATCAAATCCATAGAACGAGCGAAACAACACCCACCGGTCATTCTCCAGGCGGTTCCGCCCCTGACCGAACACCACGGCCCTGACGGCACTGGTGAGGTTGTCATAGCGGATATGTTTGACCGGCACGCCGCCGATCTCGTTGAACGCCTCGACGTGGCCTTCCAGAAACGCTTCCTGGGCCTGGGTGGGGTAAATCCGGTGGATGGCTTTGCCGGAGTGAGAAAGCCGGAAGATGAACATGTGGCATTTCGTCTTTACCCCGTCCAGCACGATCCAGACTTCACCGAAGTCCACTTCCGCTTCCGCGCCCGGGGCGTGCTCCTGAGGAACAAATACCTCAACCCGGCGGCCGGCCTCCACATCGATCTGCGCCCGGCGGACCCGAACGTAGTCACGCACCGTCGAATACGACAACTCGTCCGCTCCATGCTCCTCGATGAGCCGGGCAAGAATCCTCCGGGCAGTGTGACGCTGCTTCCTCGGCGCCGTCGTGTCCTCGACGAGCATGGCGTCGATCGTCGGTTTATAAGGATCAAGCCGCGGCGAGGACCGTACAGGAGTTTTACGCTCTGGCGGGACCGGGGAACTTAACGCCTTACGCACGGTTTTCCGCGCCACCTGGTGCCTGCGGGCAAGCTCCCGGATTGACGCGCCCTCCACCCGGGCATCCCTCCGAATCTGCGCGAACAACTCCACTCTTGACCCCATCCCGGCCCTCCCGTCGTCGATCCAACACTGGATGGATCAACGTTCACAGGTGGGTACCATTCAAGCCGTCATTAGGTTCGGCATGTCCGGCTGGTGGGTACCGTTCGGGCCGTCCTAGTGGGCTCCGATCAGACTGTCATACTCAGGAGGTGTCGGAGTGGATGCGGAATCGGCACCCATTCGTGAGCCGGGCATGCTGACGATGCAGGATGAGCTGTGGGATCGGACGAGGTCGGTTTCGGCCGTGATCGGTCCCTTGGCTGCGCGGACGGTCGTTGGCAGGGGAGCGGTTGATGCTGCCGCCGCGGCCTTGAACGTATCGCGACGCCAGGTGTACGTGCTGATCAAACGCAGTCGCGATGGTTCTGGTTTGCTGACAGATTTGGCTCCGGGCCG
>NZ_JAPDNV010000089.1:0-2272 GCF_026013155.1 Paenarthrobacter sp. PAE-2 | reverse complement strand
TGGGAAACGCCTCGCATTTCCGCTGCCCCTACCACGGCTGGTCCTACCGCAACGACGGACGCATCGTAGGCCTTCCGTTCCACAAAGAGGCCTACGGTGGGGAAGAAGGCTTCAAGAAAAAAGGCCAGACCCTGCTCCCCGCTCCGTCTTTGGGCGTATACAACGGCCTGATTTTCATCAGCCTAGACCCTGACGCGGAACCCCTTGAAGACTTCCTGGGCGACTTCAAGTTCTACATGGACTACTACACCAAGCAGAGCGCTGACGGCATCGAACTCCGGGGTCCGCAGCGCTGGCGGGTCAAGGCGAACTGGAAGATCGGGGCCGAAAACTTCGCCGGCGACATGTACCACACCCCACAAACGCACACGTCAGTTGTTGAAATTGGCCTCTTCCGTGAACCAAAGGCTGAGAAGCGCAAAGACGGAACAACCTACTGGGCCGGCAACGGCGGCGGTACTACCTACAAGCTTCCAGAAGGCACGCTGGAGGAACGGCTCCGCTACGTAGGCTACCCAGACGACATGATCGCGCGGATGAAGGAACAATGGAGCCAAGAGCAGCTCGATGTAGTGGGCAAGGACGGGTTCATGGTGTCGGCCGCATCGGTGTTCCCGAATATGAGCTTCGTCCACAACTGGCCCCGCGTAGAAGAAGACTCCGACGAAGTCCTGCCGTTTATCTCCATCCGCCAATGGCAGCCGATCAGCGAAAACGAGACCGAGATCGTCTCGTGGTTTGCCGTGGACAAGAACGCCTCTGAGGAGTTCAAGGCCCTTTCGTACAAGGCATATCTCATGTGCTTTGGCAGCGGCGGCATGTTTGAACAGGACGACGTTGAGAACTGGGTCTCGCTGACCAGCACCGCGGGCGGCCCCATGGCCCGCCGCCTGCTGCTCAACAGCCGAATGGGCATGCTGGAAAACGGACAAAACGTCGTAGAGCCCCTGACCTCAGATGAGTATGCGGGACCAGGTTCAACGCGAGTGGGCTACAGCGAATACAACCAGCGTGAACTCCTGCTGCGGTGGGCTCATCACCTCGAACGTCCGATGGAGAAGGCAGCCCAGCTGCACGTCGGAACCGATCCCATTCAGGCGCCCGCGGCTGCCGAGGCGGATCCCTCACGGGCCGCCGGGAGCACCACTATTGCAGCCGCCCCGATTCTCACAAAGGAGGCCTAGGCCATGAGTGTTGAAACCGACCGCAACGGCAAGACCCTTTCGGAGCAGTCCATTCTTGGCGGCCACGCCCCACGCACACAGAGAATAGGGGAATCCCTCCCGTTCGATGACGCGCTCCACCTTCAGGCGCACCGGTGGCTGGTAGACGAAGCGTACCTCCTGGACGCCCAGGACTATGACGCATGGATGGCACGGATTGCTGAAGACGTGCACTATCTAATGCCCGTCCGGGTGACCACCGCCCTGGGGGCCGGATACAGCACCTCCCCCGGTATGGCCCACCTTGATGAAAACAGGTACTCGCTCAGCCGGCGGGTAGCCCGGTTTGCCACAGAGCATGCCTGGACTGAAGACCCTCCCTCTCGGTTGCGCCACTACGTCACCAACGTTCGGACGTTCCGCACAGACAACCCGAACGAAATCATCGTTGATTCGGCTGTGCTTCTCTTCCGCAGCAGGGGTGACGTGCGGGAGGCCGCCACGGTGTCCGCCGGACGGGAGGACCTTCTGCGCCATACCGGTACGGGGTGGGAGCTGGCACGCCGAACCATCATGGTGGACGAATCGGTCATCCGGATGCAGAATTTGGCCATATTCCTATGAAAATCGGATGGGAAGGCGAGGAAGAAGACCGCCTTGCCGCCATTCGCGCGGCAGAGGAACGTGTCCGGCTGGAAGCGCACGTTACTGGCGCTCCGATCGTTATTGCCAATGAATTTTCAGAGGTGCACATCGCAAGGGTGGAGACCCGCAATGGTTCCCGGCTGATGATCAAATCCCCGCGCTCCGGACAGTGGGTTAGCTTGTGCCCGCTGGAACTCGAGTCGCTGACTTGGCAGGCACCGGCAACGTTTTCGGCCATGATCGGCAATCCGTTCGGTCCGCTCATCGCCGAGGATGAACGACCGTCCCAATTCAAGAAGAACAGCAACACTTAGGTCAAGGAGTTTGAGCATGCCAGTCGTAAAAGCAGACCTAGCAGCCTGCCAAGGGTACGCCAACTGCGTTGTCGGTGCGACCGATTATTTTGATTTGGATGACGACGGGATCGTAGTCCTCCTCAAGACTGAAGTACCCGAGGCTGACCG
>NZ_JAPDNV010000088.1:0-2488 GCF_026013155.1 Paenarthrobacter sp. PAE-2 | reverse complement strand
CCCCCCAACCCACACGGGACGGGGGGTCTCCCACATTAACCACCAAAACACCACGTATTTGCAGGACACTCGTGGTTCAGCTGCGGCGCTGCCCAGTCCTCTGTCTCGTGTTTTTAACGACTATGGCCCCGCCGCATGCGGGGCCATAGTCGTTTAAGCCGAAAGTCAGCCTTTCGCGGCTTTGGCCGCTGCCTTGGCGGCTTGCTTGCTTGCACGGACTTTTACCAAGGACTCCGGGTCCACTATGTCTGCCACGGAAAGGTACGAGCCTTCCTCGCCGTAATGGCCGGCGGTTTCTCTCCAGCCCTGTGCTTGGAGGCCACACTGCTTTCCGAGTAGTGCCAGGAAGATCTTCGCTTTCTGGTCTCCGAAACCCGGTAGTGCCTTCAGCCTTCGCAGAACCTCGGGACCATCCGGGTCGTCCTTACTCCAGATGGCAGAAGCGTCGCCGTCCCACTCGCTGTAGACGGTGCGTGCGAGGTCCTGGACCCGGCCCGCCATTGAACCCGGGAACCGATGTACGGCAGGCGTTTCTTTGAACACTTCCACGAAGCCGGCAGGGTCAAAGCCGGCAATCACAGCTGGATCCAAAGACCCTACCCGGGAGCGGATCTTCGCAGGACCAGCAAATGCTGATTCCATGGTCACTTGCTGATCGAGCAGCATCCCCATCAACAGCGCAAAAGCATCATCACTCAACAATTTGTCAGCAACCGGATCCCCGGTGATACGCAACTCCATGCCGCCCATCCTCCCACCAGTCCCCTCCAAGTGACACAAGAAGTCGCTGGCGGGAGTTTCTGTATGGGTCGGGGCTGTCCGATTTTCGGTGGATCCACGGTTGGCATTTAGTTGATTCTTCCGTCGAAGCTGATGGCGAAGGCGTTCAGGGCCGGCTTCCATCGTGTGGCCCATCGTGCCCGGCCTTTGCCTGTCGGGTCCAGTGCCCGGGTAGCGAGGTAGAGGCATTTCAGAGCCGCTTGTTCGGTGGGGAAATGCCCCCTGGCCCTGACCGCGCGCCTGTAGCGGGCGTTGACGGATTCGATGGCGTTGGTGCTGCAGATTACCCGCCGGATTTCCACGTCGTAGTCCAGGAACGGCACGAACTCGCTCCAGGCGTTCTCCCACAACCGAGTGATCGCCGGGTACTGCCGGCCCCATTTGGTCGAGAACTCCACGAACCGCTCCTTAGCCGCGGCCTCCGAGGGTGCGGTGTAGACCGGACGCAGGTCACGGGACATCTCGTCCCAGTACTGCCGCGCCGCATACCGGAAGGTGTTCCGGATTAGGTGCACGATGCAGGTCTGGACCACCGCCAGGGACCAGACCGTGGTGATCGCCTCGGGCAGACCCTTGAGCCCGTCGCATACCGTGATGCAGACGTCCTCAACACCGCGGTTCTTGATCTCGGTCAGCACCGAGAGCCAGAACTTTGCCCCTTCGCCGCCGTCCCCGGCCCACAGCCCGAGGATGTCACGTTCCCCGTTGACACTGACACCCATAGCGACGTAGACCGGCCGGTTCGTGACCTGCCCGTCGCGGACCTTGACGTGGATTGCGTCGATGAACACCACCGGGTAGACCCGGTCCAGGGGACGGTTCTGCCACTCGGTCATCTCGCCGATGACCTTCTCTGTGATCCTCGAGATGGTGTCTTTGGAGACCCTGGCGCTGAACACCTCCGCGAAATGGGCCGCGATCTTCCCGGTCGTGAGCCCTTTCGCGCTTAGCGACAATACGATCTCATCCACGCCAGTCAGCCGGCGCTGCCGCTTCTTGACGATCTGCGGATCGAACGTTGAGCCGGTGTCCCTCGGTACGTCGATCTCCACCGGCCCGATCTCGGTCAACACGGTCTTAGTGCGGGTGCCGTTGCGGGAGTTCCCGCTCCCGCGCCCGGACACGTCGTGCTTTTCGTATCCGAGGTGTTCGTCCATTTCCGCTTCTAGAGCGGTTACCAGGACGTTCTTCGTGAGCCGGTTCAACAGCCCGTCAGGGCCAACGAGGCCGATGCCCTGTTCTCTGGCCTGGGCCAGGAGCTGCTGCGCTAATTCTTGCTGATCCACATCAGTCGCCATGGGATCCATGGTGTCGCTCATGATCGGTCCTCCCCGCCAGGCAATGCCCGGCGTGTCAGGCCAACCGTGGATCCACCGTTATTCAGACAGCCCCTATGGGTCGCGCCGGGGCCTGCGAGTTTCCAGGCCATGCCTTATACGGGCGCCCGGACGCGGGAGATCACCTGGCTGCGAGTTCGTGGCGGCTCGGGCCCTTTCCACCGAACAGGCAACTTGAGCTGCCTCTACGTTGCCTTCCGGCGGAGGTCCCGACGTGCAAAGGGCGCACGACGGGATAGATGATGGAGGCCGGCCCATGCGCGTAAGGATCGGTAGGAGCGTGGTGCCCAATGAAGGTGCCCACAGAGGCCCGCGGGTGGCTGTTTGGGGGTGGATTTGCGTTGGGGGTTGGGGGCGTGTATTGTTTTCTG
>NZ_JAPDNV010000087.1:0-2541 GCF_026013155.1 Paenarthrobacter sp. PAE-2 | reverse complement strand
TTGGCCAAACCGGGGCATCGCTGCGGGGTGTGCCGCGCGCACGGCACACCCCGCAGCGAACCCTCGAATCGGAGAGTGACACACGGAGCCCCTATGGGTTCGGCATCCGGCAGCGACCGTCCAAGGGAGTGTCACGTCCGCCCAACGGGCGTCTACACGACCGAGGTCGCAGAGGATGCCGGACCCGTCGGGCACACCGGACCCGTCGGGACTAGCCCAGGTCGCCGCCGTTCTTGGAGGCGTATTCCTGGGCGGAGAGCAGCGGGCCGTCGGATTCAGCAGCGACCTTGAACAACCAGCCCTGACCGTAGGGGTCGTTGTTGATGAGGGCGGGGTCGGACACAACGGCGTCGTTGATCTCGGTGACCTCGCCGGTCACGGGTGAGTAGAGGTCGGAGACGGACTTGGTGGACTCAACCTCGCCGCACGTTTCCCCTGCAGTCACGGTGGAACCGACCTCGGGCAGGTCCACGTAGACAATGTCACCCAGTGCGTCGGTGGCAACCTCGGAGATGCCAACGGATACCGAGTTCCCCTCCCCACGCGAAACCCACTCGTGCTCGTCGGAGTACTGAAGTTCATGCGCTACTTTGGGCATTCTTTTTTCCTAACTGTGGGTGATCAAAAATTAGCGGGACCGTTTGTAGAACGGCAATGCCACGACCTCGAACGGCTCTGCCTTGCCGCGCAGATCGACGTCAAGAGTGGTGCCAGGTTCAGCATAAGCAACGTCAACGTAGGCCATCACTACCGGGTACCCGAGCGTTGGGCTGGGCTGGCCGGAGGTCACTTCGCCAACAACGGCGCCGTCCTTCAAGACCGGGTAGTGCGAACGTCCGGCGCGGCGCCCGAGGCCTTTGAGGCCCACAAGCTTGCGACCGGTGGAGACACCTGCGCCGTCGGCCTTCAAAGCTGCCAAGGCTTCCTTGCCCACAAAGTCGCCTTCCTTGGACAAGGCCACTACAGGGCCGAGCCCGGCCGTGAAGGGATTGCCTTCACGGGACAGCTCATTGCCGTAGAGGGGCATGCCGGCTTCGAGGCGCAGGGAGTCGCGGGAGGCCAGACCGGCCGGAACGAGCTCGCCTTCCTCGGCGACGGCGGAGATGGCCTGCCACAGCGCGGCGGCGGATTCGTTGGGCACGAAGATCTCGAACCCGTCCTCGCCGGTGTAACCGGTGCGTGCCAGGAGAAGATCCTGCCCACTGCCGGCCACCAGGAAGGTCACCTCGACTGCGGCGTAGTACTTCAGGTCCGTGACCAACGAGTGCTGCTCGGCGGGCACCAAACGCAGGAGGATCGCTTCGGCGAGCGGCCCCTGAACGGCGATCAACGACGTCGACGATGAAGCATCCTCCACCACAACGTCAAAGCCCGCGGCTCGCTGCAGCAGCTCAGAAGCGACCACGAAGGCATTGCCTGCGTTCGGAACCACCAGGAACTTGTCGGCGCCACGACGGTAGACGATCAGGTCGTCGATGATTCCGCCGTCTTCCTGGCAGATCAGCGAGTACTTGGCTTTGCCCTCGGCCATGGCAGAAATCTTGCCCACCAGCGCGTAGTCCAGGAACTCTGATGCCTGCGGCCCGGTGACCCAGACTTCACCCATGTGGGAGAGGTCGAACAGGCCGGCGGACTTCCGGACGGCGTGGTGTTCGGCGAGCTCGGAGGTGTATTTGAGCGGCATCTGCCAGCCACCGAAATCGGTGAAGGAGGCGCCGAGCTTCTTGTGCTCCTCGTAGAGGGCCGTGTGCTTCTCAGTCATTTCCGGATCCCCTTAGTTCTCGAAGTCTTCGATCGGAGGGCACGAGCAGACGAGGTTGCGGTCGCCTGCTGCACCATCGATGCGGCCTACCGGCGGGAAGTACTTGTCCTGCTTCAAGTGGTGGACGGGGAAGGCGGCCTGCTCGCGCGGGTAGGCGCGGTCCCAATCGGAGCTTACGACGGCGGCTGCCGTGTGGGGTGCCCGGCGAAGCGGGGAATCCTGCACGGAGAAGTCGCCATGTGCTACCTGATCAATTTCCTTGCGGATGGTGATCATGGCTTCGATGAAGCGGTCGATCTCCACGAGGTCCTCGGATTCGGTGGGCTCAACCATGAGGGTGCCGGCCACCGGGAACGCCAGGGTGGGTGCGTGGAAGCCGAAGTCGATGAGGCGCTTGGCCACGTCCTCGGCCGTGACCCCGGTCTTGGCCGTCAGCTCGCGGAGGTCCAGGATGCACTCGTGGGCGACCAAGCCCGCTTCGCCCGTATAGAGCACCGGGAAGTAGTCGTTGAGGCGGGCTGCGATGTAGTTGGCAGCCAGCAGGGCGGACTTGGTTGCTTCGGTAAGGCCCTGCCCGCCCATGAGCTTCACGTAAGCCCAGGAGATGGGGAGCACGCCGGCCGAACCGAAGCGCGATGCCGAAATCGGAACGTCATTGCCTTCGGTCCATGATGCGGCGTTGCCCGGCATGAACGGGGCCAGATGGGCTTTTGCCGCAACGGGGCCGACGCCGGGTCCGCCACCGCCGTGCGGGATGCAGAAGGTCTTGTGCAGGTTCA
>NZ_JAPDNV010000086.1:0-2606 GCF_026013155.1 Paenarthrobacter sp. PAE-2 | reverse complement strand
CAGTCAACCCGCTGAGGATGTGTGAGGTCTCTTCTCCTGCAGCCACGTCCAACCTTCCTTTAGGCGCATCCATCGGCGCCTCAGGTCCGGCAGGGTAACTGCCCGTCATGAACGCGTCGTGTGCGACATCTCGGTTTCAACAGCCCGGTCGGATGCGCCGGGCAGGTCTTGTGAGCGAATGGCTGTCCATAATGGATTTCTTCGGGGCGGTCGCCCTGCAGCCAAAGCGCTCATGGCCACTCTAGCTTTCGCGGCGCTGGTATGCGTAGCCGCACCCGTTCACAGGCGTTGTATGTCACACCCGGACGTGTGGCATGGCCGGATACACGGAGTTTCCGCGCGGGCAAAAGCCCTCGGAGTAAGGTGGAAAGTGGCCGCCCGCAGCTGCGACGGCTTGAAGCGGGCGCCCAAAGGGTGTTGGCTTTAGTAATGGAAGTCACTTCAAAAGGAGGAAACGTGAGCGAGGCCGACGCCGCCACATCGGTAAATGTGGCGGAAAGATTGGGTTTCAAAGATGGGGATCTGATTCAGGAACGCGGCTATGACGACGACGTCGACTTCGACTTGCGTGACGATATCGAGGATTTCACCGGATCAGAACTCTTGGATGAAGACGATCATGACGTCGTCGATGCCGTGATTTTCTGGTGGCGCGACGGCGACGGTGACCTGGTGGATGCCCTGATGGACTCGCTCACCACTTTGAAGGAGGGCGGAGTGGTTTGGGTCCTGACGCCCAAGTCCGGCCGTCCCAATTACGTCTCCCCGGCCGATATCCAGGATGCAGCGCCCACGTCCGGGCTCCACCTGACAACCTCGGCCGGAGTTTCCAAGGACTGGAGTGCCACCCGGCTCGTGGCAAAGAAGAACAAGTGACGGAAGTACGCGAATCCCTCCCGGCGACCGTACCTGCGGCCGGGGAACCGGCGCCGGACTTCGAGTTGTCCAACCAATACGGCGAGCCCATCCGGTTGTCGGACTTCAGGGGCCGGAACGTGGTCCTGGTTTTCTATCCCTTTGCTTTCTCAGGAATCTGCACCGGTGAACTCTGTGAGCTCCGGGACAATATCGGGGCCTTTGACGACGCTGACGCTGCAGTGCTCGGCATCTCCGTGGACAGTAAGTTTTCCTTGCGCGCCTACGCCGAAAAAGAGGGCTACGGGTTTGATCTTCTGGCGGACTTCTGGCCCCACGGGGAAGTAGCCCGTCAGTATGGCGTTTTCGACGAAGACAGCGGGATGGCTCTTCGGGGAACGTTCATCATCGATGCAGATGGCATCGTCCGCTACGTGGTAGTCAACCCCCGGGGGCAAGCACGCGACCTCGGAGAATACCGTGCCGCGCTTTCTGCCTTGGCGGAGCAGTAGCAGTGCACCCCCCGGGCCGGCTGTGAGCAACGTGGCGCCTGGCGTGGGCATGACAGGCTTCGCCAGCCAGGACCCCGCACCCATGGAAGCCCTGGAACCAGCCGAGGTTGCCGGGCTGCAAGAAGCGCATGGGGTCCTGGCAGGCAAGCGACTGGCTGTCCTCACTGGCGCAGGCCTCAGTACGGATTCCGGAATACCTGATTACAGGGGACCGGGATCGGCGCCAAGAAAGCCCATGACCTACCAGGAGTTCATCCGCAGCGCGGCAAACCGCCGGCGGTACTGGGCCCGCAACCACATCGGATGGTCGCATCTGCGCCGCGCCAATCCGAACGTGGGCCATGCCGCCGTGGCAGCCATGGAACAGCGGGGCCTCCTGAGCGGACTCATCACGCAGAACGTCGACAGGCTCCACGAAGACGCAGGCAGCGTCAACGTGGTGGACCTCCATGGACGCTTCGACCAGGTCATCTGCCTGGAGCAGGGCCACACCTTTTCCAGGAAGTTGCTCGCCGCCATCCTCGAGGAGCTGAACCCGGGCTTTGTCCAGAAGGCCGTCGAGGCCGGCGTGGTGGAGATGGCTCCTGATGCGGATGCGACCGTGGAAGATCCGGAACTCATCACGTCCTTTGTGGTGGCCGTCTGTCCCGTCTGCGGGGCAACCCTCAAACCTCACTTTGTCTATTTCGGTGAAAACGTCCCCAAGGACCGTGTTCAGCGGGCTTATGGCATGGTTGACGACGCCGGCGCCCTTTTGGTGGCCGGATCGTCTCTAACCGTCATGAGCGGGCTGAGGTTCGTCCGCCATGCTGCCAAGGCGGGCAAGCCGGTGGTCATTATCAACAGGGGCATCACCCGTGGCGATGAGTTCGCAACGCTGAAGCTGGACCTGGGCGTCAGCGGAGCGTTGAGCTATTTGGCGGGGCATTTGCCCGATCTGGATCAAGCGGAACGTTCGATTGGTCATTCTGCCGGATGATCATGTAGAGTCGTTGTTCGTTGGTCGACGTGCTGAACGTACGGAACCAAGCAAGGGTCTTTAGCTCAGCTGGTAGAGCGCCACGTTTACACCGTGGATGTCATCGGTTCGATCCCGGTAGGACCCACCACATAAAACCCCCGGCATCTTCCCATTGGAAGAAGCCGGGGGTTTGTTTTTGCCGGCAGCAATCCTGTCAGTACCTGCGGGTTATAGGACAAAACGTGTGTAAATCCCGGGCGTGTTAGGTGCGTCCTGCC
>NZ_JAPDNV010000085.1:0-3383 GCF_026013155.1 Paenarthrobacter sp. PAE-2 | reverse complement strand
CAGGTCACACCCTAGTTAGAGACCGGACCCTTACACACTCAATGAAACACCCTCGTCCCGTCCTGACCGTCATCGCGGTGCTCATGCTGAAGCGAAAGTGCAACGAGTTGTCAGCCTGACCCAGCGCCGGCTGATGGACCCGGCGGCGGTCATCGCCGGGCTCCCTCCAGACAAGCGGCCGCTCCCGGCGATCAGCGCCTATGACGAGCTGCTGGCCAAACGCACCGAACACTCCGCAGGAACCGCGTCGAAGGAAAACATCTCATGAGCCCCACCGCACCGGCCACCACCATCACCCCAACCCTGCGACGGCGCCGCGGTCTGACTGAGCAGGCCGCGGTCGCGGCCGTGGACCAAGCATGCCGCCGATTGCGCCTGCCCACCATCCGGGCGGTTCTGGACGAAGCTCTGACCGTCGCGGGGAAGGAACAACTCTCTTACCAAGGCTTCCTGGCCGAGCTGCTGCTGGCCGAATGCGATGACCGGGACCGTCGCTCCTCAATCCGACGCGTCAAAGCCGCGAACTTTCCCCGGGATAAATGGCTCGGTGATTTCGATTTCGACGCGAACACGAACATCAACCCCGCTACCATCCATACCCTCGCTACCGGCGAATGGATTCGAAAAGGTGCACCGCTATGCCTGATCGGGGACTCCGGAACCGGCAAATCCCACCTGCTTATCGGGCTGGGCACCGCCGCGGCGGAGAAGGGATACCGGGTCAAATACACTTTGGCCACCCGGCTCGTGAACGAACTCGTCGAAGCCGCCGACGACAAAGTCCTCGCCAAGACCATCGCCAGATACGGCCGAGTGGACCTGCTCTGCATTGACGAGCTCGGCTATATGGAACTGGACCGGCGCGGCGCCGAACTCCTCTTCCAGGTCCTCACCGAACGCGAAGAGAAGAACTCCATCGCCATCGCTTCCAACGAGTCGTTCTCCGGCTGGACCAAGACATTCACCGACCCGCGCCTCTGCGCCGCGATCGTTGACCGGCTGACGTTCAACGGCACCATCATCGAAACCGGCACCGATTCCTACCGCCTCGCCCACAGCCTGACAAGGAACGCGCACTAAAAGGTAGCCGCGGCCGCCCGCCCCACGAACACATAGGTTGTCGTTGACCACTTCATGCCGCGCAACAGGACAGTTTGGAGACGTCAGTAGTGAAGGACTGGGCTGCTATCTTGATGCCTTCGGCCATGGTCAGATAGGGGCTCCAGAGATTCGCGACCTGATCAACGGTCATCCCGGCCTCCAGAATGTAAATCCCTGCGGCGGCGATGTCCCCGGCGTCCTTACCCACGACAGTGATCCCTACAATCCGACCCGTGTCCGCGTCGGCAACGATCTTGATGAAGCCGCGGGTATCACGGTTCACCAGCGCGCGAGGGATAAATTTGAGCGGCAGAACCCGGCACATGCACCGGATCCCTGCCTGGTTCGCTTTCTTGTCCGTCATCCCGACAGCGGCCAGGGCAGGGCTGGTAAACGTGACCCGGGGCAGGTGCCGGTAATCGACCTCACGCCCGGCACCCTCAAAGGCGTTCTCCACCATCAGGGCCCCGTGCGCGGCGGCGACATAAACGAACTCCGGGTGACCCGTCACATCACCCGCGGCCCAGATCCTCGGATTAGTACTGCGAAGGCTCCCGTCGACCAGGACTTCCCCGCGGTCCCCGGTTTCAACGCCGACCATGCAAAGGTTCAAATCCTCCGTGACCGGGCGCCGGCCTGTTGCCATGAGCAGGCGCGCGGCCCTGAATTCCTCGTTTCCTCCTGAGACGGAAGCATCCACGACCACGTCCCCCGACACCTCATCGGTCCGGACCGAGGACGCTGTCGCTCGACGGACGACCCGGATGCCCTCATCGGCGAAGACACCGGCGAGGGCATGCCCGGCTTCAGGCTCTTCGGCCGAGGCGAGCTTGGACCGGACCAGGATGGTCACCTCCGTGCCGAGCCGGGCGAAAAGCTGCGCCTGCTCCAGCGCCACATACCCGCCGCCCACCACCAGCATCGAAGCGGGAACGTCCTGCAGCTCCATCGCACTCGTGGACGTCAGATAATCCACCTCGTCCATTCCCGGCACTTCAGGGATCCAGGGGGTGGAGCCGGTCGCGACCAGGTAGTGTTCCGCGCTGACTGTCTCGGTGGTTCCGCCCGGGGCGGTGATGTTCAAAACCGGTGCGGCTGCGGTTCCGGCGAACACCGCCGTCCCCCGCTGCAGGTTCCATCCATAGCCCGCGGCGAGATCCACATACTTCTCTGACCGCATGGATTCGACCAGTGAGCGCTTCCCGGCGACCAGTTCGGGCATATCCACCGGCTCTGCGGAGGTGCTGATACCGGGGAACCGTCCGGAAGCATCGAGGGCGACATGGCGGGCTTCCGCGGCGGCCAGCAGGGCCTTGGACGGGATGCAGCCCGTGTTCACGCACGTGCCTCCCACAGTGCTGCGCTCCACCATCAACACCCGCTTGCCACGGCTGGTTGCCCGGATGGCCGCAGCGAAAGCAGCCCCGCCGGAACCGATAATGGCCAGGTCATAATCGAAAGATGCTGCCGACACGAGGGACTCCTGAAGATGGAAGGGAAGCAGCCGCCAGCACACCTGTTGCTCAACCGACCGCCATGTGCAGCCTTCAACCGAAGACCAGCTCTGCATCCCATTCTCAACCTTCCCCTACACTGGAATGTCAAGGAATCGCCGTCCTGGCCGCCTGCTAAGAAATGAGTTCATGATGCGTATCGGTGAGGCCGCGGCAGCGGCAGGGATGACAACCAAGACGCTGCGTTTCTACGAGGACAGCGGGCTTCTCCCGGCAGCGAAAAGATCCTCTAACGGCTACCGGGACTACCATGACGACTCCGTGGCCAGGCTCGAATTCATCCGCCGCGGACGGGCCGCAGGCCTCGCCCTGACCCAAATACGCGAAATTCTTAGCCTCCGTGACGCCGGAGAAGCCCCCTGCGCCCACGTCCAAGACCTTCTCTCCAACCAGCTGGCCGAACTGGACCACCAGATTTCTGAACTAATGGCGCTGCGATCCATCGTCGCCGGCCTTCACGCCACTGCCGCGTCCGGGACCGACGCAAGCTGCGATCCCGAACAAATCTGCAGCTACCTCTGACGCACTACTCCGCCAGACGCCAGCTTCCAACAACCGGGACCCCGGGTATCGTCCCAACCCGCGGCAGTGTTTTCACAGACCCAGAAACCACGCCAAGAACCCCTAGACACCCTCACAACATCATCCCCGGACGTCCGACGGGTGGGTACCGTTCGGGCCGTCCTAGTGGGCTCCGATCACGTTGACACAATCACCTCCCTCGGCGTGCAGAGGAGTAGTAAGCAAAAACGACCCTAGTGCAGAGGA
>NZ_JAPDNV010000084.1:0-3827 GCF_026013155.1 Paenarthrobacter sp. PAE-2 | reverse complement strand
AAATGAGATGATCAGAACCTTCCTGTTGCGATAACCGCTAGAAACCGCCCGCTCAAAACGCGCACTAATGCGACCTAGTTGGGGGCGGAGCGCTGCAACCGTGACGTCATCCGGTGAGCTTCCTCGAGCAGGAACCTGCCCAGGAACTCCTGGCGGTCGCCCCTGAACCGAGGTTCGATTCCGGTCAGGGAAAGCGCCCACGCCGGACGTCCTTGGGGGTCGAACACAGCGGCCCCCATCCCCCAACTCCCCTCAAGGACCAGCCCCGGGTTGACCGAATAACCAGCCAGCCGGGTTTTCTCCAGGTTCTCCCGAACCACCCCGGCGTGATGTCCGGCCGCAAAGTCGCCGGCGTGCGCTTCCCAGTCCGTGAGCAGCACGTCCTGTTCCTCCTCCGGCAGGAATGCCATGATCGCCGTCCCGGCCGAAGCCACCCCCAGCGGGAACCGCACGCCTTCATGCAAAACGAATGACCGAACAGGGAAGGAACCTTCCTCCCGGAGGACGCACACCGTCTCGTTGCCGCGCCTGATGGAGAAGAACGCGCTCTCCCCCGTCTCGGCGGCGAGCCGCCGCAGGGACGGCCGTGCGATGTCCTCCATGGGAAAACGGGCTGCGGCCACGGACCCAAGCAGGAAAATTTCAGGTCCCAGGACCCATTTTCCCGTGGCTTCCTCGTGTTCCACCAACCCCTCCGCGGCAAGGGACGTCAGCAGCCTGTACGCAGTTGGCCGGGTCAGCCCGGACTCGCGGACCAGCCCTGCCAACGACATGCCTTCCGGCTTGCGGCCGACGAGTCTCAACAGGGCGGCGACCCGGCCCACCACCTGGGCACCCTGAACGGGAACGGCGGGAACGCTGTGTGCGGCCACGGGACTCTCCTTGAGATTTCATCCACATTATGGACAGCTTTCAGTCTAGCGTCCACAGCGTGAGGCGCCCAAGCTTCCGACTATTGCCACATAAAGGCACCGCTCCTAGGCTCGAAAGCCACAACGTTAACGTCCACAAAGTGGATCACCCACTCGAAGAGGAGTTCGGAATGTCCAAGATCCATCCCGACGCGTCCCAAGCGCTGCAGGACCTTTTGACGGACGGCATGACAATCGCCGTCGGAGGTTTTGGCCTCAGCGGCATCCCGGCGGACCTTATCGAGGCCCTCCGCGATTCAGGCGCGAAGGACCTCACCATTGTGTCCAACAACATGGGCATTGATGGCAAGGGATTGGGTGTCCTCATCGAGGCCGGCCAGGTCCGCAAGGTCATCGCTTCCTACGTCGGCGAGAACAAACTCTTCGCCGAGCAGTACCTTGCCGGAAAGCTCGAGGTCGAGTTCACTCCGCAGGGCACGCTGGCCGAACGCCTGCGCGCCGGTGGCGCCGGTATCCCCGCCTTTTACACCCGGACCGGTGTGGGCACCTTGGTTGCCGAAGGCAAGCCCCATGAAGAGTTCGACGGCGTCACTTACGTCCGCGAGCGCGCCATCACCGCCGATGTCAGCCTGGTCCACGCCCACACCGCGGATACCGACGGCAACCTCATCTACCGCTACACCGCCCGGAACTTCAACCCGGTGGTGGCCACGGCAGGCAAGGTGACGGTCGCCGAGGCGGAGGTGATCGTGCCCTTGGGCGAACTCGATCCGAACCACATCGTGACCCCGGGCGTCTACGTCCAGAGACTGGTCCAGGCAAGCAACAGGATCAAGGACATTGAGCAGCGCACGGTCCGTCAGCGGCTCGAAGTCCCGGCCGTCCCGGCAGCCGTCTAAGCGGCCGTCCAAGCAGAAAAGGAGCACACACCATGGCATGGACACGTGACCAGATGGCCGCCATCGCGGCCGAAGAACTCAACGACGGCGACTACGTCAACCTCGGCATCGGCATCCCCACACTGGTAGCCAACAATCTCCCGGATGGCGTTCGGGTGGTCCTCCAGAGCGAGAACGGCCTGCTCGGCATGGGCCCGTTCCCCTACGAGGGCGAAGAAGACGCCGACCTCATCAACGCCGGCAAGCAGACTGTCACCATCAATCCCGGCGGCAGCATTTTCGATTCCGCCACCTCGTTCGGCATGATCCGCGGCGGGCATGTGAAGGTTGCGATCCTGGGCGCCATGCAGGTGTCCGGCAGCGGTGACCTCGCCAACTGGACCATCCCAGGAAAGATGGTCAAGGGCATGGGCGGTGCCATGGACCTCGTCGCCGGAACACCCCGCGTCGTGGTCCTGACCGAACACAACGCCAAGGACGGTTCAGCCAAGATCGTCCGCGAATGCACGCTTCCCCTCACGGGTTTGAACTGCGTGGACAGGATCATCACGGATCTAGCCGTTTTCGACATCGAGCCGGATGAGACGCACGACGGCGGCACGCGCCTTGTGCTGACCCGCCTCGCCCCGGGCGTCACTGTGGAAGAGATCCGCGGGAAGACCGAGGCAGAGTTCGCTGTGGCGCTTATGGACACCGCTGTTGAAGAGACCCTCGAAGGAGCTACGGCATGAGCCTCAAAGACCAGTTCGGCAAGGACATCCTGCTCACGGGGTGGGGCCACAGCAAGTTCGGCAAGCTCACGGACCAGACGCTCGAAACGTTGATCGTCCAGGTGGCCGGTGAAGCCATCGGGAACTCCGGACTTGAGCCCAAGGACATCGACGAGATCTACCTGGGCCAGTTCAACTCAGGCATGCAGCCTCTGGGGTTCACGTCGTCCCTCGCGCTGCAACTCTCGGCAGATCTCGCCAGCGTCCCCGCCACCCGGACGGAGAACGCGTGTGCCTCCGGTTCGGCCGCGTTCCAACAGGGCGTCAAGGCGTTGCTCGCCGGGACGGCAAGGAATGTGCTGGTGATCGGTGCGGAGAAGATGACCGACGCCGGCGCGGACGTCGTGGGGGCCGCGCTCCTGGGTGCCTCGTACGAGATGGCGGGAAAACCGTCCACTACGGGATTCACCGGCCTGTTCGCGGAGGTGGCCAAGCACTACGACAAGCGGTACGGCACGGGTACGGCAGGTTCAGGCATCGCCGGTCCGGGCTTCGAGAATGGCCTGGGCGATGTGCTCGGCTCCATCTCCGCCAAGAACCACCACAACGGCATGGACAATCCGTACGCCCAGATGCATCGCGATTTCGGCGTGGAGTTCTGCCGGACCATCTCGGACAAGAACCCCATGGTGGCCGATCCCTTGCGCCGCACTGACTGTTCGCCCGTCTCCGACGGTGCCGCCGCCGTCGTACTTTCAACCCGGGAAACCAACGGCGCAACCGCAGCTGTTCGCCTTGCCGGTTTCGGGCATGCCAACGACTTCTTTCCCGCGGAGAAACGCGACCCCACCGAATTCGAGGCAACGCGCGTCTCCTGGGAGAGGGCATTCGCCATGGCAGGGGCCGGGGTGGAGGGCCTGGACTTCGCCGAGGTCCACGACTGCTTCACTATCGCCGAGCTCATCATGTACGAGGCCATGGGACTGGCCCCCCGCGGCCAGGGTGCCCGGGCCATCAAGGAAGGCTGGGTGTATAAGGACGGCAAGCTGCCGGTCAACGTGTCCGGCGGCCTGAAGGCGAAGGGACATCCGGTGGGTGCCACCGGTGTATCGCAGCACGTCATCGCTGCCATGCAGCTCAGTGGCACCGCCGGGGACATGCAGCTGGCCAATGCCCGTCGCGGCGCAGTCCAGAACATGGGGGGCGTCGGCATCGCCAACTACGTGAGCATCCTCGAGGCGCTGTAGCACCCAACTAAGTCGCAGCAGAGCGCGTTCTGGACGTTCAAAATGCGTGTGGAGTCTCATGACTTAATGGACAGTTCTGTCTCATGACTTCGTAGACAC
>NZ_JAPDNV010000083.1:0-4004 GCF_026013155.1 Paenarthrobacter sp. PAE-2 | reverse complement strand
TGAACCTGCACAAGACCTTCTGCATCCCGCACGGCGGTGGCGGACCCGGCGTCGGTCCTGTTGCTGCGAAGGCGCACCTGGCCCCGTTCATGCCGGGCGATGCCAACAGTGCTTCCTCCGAGGGCGGCGTGGCCATCTCAGCATCGCGCTTCGGGTCCGCCGGTGTGCTCCCCATTTCCTGGGCCTACGTGAAGCTCATGGGCGGCGAAGGACTGACCGAAGCCACCAAGTCGGCACTCCTGGCTGCCAACTACGTAGCTTCCCGCTTGAACGAGTACTTCCCTGTCCTCTACACCGGTGAAGGCGGACTCGTTGCCCACGAGTGCATCCTGGACCTCCGCGAACTGACCGCCCGCACGGGTGTCACGGCCGAGGACGTGGCCAAGCGCCTCATCGACTTCGGCTTCCACGCCCCCACCCTGGCGTTCCCGGTGGCCGGCACGCTCATGGTTGAACCGACGGAGTCCGAGGACCTCGCCGAGATCGACCGCTTCATCGAAGCCATGATCACCATCCGGGCCGAGATTGAGCAGGTTGCCAGCGGCGACTTCTCCGTGGAGGATTCCCCGCTCCGCAACGCGCCGCACACGGCAGCCGCCGTCGTTAGTTCCGTGTGGGAGCGCAACTACCCGCGTGAGCAGGCAGCCTTCCCGGTGCCGAGCCTCAAGCAGGACAAGTACTTCCCGCCGGTCGGCCGGATTGACGGTGCTGCGGGCGACCGCAACTTGGTCTGCTCGTGCCCTCCAATCGAAGACTTTGAGAACTAAGGAATCCCGATATGTCTGAGAACTACACCGCTCTTTACGAGCAGCACAAGAAAGCCGGCGCTTCCTTCACGGACTTTGGCGGCTGGCAGATGCCCCTGAAGTACGAATCCGAGCTGGCCGAACACCACGCCGTCCGCAACGCCGCGGGCCTGTTCGACCTCTCCCATATGGGCGAAGTCTGGGTCACCGGCCCGCAGGCCGCCGCGTTCCTGGACTACGCGCTGGTTGGCAAATTGTCCGCGGTGGCGGAGGGCAAGGCGAAGTACTCGCTGATCTGCGATTCCGACGGCGGAATCATCGATGACCTCATCACGTACCGCAGGTCTGCGGACAAGTTCCTTGTGGTTCCGAATGCGGGCAACGCTGCCGTGGTGGCCGCTGCCCTGCTTGAGCGCGCCGCCGGTTTCGACGTCGTTGTTGAGGACGCCTCCGCGGAGACCTCCCTGATCGCCGTACAAGGACCGAACGCCGAGTCGATCCTGCTCAAGCTCGTTCCCGCAGAGCAGCACTCGCTGGTCACTGAACTGAAGTACTATGCCGCCGTCGAGGTTTCCATCGCCGGCGACCTGCTGCTGCTGGCACGCACTGGCTACACGGGCGAGGACGGGTTCGAGATCTACGTTCCCAACCAGGATGCCGCTGAGCTGTGGGAAGCGTTGCTTGAAGCCGGGGAAGGCCACGGCCTCATCCCGGCGGGCCTCGCAGCCCGCGATTCCCTCCGCCTTGAAGCAGGCATGCCGCTCTACGGGAACGAGCTCTCCCGCCACGTCAACGCCTACGCAGCCGGACTCGGCCCGGTTGTGGCGTTGTCCAAGGAAAGCGATTTTGTGGGCAAGGAAGCACTGGCCGCCATCAAGGCTGCCGGTGTTGGATCCACGATCGGTCAGAAGCTGGTCGGCCTCAAGGGCGCCGGCCGTCGTGCAGCCCGCGCGCATTACTCGGTTCTGAAGGATGGCACCCTCATCGGTGAGGTGACCTCCGGCCAGCCGAGCCCCACGCTCGGTTACCCGGTGGCGTTGGCGTATGTCGACGTCGAGCATTCCGCCCCGGGTACCACCGTTGAGGTGGACCTGCGCGGCAAGGCTGAGCCGTTCGAAGTTGTGCCGCTGCCGTTCTACAAGCGTTCCAAGTAGTCACAAGAGAAGGATTTTGAGATGAGCAAAGTTGTTGCCGGGCTGAAGTACTCGGCTGAACATGAATGGGTTGCTGCAGATGGCGGCGGACCGGTAGGCATCGGCATCTCCGCCGTGGCCGCCGACGCCCTGGGCGACATTGTTTACGTGGACCTGCCCGAGGTTGGCTCCACGGTGACCGCAGGCGAGACCTGCGGCGAGGTGGAATCGACCAAGTCCGTTTCCGACCTGTACTCGCCCGTTACCGGTGAGGTAACCGAGATCAACGACGCTGTGGTCGATGATCCCGCACTCATCAACAACGATCCCTACGGTGCCGGCTGGCTGTTCAAGGTTGCCGCCACGGACGAAGGGCCGCTCATGACGGGCGAAGAGTACGCAGCAGCCAACGGAGGCGAACTGTGAACCCTGTTTCCGTGACTGAATTCGAACAGGTCGTATCGCCGTCGTTGGACGCCGACCTCGCGTCGCTGGACCCCGAGATCGCGGCGAAGATCGACGACGAACTGGGCCGCCAGCGCGGTGGCCTGGAAATGATCGCGTCCGAAAACCACACCGCCGTTGCAGTGATGCAGGCGCAGGGCTCGGTGCTGACCAACAAGTACGCCGAAGGCTACCCGGGCAAGCGCTACTACGGTGGCTGCGAGCACGTGGACGTGATCGAGCAGCTCGCGATCGACCGGATCAAGTCGCTGTTCGGGGCCGAGTACGCGAACGTGCAGCCGCACTCCGGTGCGCAGGCCAACGCGTCCGTGATGCACGCACTCATCAAGCCGGGCGACACCATCATGGGCCTCAACCTCGCTCACGGCGGTCACCTCACGCACGGCATGCGGATCAATTTCTCCGGCAAGCTGTACAACGTGGTGCCCTACGGCGTCCGCGAGGACACCCACACCGTGGACATGGCCGAGGTGGAGCGCCTGGCCCAGGAACACAAGCCTGCACTGATCGTGGCCGGCTGGTCCGCATACGCGCGGCAGCTGGACTTCGCAGAGTTCCGCCGGATCGCTGATTCCGTTGGTGCCTACCTGATGGTGGACATGGCCCACTTCGCCGGTTTGGTTGCCGCTGGCCTGCACCCATCGCCGGTGCCGCACGCCCACGTCACCACCTCCACCACGCACAAGACCCTCGCCGGTCCCCGTGGCGGCATCATCCTCTCCAACGATGCCGACGTCGCCAAGAAGATCAACTCGGCTGTCTTCCCCGGTCAGCAGGGTGGACCCTTGGAACACGTGATCGCAGGCAAGGCTGTGGCGTTCAAGATCGCCGCTTCCGAGGAATTCCGTGAGCGGCAGTCCCGCGTCCTGGCCGGCGCCCGGATCCTGGCCGAACGCCTGGTGCAGCCCGACGTCGCTGCTGCTGGGATTTCTGTAGTGTCCGGCGGCACGGACGTGCACCTGGTCCTGGTGGACCTGCGCAACTGCGAACTCGACGGCCAGCAAGCCGAAGACCGCCTCGCCGCGATAGACATCACCGTCAACCGCAACGCTGTGCCGTTCGACCCCCGTCCGCCGATGGTCACCTCCGGGTTGCGCATCGGCACGCCTGCCCTGGCCACGCGCGGGTTCGGCGAAGCGGCCTTCCGCGAGGTTGCGGACATCATCGCCGAAGCATTGACCGCCGACGCCGACGCTGACCTTTCGGGCCTGCGTCACCGCGTCGAGGTCCTCGCCGCTGCTCATCCTCTGTACCCCGAGGTCGCGAACCTGGGTTAGGGCCTGACACCCGATTCGTGGGCTAGCTGCGGGGTGTGCCGTGCGCACGGCACACCCCGCAGCGAACCCCCGAAACGGGCTGAAGGCCGCAGAGGACGCGGGCCCCGACAGGCCGCGGTGGCCCACATTGATCTCCCGGGTGTGGCATTTGCTGGGAACGGATGCTGCACATTTACACCGGGTTGGAGGTTTTACTGGACCTCCACGGGGGCTGGGCCGGCCTTGGCTCGGACTTGGCCCAGCTCCCACCTTTGTTTTGCTTCCCATTGTTTTCCTTCAACCCCGAAAGGTCCCAGCCATGGCTGTTGGTGTTTTCGATTTGTTCTCTGTGGGTATTGGTCCGTCGAGTTCGCATACGGTGGGTCCGATGCGGGCTGGGGCGG
>NZ_JAPDNV010000082.1:0-4088 GCF_026013155.1 Paenarthrobacter sp. PAE-2 | reverse complement strand
GGAAGAGGCCCTGTATGAAGCATGACGGAGAAATCATGGAAATTCTTGCTGCCTACGATCTGACCGGATCGTTGCGCGCCACCGCCGAGCTCACGGGATGCTCGCACCACACTGTAGCCAGGCATGTCGCGGCGCGGGACGCCGGCCGGCCGATCGCCGAACCCGCGACCCGGCCCCGAGTCACCGATGCCTACCTGCCCAAGATCGAAGAATGGATCGAAGCGTCCAAAGGCAGGATCCGGGCCGACAAGGCCCACGAGAGGCTCATCGCTCTGGGCTATGCGGGTTCGGAGCGGTCCACCCGCCGCGCGGTCGCGCAGGTCAAGGCCGCGTGGCGGTTGGGCCATGTTCGTGTGCATCGGCCATGGATCACCGAGCCCGGGATGTGGTTGCAGTACGACTTCGGCGACGGACCACGGATCGGCGGGGTGAAGACCATCCTGTTCGTGGCCTGGCTGGCGTTCTCGAGGTTCCGGATCGTGATCCCGTTGCGGGACCGGACCGCGCCGAGCGTGTTCGCCGCTCTGGACCGGTGTTTCAGGATCCTGGGAGGGGCACCGACCTATGTCCTCACGGATAACGAGAAAACCGTCACCACCGGCCACGTCGCCGGGGTGCCGGTGCGGAACCAGCAAACCCTCGACTTCGCCCGGCATTACGGGATCAGCGTGCTGACCTGCCAGCCGGCGGACCCCGCCACGAAGGGCGGCGTCGAAGCGTCCGTAAAACTGGCCAAGGCCGACCTCGTGCCCACAGACACCAACCTTCGGTCCGACTACAGTTCCTTTGCCGAGCTCGAGGCCGCCTGCCAGGTCTTCATGGACGAGGTCAACAACCGGGAACACCGGGCGACACGGCGTAAACCCGCCGCGGTCCTGGCCGAGGAGTCACCCCGGCTGCACCGGATCCCGGAGACCGCGCACACGGTCGCGTTCGGACTGGCCCGCACGGTCCCGGAGAACACCCCGATGGTCACCTTCGAGAACGCACAGTACTCCGTGCCCGCGCATCTGCTCGGGTCCAGGGTGTTCGTCCGCTCCCACGGCACCGGGCCTGACGAGCAGGTCGTCATTGTCCACCATGGCGACGCCGGTCCCGTCGAGGTCGCCCGCCATGGCCGGGCCAGGCCCGGCAGCCCCGCCGTCATTGATGAGCACTTCCCCGGGACCAGGACCAGGATCCCGGGCGACTACGCCGTGAAGGCACGCAACGCCGGTGAGGCCGAGTTCCTTGCCATCGGCGAGGGCGCCAGGACCTGGCTGCTGGAGGCCGCGGCGGCCGGGACGGGGCGGATGAACGTGAAAATGGCTGAGTCCGTGACCCTGGCCAAAATCGCCGGCGCCGAGGCGGTGGACCGGGCCTTGGGCGACGCGGCACTCTACGGCCGCTTCGCCCACGGTGATCTGGCCTCGATCCTGAACGCCAACGTCAAGCGCATCACCACCCACTCCGCAGACGAGACGAGGTCACTGACCCAGGGCACCGGCGCCTGGGCAGGCCTGGGTGCCGGATCCGGAGCTGCGAAGGAGCAGAGCCGATGAGCCCGGTCAGCACCACGAACACCACCGCCCCGCCCTTGCCGGCCGAACTTGAAGCGCTGATGCGGCAGCTGAAAATGCCCCACGCCCGCGCCTTGGCACCGGAACTCATCGCGACCGCCCGCGCCCAGCGCTGGGAACCAGCAGAGATCATCAAGGCCCTGTTCACCGAAGAAGCAGCGGGCCGGGCCCGGTCCATGCTCGCCACCCGACGCAAAGCAGCAGGCTTCCCGACCGGGAAAACCTTCGACGCCTGGGACCCCGGGGTCTCGTCCATTCCCGCGCCGACCCAGCAGTCACTGCGGACCTTGGAATGGATCGGACGGCGGGAGAACCTGGTCGTCTGCGGACCGTCCGGCACCGGGAAAACGTTCTTCCTCGAAGCGCTCGGCCAACAAGCCGTAGAAGCCGGCATGCGCGTGGCCTGGTTCCGGCTCGAGGACCTCGGCGCCCTGATCCGGGCCCACCGCACCGACGACAGCGTCACCCGGGCAGTGGCCAGGATCCTGCGCGCCGAACTCGTCGTGATCGATGACATCGGGCTCCTGCCGGTGGCCACCGACGCCGCCGAAGGCCTCTACAGGGTCGTGGATGCAGCCTACGAAAAGCGCTCCGTCGCGATCTCCTCGAACCTGCACCCGGCCGGCTTTGACGAACTCATGCCCAAAACCCTCGCCACCGCCACCGTGGACCGGCTTCTGCACCACGCCCACGTCTGCCAAACGAGCGGCGATTCCATCCGCCTCACCCAGGCCCTCGCCGGAAAAGGAGTCACCCAACTGAACTGACACGACCCGACGATGGCCAACCCCGCCGAAACCTTCAGTGGGCAGATCTGTTGGCCATCACCGGGCAGTTTTACTGGCCACCAGCGGGCACATTAACTGGCCGCCGGTGGGCAGAAACTAATGGCCATTGACACGCTGGTTTCGGGCGGGAGGCCCGCTCATAGGCCAGTGCGTGCGCTGAGGTTGCCCGGTAGGGCATCCCTGCCACCGAGTTGCGCCGCAGCTCCCTCGAAATCGTGGAGGCCGCCCTACCGACAGCCGCTCCGATCTGCCGCAGAGATTGTCCCTGGGCGCGCAGTATGGCGATCTCTTCACGCTGGGCGAAAGTCAGGCACCGACCCTTCAGATCACGGCCCCGCCGAGGCCTGACACCACCGGCTTCAAGCAGGACCCTGCGGCCAGTACGTCGGCTCGTATCGATCGGAGCAACGGCATCAGTGATGAAATCACCAGCCTGCATCCCGGCCCAGAAAACCTGCAAAAGATCAGGCCTCACATGAATTGAATACCCTGCCATGACAACACCCATCCGCTAAGTGTTGCAATCACCGCAAGAACCCAAGGATCCCCTTGCGGGCAACTTAAAGCGTCGACTAATGTCTCGCAAACCTTCAGCGACATAAGCCATGCGCCGAGCCCAGCGGCGTCTCCCTGGGGGCGCTCCCCATCTACGAATCAACAAGCCGAGACCTCGCGCCGGCTGACCCACGGGCCAATCAATTCAGGCACTGCGCCGCCTCACGACCGTGCCCTACTGCGGCAGCGCCTCGAGCGAATTGAACGAGTACAACTGGATGCCCTCAACACCGGGCCGGGCGGCCAGCTCCTGGATCAGGGCGTCGGGTGCGTACCTTTCGCCCAGGAGGAGCTTGCGGGCAAGAGGTCCCTTGCGGCTGAGGAACTTGAGCGAGGTGCCCACTCCGATCCTGCTTGCCAGGGCGATGAGCTTCGCTTTGGGAACAGCTCCAGCAACCCCGGCGTAGACGGGAAGGTGCACGCCCTCCTTGCGGAGCAGGGCGACGTAATTGTGGATGGTCTCCGCTGAAAAACACATCTGGGTGACGATCTTGCTGGCGAACTCCTGTTTCTCCAGCAACGCATCCATCAGCTGCAGGCCATTGATGGTCGGGTGACCCTCTGGATAGCCCGCGACGCCCACAGTCATCGACCCACCACTGAGTTCCGCAACGACACGCAAAAGTTCGACGCCGGTGGAGTAGACTCCCGCTGCTCGCGGGGCGTCACCTCCGATCGCAAACACTTCAGTGATCCCTGCCGCCGCACAATCCCCGAGGATGCCGGACAGCTGCTCCCGGCTTTCCACGCACTTGGCTGCGATATGCGGAACGGCCACAAAGCCCAACTCGCTCAGCTTGATCGCCGTCCTCACCGTGGGCTCGACTCCGTGGTGGGGCAGGCAGGTGATGCTGACCGTCGAACCGGCCGGCAGCGCACTGTTGACCACGTCAACTATGCCCTCAGTGGGGATGATTTCAACGCGGGTGGCAAGCATGTTGAGTCCTTTGCTGGCTGCTAATCAGTTAGCCGTGGGCGGCAAGGATGGTGGAGGCTTCCTGGCGGGTAGTGCCGGAGGATTCGATGTGGGCCAAGGCTTCGGGGATGGCCCAGCCTTTCTTGCGCATCGCGGTGGCCCAGAGCCGCCCGGCGCGGTAGGAGGAACGCACCAAGGGCCCGGACATGACACCAAGGAAGCCGATCTCTTCGGCCTCGTGCTGGAGGTCCACGAATTCCTGGGGCTTGA
>NZ_JAPDNV010000081.1:0-4501 GCF_026013155.1 Paenarthrobacter sp. PAE-2 | reverse complement strand
TGCATTATCTTGAGCCCGTCGGGCTCCTGTGCCTCTGGCCTGCGGTTTTGGGTTGGTGGGTGTGTCCGGGACGTGCATGACGGTGGCATTGGGTGTCCTTTCATTCTCGTGGATCTGTTATGGATTCGGGATGGTCGCTGGGTCTGGTGATGGACTTTGGCGGCGTTGTCCGAGGGCGTGTGCGAGTTGCTGTCGCAGTCGTTGGTTCTCGTCGTTGAGTCGTCGGATTCTGTCGTTGGCCGCTTCGAGTCGTTGCCGTAGCGAGGCCTCGCTTGCCCGCTGTGGCTGTGATGCCGGTGTGGGCTCCGCTGAGGCGTGGTTTTGGCGGAGGCGTTCGATTTCGGCGCGGAGGTCGGGCTGGGTGTAGAGCCAGGACCGGGAGACTCGGGCGTATTTGGCGACGGCGTCGAAGGTGACCGGTCGGCCTTCCGCGTGCAGCGTGCGCAGCGCTTGGACGGCTTTGGACCGGGTGAGAGCGGCGCGCTGCTGTGCAGCTTTGATCAGGTGCCGGCTGTTGTCGGGGCGGTTCATCCGGCGGCCTCGGCTGGTGCGGTGTCGTCGAGGGAGTCGATGATGCGGTCCAGGTTGTGCAGCACGGCCTGGTTCATCTCGATGAGCCGGGTCTGTCCGCGGGCCTCGGCCGCGGAGAGGATCTGGACGGTCTGGCGGCGCTGCTCTTGGTGCTGGGGGAGGAATTCGGCGGTGGTGACAAACATGGGACAGGTCAGGCAGGCGTTGGCGTGCGGGCAGGTTTTCTGAACCGGCAGCCCGCAGAATCCGTTCGGCAAGCTCTGCGTCGCGCGGCCGAGGCGTTGTTTGGCCCAGCTGGCTTCGGCGAGTGGTCCCTGCGGGTCAATGGTGATGGTGTCGCCGTTGATGTTGACCTTGCGGGCTTTCTCCCAGTGGCGACGCACGGTCGTGTCATGCAGCCGGGCGTAATGGGCGGTCATCTCCGCCGAGGTGTGATCGAGGAGGACCCGGACAACTTCCTGAGGAACGTCGCGGTTGATCAGTGTTGTCCCGAAGGTGTGGCGCCACTGATGCGGAGTCAGGCGCACCTCTTGCCCGTGTTCGTCGCGAATGTCGCAGCGTTCCAGCCAGTCTTCAAGCTGTCCGCGGTAGGAGTGTGTGGTGAGCGGTTTTGCTCCGTCGGGGTTCATCTTCGGGGCCGGGAACAGCCAGTTGCTGCCTTCGGGGAATCGTTCGCGGACGCGTCGTTGCTGATCGAGGATGGCGGTATGGACTTCCTCGTCGAGGGGTACGAGGGCTTCGCGTTTCATCTTCCGGTTCATATAGCGAAGGTATGGGGCGCCGTCACCGTCACGGACCACGCCGTCTGATACCAGGTTGCAGGCGTCCCCGACGCGCAGTCCGCAGCGCATCAGTATCAGTGTGAGTAGCCGACTGTCGGGGCTGGTCCATTTGCCGAGGTTTTCGGGTTGGTCGAGTTGCGCCATGATGTGATCGGCCAGGGCTCTGGGCAGTCGTTTGGCTGGTCGTGGGAAGTCTTCGGGGTAGAAGTTCGCCGATGCCGGCAGGTCCTTGGCCCGGTCGTGGCGGCGGATCGCGGCGAAGAAGGCGTTCAGGGAGCTGATGTCGCGGCCACGGGAAGTCACGGCCCGTTTATCCCGGGCGAGTTCGGCGAGGAAGCGTTCCAGGATGCCGCGGTCGATGCAGTCCGGGCCGTCGGAGTGGGGGATGGTGTGGGCGAGGAACGCGGCGAATCGGTTCAGGGCGAGGAGGTCGATGCGGGCTTGGATGATTTCCCTGCCGCTGGTCAGCCGCCATCGGATGAAGCGTTTTGCCATGGTGCGCAGCCACGGTTGCGGGATCTTGTCGAAGCGGAGGGTGCCGCGGGTGTCGGTGTAGCCGAGGCGGTGCAGGGCCCAGACGTCGCGGGAATACTCTGACTCCCAGCCGGTGCCGGCGGCGAGGTCTTCGAGCCGGGTGTAGGCAAATCGCAGGAATGCGAGTTGCCCGTTGTGGCGGTGACTGCGGCCCACCCGGCCGGCGCTATAGAACGCTGCCCACTGGCCAAGATTCCACTCCAGCAGCGAGGTGACGCCGCTGTCGGTGAGGAGCCGGATCACGGGCGTCACAACGGAGGAGCGGGTACTGGCCCGGCGTTCATCGTGGCGGCATTGCAGGGCGTGCTGGAGCTCAAGCCGCAGCTGGGGACGATCTGCCAGGCATCGGAAATCGAACCGGTCCAGGCCCACGCTTTCGCACCGGGCGACGAACTCGTCGATATCCGGTGTGCCAATGGCGTGCCAGCGGGACTTGTGGTTCAGACACAACGGCGAGTTGCCTTGGGCCCAGAGGTCGCAGAACGCGAGCCTGCATTCGGGCCGTTCGGTGGCTGGCTCGGGGGAGAGGGTAGCGAGCCACTTATTCACGTCGGTCTCGCTGGAACGACTGAAGAACCCGTGATGGCTGATGCAGAGGCCGCGTCTGGCCGAACCGAAGCGGCACCAGGTGACGGTGCATGCCGCCAAGGGGCCGTCGCCTACGGGTAATGGGCCGGGGCTGGCGAGGAATGACTCCAATTCGGGGCGTCCTTGGTCCAGCCAGCGCTTGTAGTGGCTTTTGCAGAACCCTTTCACCGTACGTTGCCGTTCACACTTGTCGATCCGGCAGGGCTCGGTGTTGAAGACGAGGGAGCCTGGGGCCGGGATCACGATTTCGGGTCTGAATTCGGGCCGGACGGTGCCCATGAGCTTAGCCAACAGACCGCGACCGTCCTCGTTTTCATTCAATGCGAGGGAGCTCACCAGGTGACCTCTTTTCCGGTCAGCAGCCCTGCCTTTTCGAGGGCGCGGCGGGCGTCCTCAACAGTGAGGTGGCCGTAGACGTCGATGGTGGTTGCGACCGATGCGTGGCCAAGCAGGCTGCTGATCACTTCGATGGGTGTCCCGGCCCGTAGCAAGCGGGTGGCATAGGTGTGGCGGAACCAGTGCGGGTCAAAATCCACTCCGGTGTTACGGCGCAGCCGCTTCACCAGGTCATAGAATGCCGCGTAGCCCATCGGGCGGCCGCGGGCGCCGGCCCACAGATTCACGAACACGTAGTCGCTGTCCAGATCTCCGTATTCCTCGTGAAGGTAGTCGCCGTAGAGCCGCACGACGTCCGCGCCGATCGGTATCGTGCGCGGCGAAACGGACTTCGCCCGGGCCCGGTTGGCGTTCACCCGCCGGCGGATCGTCAGCTCGCCCTCGGCGACTGCAATGTCCTCATGCCTTAGTCCGAGTGCTTCGCCGATACGGATTCCCGACTCCCACAGCAGGACGAACATGAACCGGTCCCTCAGCCGAGTGCACGCATCCAGCACTGCTTGTGCCTGCACCGCAGGCAGGACCGTGGGCAACCTCTTGGGCTCACGCAGCTTCACGATCCGGCGCCGCTGCGGCCTGTCCCCGGCAAGGTGGGCAAGGAACGGTCTCCATCCCGTTCTTCGGTGCCGGACCGTTTCGAACTCGGTGACAAGGTCGCCCAGCGGAACCCCATGACGGGAGTGAAACACGTAGAAGCCGCCCACCGCCGCGAGCTTGCGGTTCACCGTTCCCGGCCCGCAGTGATGGGAAGCCGACGGCAGCAGCGTCACGTCCGCGGCGCGCCCGGCAGGCGGAAGCCGCAGCCAGGCGACGAACTCGCCGACGTTCTCCAAGGCCACCTGGCGCCAATCAATGCCGCGGTGGCGAAGAAAGACGAACCAATCCTTGAGATCATGCGCATACGCCTTGAGCGTGTTCGGCGACCTCTCGACGTCGGTCAGGTAAGCCAGGAACCGCTCCACCGGCTCGACGACACCATGATCATCAAGCACAGTCCACGACTCAAGCGGCGAACCGGACACCAAAACTCGTTGAACCTGCATGAACCCTCCCGCGATCCCGTGTGATGGACAGCTTCAGATAAGCACCTCCATCACGCGGAACTGTGCGGTTACGGGCCTCGTGCTGCACGTCAAAGACACCCCGGTTCCGGCCCCAGATAAGCTGGATGAACAGCGGGTCGTAGCCGGCCTCGATCAGATGAGTGACGTACGAGTGCCTCAGGGTGTGCAGGGTCAGTTCCTCCGGCAGGCCGGCGATCGTCCGCACCCGCTGAAAAGACCGGTCGAAGTTGCGGAAAACAGTGGAACCAGAGCGCTCCGAAGGCCACAGGCTAGCGGACCGGTCAGCGGTCGGGAAACGTTTCCGGCCGTCAGGGGAGAGCCAGTGCTCAAGGAGCCCAACCACCCAATCGAACTCGGGAACCGTCAGAACGGTGCGCCGTCGGGGTCCGGAACCCTTGGTTCCCTTGGCCCACCGCACCTGGAGTGCCCCGAAGCGGCCGAACTGCTCGACGTGCGGATTGGGACCAAAATCGACGTACTCGAGCATCACCAGTTCGCGCCGCCGCAGCCCGTATGCATAGCCCACCTTGAACGCCGTCGAGTCCCTGAATGCTGGCAGCCAGCGTTTGGAACCCTTGGCGAACTCTGTGTCGACCAGGTCGTCGG
>NZ_JAPDNV010000080.1:0-4506 GCF_026013155.1 Paenarthrobacter sp. PAE-2 | reverse complement strand
ACCTGCCCGCTCAAACCCATAAACCAAGCCTTCCACCCCACCCAAACCCTGTAACTAGCCCCAAGCCCTTATGTGGAAAAACCAGCCGGGAAACTGCGGACAGGGTGCGCGAAAGAGTCCTGCCCCCGGTCAGGAACCCCGAAGGGTTGTGTACCGGAGGCAGGATGCTTCGAGGGGGCTTACTTTTCGCAGGCCACTCCGTCCTTATCTCCGTCCAATCCCGCCCTGTACCCGGGCTGTCCGGCGTACAAGGGTGCAGCACCGGCAGCCCTGGCCGCCGCGCAGTTGGCGTAATACGCGGATGCAGGTGCAGGTGCAGGTGCAGGTGCCGGGGCTGGAGGTACAACAGCAGGAGCGGGCACCGGGGCAGGGGGCGCGACAGCGGGGGCAGGTGCCGGGACGGCAGGCGCAGGCGCAACACCAGCCGGGGGAGCAGGCACTGCCGGAGCCGGCCCAGCAACTGCGGGTGCTTCCGGAGCCGGTGTCTCAACCGGGGCCTTCTCATTCGTGGGCGCCAGCTGTCCCGGGCAATCCGTCAGGAGGCGGACCATGGCGTCATGCTCCGCCTGTGTCACCCAGAGGCTGTAGGTGGCTTTCACGGATATTTGGCGGGCGATGTACTCGCACCGGAATGACTTGTGTGGCGGCAACCAGGTCGCTGCGTCGCCGTCGCCCTTTTGCTGGTTGGTAGGCCCGTCGGTGGCCTGCAGGTTCAGCGGATCATTCGCCAAAGCGGTGCGTTGTTCGAGGCTCAGCTGCTGGGCGCCTTTCTGCCAGGCGTCGCTCAGGGCAACAACGTGGTCGATCTGAACGGCAGCGCTGGTGCTGGCACCGCGAACAAAGCCAATGGTCCTGGCCGTGTACGGATCCGCGAGAGTACCGCTTTGGACTTTGCAGGGGACGCTGTTGGCGTACGCGATCTGTGTGAGGTCGCGCTTGAGGATGTCGTTGCGGGTGTCGCATCCGTTGCGGTCGACGTCGGCCCAAGCCTGCCCGAACTCATCGCGGTCGTAGCCGGTTTTCGGGGCACGGCCCTTGATGGGCAGCGTGGCCAGGACGTCCAGCGCCTTTGAGGCGTACGCCGGCTGTGCATGCGGAGCTTTGTATGACGCTCCGGCGGCGAGAGCCTTGGTGACGTCGGGATCCAAGGGAGCTCCGGCGTCGGACGCGCTGGAAGTTGGCGTCGGCGTGGCTGTTGCCGACGGCGAAGCGGAAGCGTCCACCTGCTTCTGCGCCTCGGCAGCAGCTTTGGAAGCCTCCAGCGTTTCCCTCGGTTGAGCAGGACTCAACGCGCCGCCGGCAACGAAGAAGACCAGGGCGCCGGTCAGGACGATTGCTCCGGCGCGGCGACCGCCGGGCAACAACGCCCAGGAACGCCGGCCTGTGGCTACAACGTAGATTCCGGTTAGCAGGGCCAGCAGGCCAAGCATGATCAACATGCCGCCGAGTCCGGATGCGAAGGCGCTGATTATCAGCAAGAGAACAGCGATGATGCCCATGCAAATTGTTGACGTGGGCAGCCGGAATGAACCCGTCCCGGGCGGGATGTGATTGGACACGAAGAAATCCCCATTTCGATATCGAACCGTGAGTCAGCGGCCGATGATGAGAGCGCTTGTGGCTGAACGCCCTCGGGGATTCTAGTATTCGAATTACAGGTTTGTGATTCCGCCCGGATTATGACGCCGGTCCAAGTGCAGGCGGGCCGTCATGGCCCGCCATACCCGGGGATCGGGGCACTTGCCGTCCCGAACGTGCGTTGCTCAGAGATTCGCCTCCGCGTAGATCCGCAGTGCGTCGCGGACGAACACCGCCCCTGCTTCTCCGCCGTAGTTCGCGGCGAACCGGCGGTCTGCCACATACATCTCGCCGAGGCCGATAACGTAGCCCTTCACATCTCCGCCCGGCGCGGCGGATGGTGTTCCCGGAATGCCGCGAAGCCATTCAACATGCCGCTGCGCGAGGTCCTGCGCTTCCGGGCTCTCCGGCGATATGCCGGCGGAGGCCGCGGCTATCCAGTCGCTCCCCAGCTTCCCGGCCCGGCCCTTCCAGTCCTGCTTTTCCTCGCGACTCATGCCGCGCCACCAAGAGTCGCTCTTGGCGTAAGCATCCTTGCCCCATCGCTCCTCCACCTCGTCTTTGTATTGAGTGTGGTCGAAGCCGTCAAACATGTCCTGTGCCATGTAGTTTCCATCCCCTTTCAAGGTCTTGATGGTTTGCTGAACGGAGGCCATCTGCCGGGCCAGCCGATCCCGCTCTTGGCCGAGCCACTCCAAATGGCTGCTGAGGGCCTTGACGGTGTCTGACTCCCGAGCCAGCACTTCCGCGATGGCGGGAAGGCCAAGCCCGAGCTCCCGGAGCAACAGGATGCGCTGGAGCTGAACCAAGGCCGGACCGTCGTAGTAGCGGTAACCGTTATGTCCGGTCCGGCTTGGTTTGAGCAGCCCGATATCGTCGTAGTGCCGCAGCGTCCTGCTGGTGGTTCCGGCCATCTTGGCGATTTCCTGGATCGACCAGTCCATCCGTCCTCCGTCCTGTGCCTGTTCTTCGACAGTAGGCGTTGACGTTACGTCAAGGTCAACACCTCAAGGTCAAGGGGTGGATCACTGTTAGTCAGCGAGGATCAGGTACAGCGCCCGACGGGTTTCGTCGAGCTTCGCGATGGCTGCCTGCCGCTGTTCATCGGAGACCCCCGAACGGAACTGGTGGATGACTCCAATCAGCTTGCCCACGCTCTGGTGGAAGGCGGCGCCGGTGGCGTCGGCTTCGGTGTTCCAAGCGTTTGCCAATTCCTCTTCGTGCTCGGCGACGTAGGCACGGCCTTCATCGGTGAGCGTGAATTCCGTGCGCTTGCCTTCGCCCACAGCAGCAATGAGGCCTTCGTCCACCAGTTGCTGCAGGGTTGGGTAAACGGATCCAGGGCTTGGCCGCCAGGCGCCGGAGGTCTTCTCCGCGATGGTCTTAATCAGGCCGTAGCCGTTGGATGGAGCTTCGGCCAGCAGCGAGAGGATGGCTGCCCGGACGTCGCCGCGGTTGCGGCGCGGGCCGCCCGGTCCGAAGCCGCGGGGGCCAAAACCGCCCGGGCCGAAACCCGGACCAAACCCTGGACCGAATCCGCCGCCATGACCGCCAGGGCCGCGGCGTCCCCTACCGCGGTTGAAGCGGCCGCGACCGCCTCCGTGCTCGGGGTGCCCATGGCCGTGCTCTGGAAATGCGTTGTTGTCGTGTTCGTTGATGCCTTTCATCGCAGCAACTTCCTTTCGGTTGTTAAGGTCACCGAAGTATTATCGGCGATACTTAACGATATATCGGTATAGACGGAATCGTCAACGGGGCGTGATAGAGCGGTCGGCTGTCGGGGGTGGGATGTGATAGAGCGATCGGCTGTCGGGGGTGGGATGTGAGAGAGGGTTAAAGAACGACGGCGGGTGCCGACTTCCGTACGGAAGCCGGCACCCGCCGTCGTGCTTGAGGCTGCCTGCCTAAGGCAGTGCGGTGACGCTGGTCAGGCGCGGTTGGCTATTTCCACCACGTATCGAAGATGGTGACCGGGATGGTCCGCTTGTGGCGGGTCCGCAAGTACTTCTGCTCGATGAGTTCGGCGACGCCCTCGGGTACGTCCCGGCCTTCGAGGTAGTCATCGATCTGGTCGTAGGTGATGCCCAGTTCGTCCTCGTCGGTCCGGCCCGGCTTGTCATCCAGCAGGTCAGCGGTGGGAACCTTCTGCCACAGGCGCGCGGGTGCGCCGAGCTCGGCAAGCACTGCACGGTTCTGGCGTTTGTTCAGTCCAAACAGCGGCAGGATGTCAGCGCCGCCGTCGCCGTATTTCGTGAAGAACCCCGTGACGGACTCGGCGCCATGGTCGGTGCCGATCACCAGGTAGTTGTGTTCGCCCGCAAGGGCGTACTGCGCGATCATGCGCGCGCGGGCCTTGGTGTTGCCCTTGTGGAAGTCCGAGATCTCCGCGCCGGTGGTCTTCCGGAACTCGTCCTCGAAACCGTCCACGGCGGCGGCGATGTTAAAGGTCCACTCGGTCTTGGCGTTGATGAAGTCCATGGCTGCCTGGGCGTCGTCTTCGTCATGCTGCACGCCGTAGGGGAGCCGCACGGCCACAAAGTTCGCGTCCACGCCCTCTGCCTCGAGTTCTTCCACCGCCAACTGGGCGAGCCTGCCCGCCAGCGTGGAGTCGAGCCCGCCGGAGATGCCCAGGACGAACCCCTTGGTGCCGGTCGCCTTCACATATTCCTTCAGGAACTCAACCCGTTTGCGGACCTCCCCCGCGGGATCGATCCGGGGCTGTACGCCCATTTCCTCAATGATTGTGGCCTGGAGTTCGCGCATGGGTTCAACACTAGTCAGCGGGATCGCAAAGCCTCAACCATCATGAAGCGGCGTGCCCAAGTAAGTCGCAGTTGTGCGCGTTCTGAGCCCGCTAAACGCGCTCTGCTGCTACCTAATACGAAAGTAGGGGCGGGTTAGGCTGCGGTGAGCGGGGTGATGGTGACG
>NZ_JAPDNV010000079.1:0-4662 GCF_026013155.1 Paenarthrobacter sp. PAE-2 | reverse complement strand
TCGGAGGCAAAACCCCCATCAGCCGCGTTCACAACCTCCGTGGGAATTACACCTACCCCACCCACATGGACGGGGAACCGCGGGCCCCGGGACAGCGCGGTATTGCCGATTAGTAGTAGTAGGAGTAGTTTTGGTACTACTCCTACTACTACTACTGAGGGTTTTCGAATGAGTTCGAGTGCTAAAGACCGGGTTTTTGCTGCCGCGGAGCAGATCAGCGCCGAGCGGCGCCCGACCGTGTCCACTGTTCGATCTGCTGCGGGCGTTAGTAACGCCGACGCCACCCGCTATCTGAAGGAATGGGCCGAGGAGAAGCAGTCCGCAGGAGGTCAGGTCGCGGCGACCCCGCCGGCCATCCTCGAGCAGGCGGCGCGTCTGGCCGGGGCTGTCTGGGCGGAAGCGTCCACCATTGCGAACGAGCGCCACGCCGCCACCGGCGAGCTCTGGGCCCGGGAGAAAAAGGAGCTGAATGAAGAGGTCGCCGAGCTTGTTGCCGACCTCGACAAAGTGACGGCCGAAAAGGAGTCCGCTGTCTCCGAGCTGGTGGCCAAAATAGAGGAGCTGGAACGCCAGCTAACCACCAATGCCGAGCAGTTAGAGCAGGCCCGCTCAGCCGGCCAGGAAGCAGCGGCCGAAGCTGCGGCAGCAGCAACCCGGGCGGCCGCCGCGCAGGCCCGCGCGGACGCGCTCCAGGAAGCCCATGACGCGCTGCTGCAGCGCATTACCCCCGAGCAGCCTCAGAGTGGCGAAGAACCTGATGCCTGATCTAGCCGGGACCCCTCTGCCAACGGCCGGCAAGTCCTGCAGCCGCCAGCGGTTGGCGGCCTATCGGAGCGGCGCTCGGAAGATTTCCTTGATTTCACGGGCGAGCTCCGAGGACCGGTAGACCGTACAGTTCGGCTACACGGTGGAATTCAGGGTCCGGTCCGACATTTTCGGAGGTCAGCTGCAGGAGGCCGTTGCGGCTGGGGGAGAGGCCTTCGTCAGCCCGTCGGTCCCAGTAGGCCCAGCACCTTCCAGTCAGTGTTTTTGACGGGTAGCTGATACCCAGTGGTTCTGAGCCATCGTCTAACACCGTTCCGCGGATAACGTGCGCGAGCAGGGTTGTCAGATCACGGTCGTCACCGGTGAGGGAGCCGGCCGTGAGGAGCTGCAAGCGTTCGGTCAGCCCCGCCGTGGTTGGTGTGAGGGCTTCAAGGGCGCGGAGGGTGGCCGCGTCGTCTATCTGAACCCACCACCCCTGACCAGGGAGGCGAATTTCGTAAATCGAACGGTCCATTTGCCAGTCCACGGATATGGCCCATGGGACGTCAATCCCGTTCTCCTCGGCCTGGGCCCGGACACTGGCGATGTAGTCCTCGACCGTCCATCCGATGGATTCCGCGGCCTTGGCAACGGACGCGCGCTGCTGCCGGAAGCCAAGCAATACCTCGGCGTAGGCGCACTGGCGGGAGTCGGCGAGATAGATCGTCGAGCCTATGCTGTCGTACCGTCCCCGGGAATCGCTGCCTGCGGCCGTTCCGATAGGCATCGGGCCAACGATGGAATTCTTCCTGACCGACAACGCACCGTAACGGTCCTTCGCCACCCTGAACGAAATCTCGCCGGCAGCCCCAACAAGAGTCAGCCCCGTCAAGTCGCACCGGCGAACCTTGTCGGCCGTGATCATGCGGCGTAAGTGTCATTCACGAACGATTCGGCTGCCCCCAAAACCTCCCGGGAACGCAGCTGCTGAATGTAAAGGACAGGAAGTTCCTCGTCCAGGCGCGGGTTGGCGCCCATCAACCAGGCCAACGCAACATGCTTTCCTTCAGCGAGCTCAAGTGTCTTCCAGACACGATGACCCAGGCGCAGGCGTGACTCGACCTCCGGGCGGGGCTCCGGGCCGTCAGGCTTCGCCCAGCGAAACGGAGACGTGCGGTCCTTCACTCCGGCCATGGTCTGGACAACGGTCGTACCCAGATTCTCATTGAGTTCGCGCACAAGGTCGTGGATATTCATCCGGGTGGTCCCCAGGTGAATGTCATGCCGGGTCGTTGCTTCCATCTCTCCATCATCGCAGGCTTGCAAAAGGAAAGCAACGAAAATGCAACGCTAAACAAGCGGAACTGTGGGCTGGCCAAAGCTGGAGAGGAGACGGGTCGGTACTCCTCAGTGTCCGGTGTTAGCCCCGTTCTGATTGGGCAGCAGGAGTGGTAGGTGTATTCTGAAAATAGCAGTTCACTTGAAGCTTAAAGCAAACTACTGGCATCCCTGCGGATTGGACGTGGGCGTATTCCTCCCATAGGGCCCGTGGTTGGGACATGCAGGGAGACACCCGCGCTCAGTTCTCAGGGTGCTTGCGTTCGACACTCGTTCTTGACCTCCCGTGTCCATGGCGTAGTAGCCCTACGAGCTCAAACACTGCGACAGCAGCAGCACAGGCAGCAGCTGCGAAAGCTGCAATGCGAGAGCCCTCATCTTGGACGATTGCGCCAACGTAAACACCAATGGCAGCAACTAGCACCCACCCGAACAAGAAGACCTTTTTCAAGAGCAATCCCTCCAAACTCCGGTTCTCGAGCTTGACCACGCGCCGTCATGGGGTGAGCCTAGCGCAGCCTGAAGGTCACAGGTTCGAGAAAGCTCAAGGTCTACTTCGCAGGTTGACGTAGCGTGACCAGGCGTCGCCTGCTGCGTCGGCGTGGAGGAAGGCGATTTGGTGGCCGTATCCGAGGGCGTCGGCGACCAGTGGTGGCGGTGAGGCTAGGAGATGTTCGTCGAGGGCGGTGTTTCGTGCGCCGCGCAGGTCGATACCGAGGCTGCGGAGCCTGTCCATGATGGTGTTCGGGTGAAGAGGCTGGCCGGCTCGTGTTCCGGGAAAGAGCCAAGGGCTTTGGGTATCTGAACCGGTTCTGAGGTTTGGCCGGTTTGCCAGGTGCTCTCGAATGAGTTCCGTGACAGGCTCGGGGGTGGGCACTGGGTGGAGACCTAAGGTGACCCGCATAGCCCCGGTGGTTTCGTTGGTCTCTATGGCGTCGACACGGAGTTTGGCAACCCTGACCAGTGGTTGGGCATAGAGAAGCAGTAGCGCGCCGGCGATTCGGTAGGGCAGGGACTCGCTGGTGCCTGTGAGTAGTTCCCGCAGCCATGCCAAGCGCTGGTCCTGGGTGATCGTTGGCCGTGATTTCGCGGTGTAGTGGCCCATCTCCACCCGGTGGTTTGTGCCGGTGTTCTTGATGAAGACAATGAACGTGCGGATGGCTTTCCTGGTTGTCGGTCCGGTGGCGAGCCAGGTTTCGACGTCTTGCTGGTTGCAGTTCGCGGCAGTCCGCTGGTGGGTATCCCGGAGCCAGGCCAGGAATTTGATAGTTTCGGTGATCTCTTGTTTGGCGGAGTGCACCGGGGCTTGGGCGCTCTTCTCCGGTGTTGTCATGGACCGGATGCGACGGAGGTGATGCCAGGTGGCGAACTGCAGGACGGGCTTAGCAATTTCTTCAGCCAGGTCGCGGAGTTTGTCGTTAATCCAGGTCTCGAACCGGGCCAGATGCGGGTCCTGGTAGGGGAGGAGCCCGTGATGGATGAACAGGGCCCGCAGGTGATTGGCTGGTCGTTCCGCCGACTCAGCTGCCGCGTCGAAGCCTTCGTGCGTCAAGGGAGTCTTTCCGCATGACAGAGAAACAAGAAGGGCTTGGACCTTGGGGGAGCGTTTCCAAGTGATGATGCTCTCAGGCCGGTCCGCCTTGCAGAGGACATCAACGATCTTGCTCACTGTCTCTTGGGCGGCCCCGTGTGTGAGCAGCAGTTCATTGAGGTCGTCCCGGAGGGCGCAGCGGGCGCAGATGCCACGCCGGTAGAACTCGCCTTCCGTGTTGCAGCGGCTGCAGTGGAAGTCATGGAGGATGTCGGCGCAGGGTGCGCAGCGGGGACCCCCGGCGGCCGAGGGCGGTCCGGGCAGCAACCGGTGCTGGCCGCAGTCGGGGCAGGTCCCGTGAGTGCGGGTGGCTGTAGTGAAACAGGGTCCGCAGATTTTTCCTTCAGGCCAGGTGGCTCGTGTCTTGCCGGCGGCCCGGCCGCAGCGTGCGCACGTCGCGGTCCCGGTGGTGCGGGGCCGGCCGCGGCTGGTGTTCCGCGGAGTCAGGCCTTGGGGTTGCTCAGTGGTCATCGTCGATGATGCGTGCCCGTCGTGGTCTGACGGTGCGGTTCAAGTCGACGACGTTGGGGGCGCTGGTGCCGGTTTTCCGGGCTCGAGCGTCGGCGGCTGTGACGGTGATGAGGTCCTCGGGGCCGCAGGAAAAGATGTCGCAGATCGCGGCGATGACCTGCAATGCGACGCGTTCCGGTTTCTGGTTGACGAGCCGGTAGACCTGTGGCCGTGAGAGGGTGATGCCGCGCTCAGCCAGAAGAGGGATGAGGTCGGTGGTGTTGTGAAGTCCCCGGGCTGCCATGAGCTCCGAAAGCCGCCATTTGTATTCGACTTCGCGCCTCACCATTGCCCCCGCAGCTGCACGCCCAGGACTTCGTCCATGGTGCGGTCCAGGGCCGCGCGGAGCGTGGCGTTGCGAAAGTCATCGCTGACAAACTGGTAGATCCCCGTGGTGGAGGCATGTTCGTGGCCCATCTGATTCTGCATTATCTTGAGCCCGTCGGGCTCCTGTGCCTCTGGCCTGCGGTTTTGGGTTG
>NZ_JAPDNV010000078.1:0-4773 GCF_026013155.1 Paenarthrobacter sp. PAE-2 | reverse complement strand
AACAGGGCAATCTTTGATCCATGCAAACTCATGGGTGACTCACTTTCTCATTGTGGTGGTAAGCCCGGCGGGATGCCGGGCTGCGTCTGACGAATCTGTGGGACTGCCGCCCCACGGGCTTGCTGCTCCTGTCCTGAAGCCACGCGGTTGGCAGGCTTGTGGAGCCCAGTCGTGGCTGTGGTACGCGGCCTCGCCCGGGGCTACCTCTTCACAGCTTGCAGCTCATCGTGTGAGTCCGGGAGCTCCTGACTGTCGTTGAAGCGGGGTTCGGTTTCGGTTTCGCGCTGCTCCCATGAAACCTCGGCAAGATCCCGGTTGTTGAACACACACACCACAAGGCGCGGATCCGCCCAGTCCCGCCAGCGGTGCGCCACGGTGATCAGCTCAGCAACGCCCAGCATCTGCATGCCGCCGTCACCCGCCAACGCCGCCAGGGGCCGGTCCGGGTGGGCGAGCTTCGCCGCCAGGCCGTAGGGAATGGCGCAGCCCATGCTGGCGAGGGTTCCGGAAAGGTGCGCCGCGACTCCCTCCGGAAGGATCAGCTGGCGCGCGTACCAGCGGACGCAACTTCCGACGTCGACGCTTACTTGTGCGTTTTACGGGAGCCGACCGTTCAACTCGCGGACCACCAACTCCGGGTTGACCGGGCTCGCGGCAGTACCGGCGCGTTCCTCCGACAACTTCCGCCATGCGCGGACTTGGTCTTCGATGTCGGCACGCCACCGCGCGCGTTCGGCTTCCTCCTCCTGCTGCCTGGCAGCCAACCGGGAAGCGAGCCGTTGCAGTGTCTCGGCGGCGTCGCCTGCCAAGCCGACTTCCACGGGGTAGCGGTTGGCGCTCTCCCCGGTGTCACCCCTCCCGCGGCGCGTCCCCCGAAGACCCGCGCACCTGCAAACGGGACGGCACCTGATGCAAGCGGGCCGGGAGATCGGGCGTCGTCAGCCGTTCGAGGATGAACTTTCCGGCCTCGACGCCCACCGCGAGGTTGCCGTTGTCCACGGAGGTCAGCGAAAGATGGCGGATCTTGGCGAGGTAGGTGTTGTCGTAGCCAACAAGCGAGAGGTCTCCGGGTACAGTGAGCCTCTGGTCATCGGCGGCCGATAACGCGCCGATGCAGGCGATGTCGTTGTACGCGAAAATCGCCGTCGGGCGTCCCGGCCCCGAAAGCAGGCGGGTTGCAGCCGCGTAGGCTGACTCCTCGCTCACCCCGCCGGACACGACCACCGGTTCCAGTCCGGCGTCGAGCATTGAGCGCTCGAACGATTCCCGCCGCAGCCTGCCTACGACGCCCGGCCCCTGCAGGTGCGCGATCCTCCGGTGACCCAAGTGCAACAGGTGCTCGGTGGCTTGCCGGGCGCCGTCGTCGTCGTCATTGACCACAACGTCCACCCCGGGAAGTTCAGGTTCGCGCGTGCCGGCCAGTACCACCGGAATGTTCCGCGAGGCGGCTTCAATCGCAGCGGACTCAAGGGTTGTGCCCACCACCACCAGGCCATCGATGCGCTGTTCCAGCAGCGTCTCCACGGAGCTCCGGCCTACGCGGTTATCCGTGTACGAGTCGGCCAGGACCGGGGACACTCCGGCCGCGTGCAGCGACGCCGTGAGCCCTTCCAGCAACTCCACGAACCATGGATTCCGGATGTCGTTGAGCATCACGCCAACAGTTCCGCTGCGCGGCCCGGACAGGCGCTGGGCCAGGCGGTTGGGTCGGTAGCCCAGTTGCTCCATGGCTTCCAGGACAGCACGACGGCGGCTCTCGCTCACGTTCGCGGATCCCTGGAGGACCAGTGACACCAGGGACTTGGAAACGCCGGCAGCACTCGCCACATCACGGATGGTGGGTTTTGGTGCCGCCACTTTGGGCGTGTCAGTCACGGTGCTGTGTCCTCTCGGTCCGGCGGAATCGGCTCGATCTTCAAGCTTAGGGGTTGACGGGCCCCTGCTGATGACTCCATTATGGACCGGTCCAAGTAAATTCCAAAGAGTCAATGAGGATCTTCTATGAGTGCACCGAATTCGCGGCAGTTGGTCGCCGGGATGGTAGGCGGCGGGCCGGGGGCCGACATCGGCAGGACCCACCGCTACGCCATGCGGCTGGACGGCCACTACGATCTGCGGGCCGGGACCTTCGGCCGTGACCGGAGCAATTCGCGGCAGGTCGCCGTCGAACTTGGCGTGGCCGCGGACCGCAACTACGCTGCCGTCGCGGAGATGGCAGCCGCTGAGGCGGCCCGCGAAGACGGCGTGGATGTGGTGGTGATCGCTACGCCCAACGACAGCCACTTCCAGCTCGCCAAAGCCTTCCTGGAGAAGGGCATCTCAGTGGTGTGCGAAAAGCCGTTGACCCAGGACTCCGCCACGGCTGCGGAACTCGTCCGGGTCGCGGACCAAAACCATGCGATCCTCGCGGTCCCGCACTGCTACTCCGCCTACGCCATGGTCCGCCAGGCCGCGCGGATGGTCCGCAACGGGGAGCTGGGCGCCATCCGGTTTGTCGACGTCGAACACGCCTCCGGCTGGGCGGCGACGCCGCTCGAAGAACTCGGCCACAAGCAGGCCTGCTGGCGTACCAACCCGGACATCGCCGGTTTTCCGAGCGTGGTGGGCGACCTGGGTACGCATGCCTTCCACCTCCTGCGCTACATCACGGGCCTGGAAGCCGAGCGCCTGTCCGGGCGGCTGCAAACGTTCGTGCCCAACCGCCGCGTCTTCGACAACGCCACCGTGGAACTCGAGCTGACCGGCAACGTCCCCGCACGGCTGTGGGCCAGCATGGCTGCCACCGGCCACAACCACGGCCTCCGCATCCGCGTTTACGGCGAAAAGGGCAGCCTCGAGTGGCAGCACGAGGATCCGCACCACCTCAAGGTGCAGGACCTCGCAGGTGCCACCACCATCCTCACTCACGGTCTCAGCACACTGCACGACGACGCGTCCCGGCTCACCCGGGTGGGCCTCGGCCACCCGGAAGGCTTCCTTGAGGCCTTCGCCAACTTCTACTCAGACCTCGCCGAAGCCCTGCGCGCCCGCCGCGACTCCACGCCACTCCCGGAGCGTGATCTCTCCTTCCCGACCGGCATTGACGGCCTGATCGGTGTTCAGTTCGTTGAGGCCGTCGCCGCCTCCCACCACGACGATTCCGCGTGGAAAGTCCCCGCGTTCGCCCTCGAGAAAGCAGTTGCCTGACATGCCCCGTTTCGCCCTTCTGGGAGCCGGTTTCATCGGTTCGGTCCATGCCGCCAACCTGGCCACCCACCCCGGCATCGATTTCCGCTTGGTGTACGACGTCGACCAGCAGCGGGCGGAGGCGCTCGCCGTCGCGCACGGAGCCGTAGCCGCTACCTCGCTCGAGGAAGTCTTCGACCCATCCCGGATCGATGCTGTCTTTATCGCGTCCTCCACCGATACGCACGCTGAGCACCTGCGCCGGGCTGCCGCCGTCGGAATTGCCGCTCTGTGTGAGAAGCCCATCGACCTGGACCTTGACCGCGCCCGGGAAACTGTGGCGTTCGCGCAGCAAAGCGGCGTGCCCGTCATGGTGGACTTCAACCGCCGCTTCGATCGCGACTATGCCGAACTCAAGCGCGTGGTGGACTCGGGGGAGATCGGCAAGGTGGAGCTCATCCAGCTCACCTCCCGCGGACCGTCCATGCCGCCGCTGTCCTACGTGGCCATCTCCGGCGGCCAGATGCGCGACCAGGCCGTCCACTTCTTCGACCTCGCGCGGTGGCTTTCAGGCTTGGATCCGGTGGAAGTCTTCGCTACGGGTTCGGCTCTGGCTGAGCCGGGAATCGCGCAGTACGACGACGTCGATACCTCCGCGGTCACGTTGCGGCTCCCCGGAGGGGCTTTGGTCCAGATCGATTCCGTGCGCCGCACCGGTTACGGGTACGACGAGCGGATCGAGATCATGGGCTCCGAGGGGATGGTGGAGGCCCGCCGGCACCGCAACGGCGCAGTCTCCCGGTACTCCGGTGCTTCCGTGGTGGACGATGGCCTCCACCCCGGCTGGTTCGAACGCGTCCAACCGACGTATGCCGCTGCGTTGGCGGCGTTCGTGTCCTCCCTCGAAGGCGGTGCCGCCCCGATCCCGACATTGGAAGACGGCCTGAAAGCCCAAGCCATCGCCGAGGCCGCCACGCTCTCCCTGCGCTCCGGCCGCATGGAACCCATCAAGTACTAACCCAACTGGGTCGCATTTGTGCGCGTTTTGACGGCTGAGAACGCGCACAACTGCGACCCAGTTGGGAGGGGAGTGGGGTTAGCCTCTGTTGGTGGACACCTGAAGTAGCGGGATCCTGGGATTCTGCGGGAAGGTGTTCTTGTGAGCACGACACGACGTAAATTCACTCCTGAGTATCGGCGGGAGGCTGCACGGCTCGTTATTGATACCGGCAGGCCGGTGGCGCCAGTGGCCAGGGAACTCGGGCTCGGAGAGCAGATGTTGGGTCGGTGGGTGGCTCAGGAACGGGCACGGCTGGCGGCTCCGGAAGAGGTCGCGGCGGCCGAGACGGAGAAGTCAGAGTTGGAGCGGTTGCGCCGGGAAAACGCGCAGCTGCGGATGGATAATGAGTTTCTGGGAAAAGCCGCAGCCTTCTTCGCCTCCAAGCAGCAGAATCGGAATGCTTCGAACTGATGGAGGCCGAGAAGGCTAATTACCCAATCCTGCGGATGGCAAGACTGCTGGGTGTGTCACGATCGGGGTTTTACGCTTGGCGGCGGAGGACCTCCGTGAGGTCCATGCGGGCGGTGGTCCGGGCTGAACTGGATGCA
>NZ_JAPDNV010000077.1:0-4816 GCF_026013155.1 Paenarthrobacter sp. PAE-2 | reverse complement strand
GTGAGAACACTTTCTAACACCACGGTGCGGCAGCGCCGCCTGAGCGCTACTTGGGCTGGTCGGCCGTGGGCAGCGGTGTTACGGGGACGCCCTTGGGCACGAAGAGCGTTTCCGCCTGCTCAAGGGACATGCCGTTGGTCTCCGGCACCTTGAACATGACAAAGAAGAACGACGCCGCAGCGAACGCTGCGTACATGGCGTACGTCAGCGGAAGCGAGGCTGCCGCCATGACAGGAAAACTAAGCGTGATGGCGAAGTTGGCAATCCACTGCGCTGCCGCGGCCAGGCCAAGGGCGCGTGCGCGGATGCGTGAAGGGAAGATCTCGCCCAACAGGACCCACACCAGGGGTCCCCAGGAAGCTCCGAAGCTGATCACGAAGACGTTGGCTGCCACCAACGCAGCCGGACCCCAGCCGCCGGGCAGGGAAATGGCCGTGCCGGTTCCGGTAGCCGAGGAAAACGCGACTGCCATGACCCCGAGGGACACGGCCATGCCAATGGAACCCGTCAGCAGGATCGGACGACGACCCACGCGGTCCACCAAGGCGATGGCCACCAAGGTGACCAGGATGTTGGTGACCGAAGTTGCCACTGAGATGGTCAGCGAGTCCTTTTCCTGGAAGCCGACTGCCTTCCACAGCGTGGTGGAGTAATAGAAGATCACGTTGATGCCCACGAACTGCTGCAACACCGACAGGATGATGCCGATCCAGACCACGGGCTGCAATCCGAATGCCTTGCCGCGCAGGGAGCCCTTCTTGCTGGAGAGTTCGTCCTCCTGGATTCCCTCGCGGATCTCGCGGATGTGGCGCTCGATGTCTTCGCCGGGCATGATGGCGTCGAAGACCTTGCGGGCTTCGTTGTCCTTGCCGTTGAGCACAAGGAATCGCGGGGACTCGGGCAAGCGGTAGGCGATCAGGCCATAGACGGCGGCCGGCAGGGCGCAGGCAATGAACATCCAGCGCCAAGCCTCGATGCCCAGCCAGAAGTCGTTGGCGGCGCTGCCCGCGGAGTTGGCCAGCAGTGCGTCGGACAGGAGCGCGGCGAAGATGCCGGTGGTGATGGCCAGCTGTTGGAGTGAGGCCAGACGGCCACGTACGTGGCGGGGCGAGATCTCCGAAATGTAGGCGGGGGCGATCACCGATGCCAGGCCGATGCCGAGCCCGCCCACGAGGCGCCAGAAGATAAGGTCCCAGACGCTGAACGCCAGGCCCGTTCCAAGGGAGCTCACCAGGAAGAGGATGGCGCCGATCTTCATGGCCGGGATGCGGCCATAGCGGTCGGCGACTTTGCCGGCCAGGTAAGCACCCAAGGCGCATCCAAGCAGGGCGATGGCAACCGCAAAACCGGTCACGGCCCCGCTCAGAACGAACTCATCCTTCATGGCATCGACGGCCCCGTTCACAACGGACGAGTCGAAGCCGAACAGGAATCCGCCGACAGCTCCCGCGACCGCCAGGCCGACCACCTTTCGGGAGACTGGTGGGGTGCCTTCAGCGCTGGAGTTGGACATGGTTCTCCCTTGGGACTTGTGGTTGGGATTCGCGGTGCAGTCGTCATCGGCTTGACCGACGGGGACGCCGGTGCACACGCGCTACACAGTGTGGCACGTCATATCGGACAACTTCCAGTCACAAGGAAAGGATGACATGCATTCACTAAGTGAATGCATGTCATCCCTTTTGGATCCTCAGGCGTCAATTCCCGCTCTGAAGTGGGCTTTTGACCTTTGTTGCGTCAATGAAATGAACACAAGGAGTCGTCGGGTCCGTGAATTAAAGAAGTAAGCCTAGTGAGCCGGGGCTGCTTCCTTGGCGGCCGACTTGGGGTCGGTGAGCTTCTTGTTGGGCAGGGCGAAGCTGATCAGGAAGGCGATAACCATCAAGCCCGCCGCAGTCAGCATGACGACATCGATTGCTTGCGCGAATCCCTCAGTGATGGGCCTCGTGAGGGTGCTGTTGGCTGCGTGGACCCAGCTGGTGTCATTGAGGGAGTCGTTGCTTGCGCCGTTCTTGAAGAAATCGAACAGCTTGGCGTTGGCGGGGTCGCCGGCAACGGCAGGGTCCTTCATCACGGCTTGGTAATCGGGGTTGGAGACCGCGGTCTTCATGCCATCGGCGATCTTGTCGGCGGCCAGGCTGAACAGCAGGGAGATGAAGACGGCAGTGCCGACGGCTCCGCCCATGGAGCGGAAGAACGCTGCCGTGGAGGTTCCCACACCCATATCCTTGGGCGGGACGGAAACCTGCATCGCCAGTGTCAGCGGCTGCATGCAGAAGCCCAGTCCAACGCCGAAGAACACTGCAATCAGCCCCGGCACCCAGAGCCCGGTATCGACTCCCAGGACGAGGCCCATGGTCAGGGCGGCCCCGGAAAGAATGGCCGTGCCAAGGATGGGGAAGATCCGGTAGACGCCGGAGGATGAGATGGTGCGGCCGGCGCTGATGGACCCGAACAGGATGCCGATGGTGAAGGTGATCATCATGAGGCCGGCTTCGGTGGGGGTGAGGCCCTTGACCAACTGCAGGTACATGGGGAGCATCGCGATGGCACCAAACATTCCGATGCCAATGATGAAGTTCAGCAGCGACGAGAGCCCGAAGGTGGCGTTGCTGAACAGTCGAAGCGGGATGAGTGCGTAATCGCCGGCCTTCTTTTCGACGTACAGGAAGGCTCCGATGCCCACCACGCCGAGTCCGTAGCAGAGCCAGGAGGCGCCCGAGGCCCAACCCCAGGTGCGGCCCTGCTCGGCGACCAGAAGCAACGGCACAATCCCCAACGTGATGGTGGCAGCACCCCAGTAGTCGATCTTCTGCTTTACATGCCGGGCCGGCAGATGCAGGAACATATAAACCACAACCAGCGCGGCAAGGCCGATGGGGAGGTTGATGAAAAAGACCCAGCGCCAACCGTCAAAACCGAGGATGTTGCTTGCACCGGCCAGGGCGCCGCCGATCACGGGCCCCAGGACCGAGGAAATGCCGAATACGGACATGAAGTAGCCCTGGTACTTGGCCCGGTCCTTCAAAGCAACAATGTCCCCGATGATCGTAAGAGCCAGGGCCATGAGGCCGCCTGCTCCAAGCCCTTGCACGCCCCGGGCCATTGCGAGCTCAGTCATGGAATTGACCGAACCCGCATACAGCGAACCGGCCAGGAAGATCGCAATGGCCACCAGATACAGCGGGCGTCGGCCAAAGATGTCGCTGAGTTTGCCGTACAGGGGTGTGCTGACGGTGGATGTGATGAGGTAGGCGGTAGTTGCCCACGCTTGGAGGGACAGTCCATCAAGATCGTTGGCGATGGTGTAGATGGACGTCGACACAATGGTCTGATCCAGTGAGGACAGGAACAGGCCGAGCATGAGTCCCACCATGACGGTGAGGGTCTGACGGTGGGTCAGCACCTCGCCGGCGGCCCTGGCTGAGGCGTATTTGGACATGTGGTTCTCCAAGGAAGCAGAAGGAAATCGGGAAGCGACAGATAGTTGCTTTCAGTAACTATCCTAATCCCTGTTTGATTCCCGAAGGAATTGCCGGACGGAACCGGGAATCCTTAGCGTTCCACCAGGATGCCGTCGGGATCGCTGTACACCATGACGCCGGGCTGGATCCGGACATGGTCGATGACGATCTCCACGTCGACTTCCCCTACGCCGGTTTTGGCGCTCTTTTTGGGGTTGCTCCCCAGGGCCTTTATGCCAAGGGACAAAGTTGCCAGCGCTTCACGGTCCCTGACTGCCCCGTTGATGATGACGCCCGCCCATCCGTTGGCCACGGCGCTCGCCGCGATCAGGTCCCCCATGAGGGCGGTACGCAATGACCCTTGGCCGTCAACAACCAGGACAGCGCCTTCACCGGGAGTAGCAAGCACGGTCTTGACGAGTGCATTGTCCTCAAAGCACCGGATAGTCCGGGCCGGTCCGCTGAAGTGCGATTCACCGCCGAAGTTTTGAAACTGTACAGAGATGGATTCCAGGTCCTCGCCGCGCTCGTCGTAGAGATCGGCCGTGTTCAGATGCTCGCTCAAGGTTTCTCCTTCTGGGTGTGATGCCACACTAACGCTGGAATCGCGCGGGCGGCACGGTTGACCGGATCTATGTGGATATGACGGGCGCGCAGGAGGGTTGGGCGCCCTCCGCCCGCGCTAGGCTGAAGCCAAACACTTGAAACAGGGGGGAACCTGCCATGAGTTTGTCCGACCTTCCGGGGCCGGTCCCCGACCCTTTGATCGGAGCGTCAAGAACGACGACGGCACTCGCCGAACCCGTGGAACGCGTCCGGGGACTGTGGGTCACCGGCGTGGTGCTGGTCAACCTTGGCATCAACGCCGCTTTCTTCGGTCCTCTCCAGGTCCTCCTGGGGCAACAGGCGGAGCATTTCAACGCTGCGGAGAAGGAAGCAATCCTGGCATTGGTGACCGGGTGCGGCGCTGCTGTTTCCTTGGTTGCCAACCCGCTCTTTGGTGCCTTCAGTGACCGGACAACCTCACGCTACGGACGCCGCGTTCCCTGGGTCCTGATGGGGGCGATCCTTGCCGCTGCGGCTTTGGTCGCCTTGGCCGGTGCCCCCAATGTTGCCGTCATGACCTTGCTGTGGTGCCTTGTGCAGGCCGGGGCGAACGCTATGTACGCCGCGATTTTTGCAGCTGTCCCGGACAGGGTTCCCGTTCCACAGCGGGGAACGGTGGGCGGTTTGGCCGCTATGGGCCAGACGGTCGGCATTCTGGTCGGCGCGGTGATTGCCGCCGTCGTTGCCGGTAACTTTGCCGCGGGATACTGGGTGTGCGCCGCGGCGCTGCTGGCCGGCATAGTGCT
>NZ_JAPDNV010000076.1:3248-5298 GCF_026013155.1 Paenarthrobacter sp. PAE-2 | reverse complement strand
GTGGAAAGCTTTTTGTGGTTTTGGATGGACTCGCGGCCTATCAGCTTGTTGGTGGGGTAATGGCCTACCAAGGCGACGACGGGTAGCCGGCCTGAGAGGGTGACCGGCCACACTGGGACTGAGACACGGCCCAGACTCCTACGGGAGGCAGCAGTGGGGAATATTGCACAATGGGCGAAAGCCTGATGCAGCGACGCCGCGTGAGGGATGACGGCCTTCGGGTTGTAAACCTCTTTCAGTAGGGAAGAAGCCCTTCGGGGTGACGGTACTTGCAGAAGAAGCGCCGGCTAACTACGTGCCAGCAGCCGCGGTAATACGTAGGGCGCAAGCGTTATCCGGAATTATTGGGCGTAAAGAGCTCGTAGGCGGTTTGTCGCGTCTGCTGTGAAAGACCGGGGCTCAACTCCGGTTCTGCAGTGGGTACGGGCAGACTAGAGTGCAGTAGGGGAGACTGGAATTCCTGGTGTAGCGGTGAAATGCGCAGATATCAGGAGGAACACCGATGGCGAAGGCAGGTCTCTGGGCTGTAACTGACGCTGAGGAGCGAAAGCATGGGGAGCGAACAGGATTAGATACCCTGGTAGTCCATGCCGTAAACGTTGGGCACTAGGTGTGGGGGACATTCCACGTTTTCCGCGCCGTAGCTAACGCATTAAGTGCCCCGCCTGGGGAGTACGGCCGCAAGGCTAAAACTCAAAGGAATTGACGGGGGCCCGCACAAGCGGCGGAGCATGCGGATTAATTCGATGCAACGCGAAGAACCTTACCAAGGCTTGACATGGACCGGAAAGACCTGGAAACAGGTGCCCCGCTTGCGGCCGGTTTACAGGTGGTGCATGGTTGTCGTCAGCTCGTGTCGTGAGATGTTGGGTTAAGTCCCGCAACGAGCGCAACCCTCGTTCTATGTTGCCAGCGGTTCGGCCGGGGACTCATAGGAGACTGCCGGGGTCAACTCGGAGGAAGGTGGGGACGACGTCAAATCATCATGCCCCTTATGTCTTGGGCTTCACGCATGCTACAATGGCCGGTACAAAGGGTTGCGATACTGTGAGGTGGAGCTAATCCCAAAAAGCCGGTCTCAGTTCGGATTGGGGTCTGCAACTCGACCCCATGAAGTCGGAGTCGCTAGTAATCGCAGATCAGCAACGCTGCGGTGAATACGTTCCCGGGCCTTGTACACACCGCCCGTCAAGTCACGAAAGTTGGTAACACCCGAAGCCGGTGGCCTAACCCTTGTGGGGGGGAGCCGTCGAAGGTGGGACCGGCGATTGGGACTAAGTCGTAACAAGGTAGCCGTACCGGAAGGTGCGGCTGGATCACCTCCTTTCTAAGGAGCTGCTAACGGCGTCCGGGTCTGCCTGCATGGGCGGGTCCGGGGTTGTCAGTGTTGCCCATTGCGCAGGCGTCTGTTCTGCGGTGGGTGCTCATGGGTGGAATATCAGCAAATCAAGTTTTTTGGCATGGCCTGTTGGTGGTGGTGTCCTGGCGTGAGTACGGCAGCCCTCTTTTCGCACTGTGTGTGTGGGGGGTTGTTGGGAAAGCGGTCCGGGGTGTTCGTTGCCGGGTTGTGTTTGGCGCACTGTTGGGTCCTGAGGCAACAGGGCCTTTTTGCAGCAATGCAGGGAATCCTTGGTGTTTCTTGTTGTTCCTGCGGCCGGCACCGGCTCTGCGTGTTTGTGGGGTGGGTGTGGTTGACGGGGTTGTTGTTTGAGAACTACATAGTGGACGCGAGCATCTGGACACATGGTCCTGCACTCTTTTTGGGGGTGTGGGTTGTGTGTTCTAGCAATTTCTTTGATGAATGAACCTGGCCCTTTGTGGTCGTGGTTCTCTCGAATTGATTGAGTGCATCAGCCGCGGCCTGTTGCCATCCTGTTTGGGTGGTGGTGGTTGTGGTTTTGTGTGGTCAAGTTTTTAAGGGCGCACGGTGGATGCCTTGGCATTAGGAGCCGAAGAAGGACGTAGGAATCTGCGATAAGCCTGGGGGAGTTGATAACCGAGCGGTGATCCCAGGATGTCCGAATGGGGAAACCCCGCACAACGCTTTTGG
>NZ_JAPDNV010000076.1:0-3148 GCF_026013155.1 Paenarthrobacter sp. PAE-2 | reverse complement strand
GGTGATTGTGTGACCCGTGCCTGAATTCATAGGGTGCGTGGGGGGAACGCGGGGAAGTGAAACATCTCAGTACCCGCAGGAAGAGAAAACAAGAGTGATTCCGTTAGTAGTGGCGAGCGAACGCGGATGAGGCTAAACCGTTCCATGTGTGATAGCCGGCGGGCGTTGCGTGGGCGGGGTTGTGGGACTTTCCGTGCTGGTTCTGCCGGACCGGTGGGGTGTGGGTGTGCGTATAGGTGAACGGTCTTGAAAGGCCGGCCAGAGAGGGTGTGAGTCCCGTAACCGTAATGTGTGGCACCGCCTTTGGAGAGGATCCCAAGTAGCACGGGGCCCGAGAAATCCCGTGTGAATCTGTCAGGACCACCTGATAAGCCTAAATACTTCCTAATGACCGATAGCGGACCAGTACCGTGAGGGAAAGGTGAAAAGTACCCCGGGAGGGGAGTGAAACAGTACCTGAAACCGTGTGCTTACAATCCGTCAGAGCATCTGCAGCCCTTCGGGGTTGTATGGGTGTGATGGCGTGCCTTTTGAAGAATGAGCCTGCGAGTTAGTGTTACGTCGCGAGGTTAACCCGTGTGGGGAAGCCGTAGCGAAAGCGAGTCTGAACAGGGCGAGTGTAGTGGCGTGATCTAGACCCGAAGCGGAGTGATCTACCCATGGCCAGGTTGAAGCGACGGTAAGACGTCGTGGAGGACCGAACCCACTTCAGTTGAAAATGGAGGGGATGAGCTGTGGGTAGGGGTGAAAGGCCAATCAAACTCCGTGATAGCTGGTTCTCCCCGAAATGCATTTAGGTGCAGCGTTGCGTGTTTCTTGCCGGAGGTAGAGCTACTGGATGGCCGATGGGCCCTACAAGGTTACTGACGTCAGCCAAACTCCGAATGCCGGTAAGTCAGAGCGCAGCAGTGAGACTGTGGGGGATAAGCTTCATAGTCGAGAGGGAAACAGCCCAGACCACCAACTAAGGCCCCTAAGCGTGTGCTAAGTGGGAAAGGATGTGGAGTTGCTTAGACAACCAGGAGGTTGGCTTAGAAGCAGCCATCCTTGAAAGAGTGCGTAATAGCTCACTGGTCAAGTGATTCCGCGCCGACAATGTAGCGGGGCTCAAGTACACCGCCGAAGTTGTGGCATTCACGCATTACCCTAGCCTTCGTGGTTCAGGGGTGTGGATGGGTAGGGGAGCGTCGTGTGGGCGGTGAAGTCGCGGTGTAAACCAGCGGTGGAGCCTACACGAGTGAGAATGCAGGCATGAGTAGCGAAAGACGGGTGAGAAACCCGTCCGCCGAATGATCAAGGGTTCCAGGGTCAAGCTAATCTGCCCTGGGTAAGTCGGGACCTAAGGCGAGGCCGACAGGCGTAGTCGATGGACAACGGGTTGATATTCCCGTACCGGCGAAAAACCGCCCATGTTGAACGGGGGATACTAACCACCGCCGGTCTTTCTTGTTGCACCACTTGTGGTGTGATGGTTGGGCTGGTGCTGGGACCTGATCCCGGGAGGCAAGCGTATTAACAGGTGTGACGCAGGAAGGTAGCCGGGCCGGGCGATGGTAGCCCCGGTCCAAGGATGTAGGGTCAGGGATAGGCAAATCCGTTCCTGTGTGTTTCGAGCACGATCCTGAGATCTGATGGGACCCCCGTATGGGGGGATCCGGTGATCCTATGCTGCCTAGAAAAGCATCGACGCGAGGTTTTAGCCGCCCGTACCCCAAACCGACACAGGTGATCAGGTAGAGAATACCAAGGCGATCGAGAGAATTATGGTTAAGGAACTCGGCAAAATGCCCCCGTAACTTCGGGAGAAGGGGGGCCTGCCCCGTGATACAGACTTGCTTTGTGGAGCGGGTGTGGGCCGCAGAGACCAGGGGGAAGCGACTGTTTACTAAAAACACAGGTCCGTGCGAAGTCGCAAGACGATGTATACGGACTGACTCCTGCCCGGTGCTGGAAGGTTAAGAGGACCGGTTAGCCCCTCGCGGGCGAAGCTGGGAATTTAAGCCCCAGTAAACGGCGGTGGTAACTATAACCATCCTAAGGTAGCGAAATTCCTTGTCGGGTAAGTTCCGACCTGCACGAATGGAGTAACGACTTCCCCGCTGTCTCAACCATAAACTCGGCGAAATTGCAGTACGAGTAAAGATGCTCGTTACGCGCAGCAGGACGGAAAGACCCCGAGACCTTTACTATAGTTTGGTATTGGTGTTCGGAGTGGCTTGTGTAGGATAGGTGGGAGACGTTGAAACCCGGACGCCAGTTCGGGTGGAGTCATCGTTGAAATACCACTCTGGTCACTTTGGACATCTAACTTCGGCCCGTGATCCGGGTCAGGGACAGTGCCTGATGGGTAGTTTAACTGGGGCGGTTGCCTCCTAAAAAGTAACGGAGGCGCCCAAAGGTTCCCTCAGCCTGGTTGGCAATCAGGTGTCGAGTGTAAGTGCACAAGGGAGCTTGACTGTGAGAGAGACATCTCAAGCAGGGACGAAAGTCGGGACTAGTGATCCGGCGGTACATTGTGGAATGGCCGTCGCTCAACGGATAAAAGGTACCTCGGGGATAACAGGCTGATCTTGCCCAAGAGTCCATATCGACGGCATGGTTTGGCACCTCGATGTCGGCTCGTCGCATCCTGGGGCTGGAGTAGGTCCCAAGGGTTGGGCTGTTCGCCCATTAAAGCGGTACGCGAGCTGGGTTTAGAACGTCGTGAGACAGTTCGGTCCCTATCCGCTGCGCGCGCAGGAAATTTGAGAAGGGCTGTCCTTAGTACGAGAGGACCGGGACGGACGAACCTCTGGTGTGTCAGTTGTACTGCCAAGTGCACCGCTGATTAGCTACGTTCGGATGGGATAACCGCTGAAAGCATCTAAGCGGGAAGCTCGCTTCAAGATGAGATTTCCAAACACATTATGTGTGAGAGGCCCCCAGCCAGACCACTGGGTTGATAGGCCGGATGTGGAAGCGAGGACTAAAGACTCGTGAAGCTGACCGGTACTAATAGGCCAACAACTTACACCACACACAACACACTGCACGCGTCCACTATGTGGTTCCCAACCAACAACCCGGGAACACCAACACAACAACACAACTAAACAAGCACCACAGTTGTAACCACACACTTCCCACCCCCACACAGGGGGACGGGTAA
>NZ_JAPDNV010000075.1:0-5417 GCF_026013155.1 Paenarthrobacter sp. PAE-2 | reverse complement strand
GCTGGCAGCCAGCGTTTGGAACCCTTGGCGAACTCTGTGTCGACCAGGTCGTCGGCAGCGTCGAAGAACGTCTGCAGTTCTGTCCGGGTGAACGCCCGGCGGCGTGCCGGCAGGGCATCGTCCGTCGTGTGTCGTGGCGAGTTCCACTCGAACACGACCTGCACCGGAATGTCCGCGAAGACCCGCTCACAGAACGTGGCCCAACCGTAACGCCCGTCCGTTAGATAGGAACAGAAAGCCCTGATGGCCCCGGAGTTTGTCCTCAGGGTTGATAACGCCAACCCTTTCTCTGAGCTGCGGCGGTCTGCCAGAAATTCATCCACGTGATGCGCCGACCACGTCCACGGATACTCGTTCGCGTGCTCCTGGAACTTCTGGATCGTCCCGCATGAGCTCTTGATGTACGACGTCGACAGACCGCGAGCCAGCATCTGTGCACGCCAGCCATCCACCATCGCCTCGAAGACTCGATCCTCGGCACGCAGCAGCCCGACATTCGCGTTGGTCAGAAAGGCCGGAATCCGCCCAGATTCGATACTCACTGAGCTAACTGTACGCAAAAATCTCTCATCTAATGAGAGACTACGTCACTGTGCCGCGGCGTCCCGCGCAAACGCTGACTTCCAGCAATCGACGTCAATTGGTCATTGCACCGCACTGACCTGCGCAAACATCAAAAAACAGGATGAGACGAGTTCTCTAATCTACTTCTACTCGTCCTACTCAAACGCCGATAATGGAGATTCTGTAAAGCTGGGGGAGTGTGGGGTTAGCCTGACGTGTTAGGCGCGAAAGTGGTGGTGGCACAAACAGACCCGCTCCGGAGGCGCCTCGCTTGTCGTTTTACCGATGGTGTTCGCCTTTGGTCCTATACTCAGGGAACAGACGCTGGCAGGGGACCAGCGGCCGTAGTAACTGGGGGAATCATGCGCAAATCATGGGCGTGCTGCCTGCTGGCCGTTCTTGCGCTGTCCGGTTGTTCCGGGGCGTCGACTCAGAGTTCAGAATTCAGTACCGCGCCTCCCGCCGCCACCGTGACGGCCACGTCTAAGCCTTCCACTTCCTCGGCTGCTGCGACCAAGAAGGCCTCGACACGTGAAGAGATGGTGAGAGATATCTATCTCGAAGCCATCTATGAGTCTGAACCAGCACTGAAGAGTGCTGGCGCCGGTGAGGACCTCGTCAGTATCGGCCAGGGGTTCTGCGATATGTACGACGGCGGGGCTGTCGGAACCGACATCAACAACTACATACTGACCGCTGCTGGTTGGGCATATACGGTGCCGCAGTTGGTAGCCGTGCATGGTGCCGCGGTGGGCGCGTACTGCCCGCAGCACGAGGACAAGATGAGCCTGTAACGGCTCCTGCTAACCGAAGGTTCTGAAGATCGAGCCTGTAAGGCGATCATCGTGGGCGGCCCTCCGAAGTGGCATCGGCCTGAACCTGCCTCTACCGCTTACACGCTGCAAACCGAGCATCCAGGATAATGAGCGCATCCATCAAGGTCCCATACTCAGATTCCCGGACTGGTGAATGGGAGGGAGTCCGGAAGGTGTTTCTCCCGGAGACTCCTTCCCCTGAGGTCCTCCGCGCCCTGCACTGGTCCCGCTTTGCCATCGGGGCAGCGTGGGAAAGATGCGCCGGCAATCAAGGAGACGCACGAGCTACTTGGACGGCCGCGGTTGAGGGAGTGTGGTGGGCCCTGGCCCTCGACGAGGAACTCCGAGAGCAGATGCCGGTGATTTACTCCGAGGCGCGCTCCACGGACCCCTATGGCCAGACCGTAAGCGGCTTCCGCTGGCTACGGAACCGGCATGCTCACGAGATCGTAATTACTGGTCAGGGCGGCCCAAAGAAGAACTTCTACGGCAAGCCAGGCGACGGCTACATGTTCTACATCAGCCCTTCGAATCGTTGGAAGCGACGGGCCGACATAGCTCCCCAGCGCGAGAAGGTCGACGAGACGGCGCAACAGCGGTATGACGATTACGTCGCTGGCTGGCCGCTGGAGAGACCCTGTCTCGCCCCGGAGTCTGGTTCGACAGGGTTTTCAGTGCCTGTGGGTACCCACCACCTGACGAAATGATGGATAGCACTGTGCTCTGAGCGCAACAGAGCGGCCCGCAGGATCCTGCGCTACGGAGTGCTTTCCGCTATCGGTCAGACGCGCGACACGCATGGCAACTGCGCAATCGAGGAGTTTTTACAGATTTTCTGATGGGACGGCTTGATGGTCAGGAACGGCACCTTCTGGCAGGTTGAGTAGGGAAAGTCTCAGCTGGCCTTGATCGGAACTTGAGGAGCGTCGTGCATAGTAGGTGGGCCGTGTAGCAGCGCGCGGTTCACGGGCCGGGAGCTTCATCCCGTCCGTGAGGTGGGCAATGCCTAAAGTCCCGCCGCTGCCCCCTGACCTCGCAGCGGCGGGACTCCCGCCCATTGATCGCGTTGCTTATGTCACCCTGATATCCAGCCGGGTACAACTGCGGATACGCCAAGTGAGGGCATGCATAGGTGTCGGTGCAAGAAGCCGCGGTTCAGCGCTCGGTCACCTTGTGTAGCCCGCCGGTGGCAGAAGGAGCCGGCAGGCCTGCAGCGTACCGTTCACCCGTCCCGACGTTCGTCCGCAAAGACTGTGGACCTATTGAGTGGACATCTGGTGGCCTCGTGGTTGCGTTACCCATTTTCCAAGGGTGTCGTGGATCCGCCTGTTGTCCGCGGCAGCGACGAGTTGGGCGGCGAGGGCCGACACTTTCACGTTCGTGTTCTGGCTGCGCGCGGCCAGCCGGTCGAATGCTTCCGCCGGGCCGATGTTGAAATAGCCCATGAGGATGCCCTTGGCCTGCTCGATGACACCACGGCTGGCATAGGCGTTAACCAGGGCCAAGGCGGCGGCCTGACCGCTTTCGATGGCCATGGAACGGGTCAGGTCAACGGTGAGCCCGTGAATGGCCACGACCTTTCCAGTGTCATCCCGGTCAGCCTCGGCGACCGTGAGAACCCGGTGTTCTTTGCCTTTGCTGTCGATGATGCGGTGGAAGTTGGACGCTTGTCCGCCGTCGCGGGCGAGGGTCTCAATGAGCTGGCGGGCCGCGTCACGGTCTTCCGGGTGCATGTGGGCGATCACCAGATCCCGGGTTGGCACAACGTCGCCACGGGCGTAGCCGTGCATTCTGTACAGCCCCTCCGACCACTCGCTCCGGCCGGTCTGAAGCGACAACAAAAAAGAGCCCGTCGGGCAAACCTCGCCCGGGGGAAGGGGAAAACCGTATGACACACGGTCCTCGGACACTCGCACACTCCTTCGCTCAATCACAGCCACCGGTGCGGCCTACCAAAAGATACCAACGCCGATCCGCCTGCGAATTCTCCCGCATCCTTGTCATGACGGGCCTACGCAGTCCACCCTGGCACGAGGGCGAAAAGCCCAGCCGTGACGCCGGAATGCAACCCCCTCCGGGGCGTCTCCCCCGGCCGTTTCGAATCGCCGATAACCGTCGTTCCGTCAATTTGGGGGAGTGCCTCGGGCGGGTGACGGGCCAGTAAGCCGGGGCCTGAAAGAATGGCCGGATGGAGAAACGTTGGGTCAGGCAGGCATGACAGCTGAGGCGGTCCTGGAAATTCGCGTCGAACTTATCGACAGCGAACCGGTCATTTGGCGTCGGCTCGATATTCGGGGAGCTATGGCGCTGAACCAGATGCATCAGGTGCTACAGGTGGCCTTCGGCTGGGAGGACATCCACCTGCACAGGTTCACCGCGCTGGAGCCATTTGTGCGCCTTCGGCCCGTCAACGGCGTGTACCCGGACGACCTGCAGTGGCTTCCCAGGCAGGAGTGCTTTGACCCTGACGACAGGCCGGAGGAGGACCTGTCCCTGGAGCAGTGCTCGTTCTGGGTGGCGGCAAAGCGTTCTACGAGTACGACTTCGGCGACAGCTGGCTGCACCGTCTCGAGCTGTTATCACAACGCCCTGCGGACGAAAGTGCCCCGCCTGCACGGCTGATTGACGGTGACCGCCGCGGCCCGGTGGAAGATTCCGGAGGAACGCCTGGGTACGAACAGCTGATGGACGTTCTTGCCGACCCGGAGCATCCAGACCACGCGGAATGCGCCGCCTTGGTGGCAGAGATCACCGGATCTGATGAGCCTTTCGACCCCGCCTTCCTGGACGTTGCCGCGGTCAATCGGGAGTTGTCGGAGCTGTTCCAGGACTCCGGGCTATTCCTGCCTCCACGTTAGCCCCAGCATCGCGAAGGAGTGCCTGACGGCGTCACTGTCGTGGTGGAGTTCCTCGGGCCTGCTGCCGCGCAGCTGCGGGCTGATAACGCCGTCGCCGGGTCGTTCAAAGATGGCCCACAACTGCAGTTCATCGCCGTGACGGGAGGCGAAGGTGACGCCGTCGAGGTCCGTGTTCTCGTAAATCCAGGCAGCGATGGCCTGGGTCAACCGGCGCGGCCGCGCGTCCTTCAACGCCGCTGCGTCAAAATCCGTCAGACCGAGGCCGAGCGCCACACCGATGAAATGCGGATACAAGGTTGCGATGGACCGGGAACCGGTCACGGCGCAGTAAGCACCTGCCAGCTCGGCCGAGGAAGCGGCCCGGGCATCAAGCCACTCCCGCGGTACCTGCCCGGGCGGTACGGTCGGGTGAAGGACAGCGTCTTCCTCGTCCTCCACGATCTCGTCCAGTTCCGCGGCTATCCTGGCGTCAAGCCGGAACCCTGCCAGCACCTCGAGCAGGCAGGCCAGAAGGCTCGATCCGGCATAGACAGTGCGGAAGTTTCCATGCAGGTCATCCCAGCGACCCGGGAACCTGCCCTCGGTCGACCATTCCCAGCCGCTCCACGCCCACGGCTCGGGACGGAACCCAATCCGCCAAACCCGTGCGCCCCCGGCAGCCGTTGATGTCAGCTGTACAGAATCCACCCCTCAGCCGGCCGCCGCGAACGCCCGCGCGGCGGCAAGGACCGCCTGCGCTGCGTCCTCGACCTGGCCTTCGCGCAACAGCCGCGCCGGCGGCACATCGTCCAGCTGCGGATTCATGCCCTGAAACCACGCCTGAACCACGGCACGGGAGTCACGCTCGGCCAGCAGCGCGGCCACATGGTAGGCATGACGAAGCCGGGTCAGCACCTCGGCCGAGGGCTTCCGTTCACCATCAGCCCACTGGCGAACAGCCCGGGTTTCCTTCACCGAACCGATGTAGGCCACGAGCTTCGCACCGAGGATGTCCCGCAGGTCCCGGACCAGCTCATCCTCAGGAAGACGAATCGAATCCTGATGCGCTTTCAGCCCGCCCCGGGCTCCTGCAACTGCCGCCATGGTCCCATGCTCGCACGGAAAACAGCCAGTTTCAACCCCTGAATCACACCCTGAATCACAGGTGCAGAAACGCCGATAATGGACCTTATGTAAAGTA
>NZ_JAPDNV010000074.1:0-5480 GCF_026013155.1 Paenarthrobacter sp. PAE-2 | reverse complement strand
GAGACCGGCGGATTCAGACCCCAACTACACCCTCAAATGCGATGAGCCTGTTAAGCGGCTCGTTCGCGAATCGGGTTCGTGCGACGGGGACGAACGCTACCGGGGGATCATCGCATTACGATTGCTCAAGTCCAGCGTATTGGTCATAGTCGGCATCTCCTGGCTTCAGTATTTTGACTATTTCTTCGGCGCCCACGGCAGCATCCACTCGAACATCGCCTGAGAGTTCATCCTCTTTTCGGGACAGGACGGATGAAAGAGGGGGGTTGAAGTGCATCGGGCGAATTGCGTTGTCGATGCGCAGTGCCAGCTCGATGAGCACAGGAAAGCCAGGTTGAGGAGGGCCTGGATCCATCCGATTGTCAGCCGCAAAGTAGATCCCTTCGCCGCCCCATTTTCCCTGGAGGAGTTCGAAGTCGGACGGTGTGGTGAATTTCGTGGAACCTATGCAGGCATGGACCTGCCCTTCCCTCTTCGGCAGCTGGTCTTGGAAGTAAGAGCGCAGTCCGTCATCGGTTCCGTACATGGAAGTGGCCATGAGTGTACTAGCGCTGTGATCGTTGAGATGGCCGTGGTGAACCGCGAGCTGGATTCGCCGTGTGAATAGATCTCGGCTGAACGGTCTCAGACCCTCGAGCCGCACGAGATCGAATTCGTGGGGGAGCAGCCGGCTGAAGTGGAATGCTCGGAGGCGGGAGCCGGTTAAGGAGCTGATGAACGCGGCTTCACTTTCGAGCGCTTCGAGGTCCGACATCTGGGTCAGCTCAGCCAGCCGGGTTTTCACGGCTGCCGGAAAGGTGTCGGGAGCGTCGGGGTCAATGAATTGGCTGTCCATGCTGCCACGATACGTGGGAGTGCTGACTACCTATCGTCCTCTGTTCCGGCCACGTGTGCCGCGGGTCAACAGTCCAATATTGGCGGCCCCCTGTGGAAGACTGTCGGAGTGCTAGATGTACTTCGCGAAGACGATACGAACGAGCTGAGGAAGGCCCGTGGGGCTTTTTTCACGCCCTCAGCGGTGGCCGACTACATTGCTAGCTGGGCCATGACGGATGGCACCTCTAGAGTCTTGGAACCGTCCTGCGGCGAAGCAGCCTTTCTTCTTTCCGCTGGCATGTTCGCCAAGGAACGAAAGCTCCCGAACGTGAGCTACTCCGGTGTCGAACTGTTTGAGACCTCAGCCCGTTTCGCGGAGATGATCCTGGCAGACGCGGGGATCGAAGCACACGTTCGTGTTAGTGACTTTTTCAGCGTCGCCCCCGACCCGGTGCACGATTGCGTGATCGGAAATCCTCCGTATATCCGGTACCAGGAACACGCAGGCGAATCCCGCGGGAGATCACGGAGCGCAGCTGCCGCAGCCGGGGTAGACCTGAGTGAGCTCGCATCGAGTTGGGCAGCCTTCGTGGTTCATTCCGCGCAGTTCCTTCGACGCGGCGGTCGACTGGGACTGGTGTTGCCGGCCGAGCTGCTGTCAGTTAACTACGCAGCTCCTGTCCGTAGATTTCTTCTTGAACACTTCAAGAAGGTCGAGCTCGTGCTGTTCAGCGAACGAGTCTTCCCGACAGTCCAAGAAGAAGTAGTTTTGTTGCTGGCCGAGGGTTTCCGTGAGGGACCCACCGACCGCTTCACGCTATTCCAGGCGGAAAGCGTCCAGGACCTCCCCTCGATGGACGCGCCGAGTACTTGGATCCCCGGGGCCGCAGGAGACAAATGGACGGCCGCCATGGTCGGTCCGCGGGCGCGTTCCATCTACGACGCGGCACTCTCGGGTGATGGCTTTTCTGTCCTTCACCATTGGGGAGAAACGTCGCTGGGTGCGGTGACAGGCAATAATTCCTTCTTCGCTCTCACTTGGGAGCAGGTGAAAGAACGAGGACTCAGCAGAAACGACCTCGTACGGATATCTCCACCAGGCAGCCGACACTTGCGGGGCCTGGAACTGAGCTCCCGGCGGCTGAGGCAGCTCAGCGAGGAGGGAAAAGCGACCTACCTGTTCCGTCCGGCAGGCGCCCCCTCTCCAGCGGGGGAGGCCCTCGTCCTAGAAGGCGAAACGGATAGGGTCAACGATGCCTACAAGTGTCGTGTCCGTTCCCCCTGGTGGAGGGTCCCACTGGTGTCCATCCCGGACTTGTTCCTGACGTATATGAATGCCGACACACCCCGTCTGACAACCAACAACGCAGGGGTGCACCACCTCAACTCCGTCCACGGTGTCTACTTCCATCTGGAACACAGGGAACTTGGACGCGAGCTTCTGCCGCTTGCGTCCATTAACACGCTGACCATGTTGGGCGCTGAAACAGTGGGCCGAGCATATGGGGGAGGCATGCTGAAGATCGAGCCCAAAGAAGCGGATCTATTGCCCGTCCCCGGGCCAGCTCTTGTTGCCGCGCAGGCAGAAGCCCTTCATGCGATCCGTTCGCGCGTTGCAGCCGCTCTACGCGACGGCGAACTGCCACGTGCCGTTGAACTGGTTGACGGCGTCGTCCTCAAAGACGGGCTGGGCCTCACCGACTCCGATATCCAGGAACTCAAATCCGCCCAGCACGCCCTGTTTAACCGACGCAAGGCACGATCCAAGCCGGCCATCCGTGGCTAGCCGCGATGCTTTCTCAGATTTTGACGCGATACTAGCCGGGGCCTCAACGGCAAGTCCCTGGCAGCATCACACGCCCGGGGCGCCGGAATTTGTGCCGGACCATGACCTATTGTGCCGCCTTCTCTCGGTCCCGTTGGCGGCCGGAGATAAGTCCCAGAGCGGACGATTCGCCAAGGCCATCGACTCGTGGTTTGCTCACGAGCTCCGGCGGGCTGGATTCGGCCCGGATGAAGTCTGGCCGAGGGCCAGCAGGCCTCGGGTCGTGTCCCAGGACATCATGGCACTACTGGAAAAGCTGCCCAAAAATCTGGCAGCGGAGGTCAGAGAATCCATCGATTCGAGAGGTCTTGGGGCAGCTGATGCGCGAATACTTGGCCGGGCCTACGTAAAACAAGTTGATGTTGCCATCGCGCGATGGGACCGAGGACCCGAACTGATTCTCTCTACCAAGGCTATGAGTTCATCCTTCGGAAAGAACCTGTCAAACCGCTTCGAAGAAGCCTACGGTGATGCCGCAAACCTCCGAGGGAGGTATCCACTCGCCGCCGTTGGATTCGGTTTTGTCCAGCGAGGGACCATCGTTCGAGACGAACCGGGTGCCTTCGCCCGGACCATTGACATGATGCGGAAACTTCGGGACCGCGGCGACGGGCACGGCTACACGACTACTGCCTTAGTCCTAGTCGACTGGGACGATGAAGATCCTGCTGGGACTGCCAGGCTCGTCGAGGAGCAGGTCCCTGATGACCTGGGGGTGGCACAGTTCATGAAGACGCTCATAGCGACGATTTTGGAAGCAACACCCATCGACGAGCATGTTCGCGTTCGCGAGCTTTACGAAAACCGATTTATCCCCCTGGAGGAGTCCCGGGGCCCCTTAGGGGACAGCTGATCCACCACTCCAAAGAGCCTTGGACCTTGGCCTGTTTTGTCTTCGAATCGGTCTGAGGGTGGGAGCACCGCAACCCGGTTCACAGTCTGGGAATCTATCTTTGGGGTTTCCGGCCGAGTTCCATCGCGCGGTCCCGCAGCTCTGTTGCAAACGTGGCCGGCATACACCACCCATCGGCTACCTCGGACAGATAAGTCTGAGCTGCCTGCTTACGTTCTGCGGCAGTGCATGCCATTAGCCATCGTCGGTGCTGCACCAACGAGAGCGCGATCTCGTCAAACCGCGATCGTATGTCCCCAGCACCCTGGCCATGATCCCGCCCGACGAGTTCGAGCAGAACTACTATGCTCAAATAGACGCCTCATCAGACGACGAGGCCACCAGCAAGAAGACAGCCTAAAACCCGGTACGGTTCACCTTGATCGGCCGTGCGATTCGAGAACTGTTATCGAGGTGCTTCTCCCGAAGGCCTGGCACGCCTTCAATTCTCGATTGAGGTCGTTCTCGGATTCCTTCGTTATAGAGAGCCGCCTGAACACTGCGCACGCGGCCACAGTGTGGCCGGAGAGGCCCTTCACGGATGAGCGGCCGGGCACTGCCATGATGAATCCGAGACCACTGCAAGAACGATCATCCTGTTCATCCTGGCCGCAGCGGCGGAGATCGGCGGGGCGTGGCTCGTATGGCAGGCGGCCCGCGACGGTAAGGACTGGTGGTGGGCCGGACTCGGGGTCCTGGCTCTGGGCATCTATGGCTTCGCCGCGACCTTGCAGCCTGATCCCCACTTCGGTCGGATCCTCGCCGACTATGGGGGCGTATTCATGGCTGGCTCCCTGGCGTGGGGAATGATCTTCGACGGCTTCCGGCCCGACCGGTGGGACATCACCGGTTCGGTGATCTGCTTGCTCGGAGTAGCCGTGATCATGTTCGCTCCGCGCAACGCCGGTTGATCCCTGCCTCCAGCACACAATCACATGAATACACCCCGTGCAATCACGCAAAGCATTGCAACCGCGCGGGTTTCAAGCCTTCCGGCGGGTGCCGGTTCCCGGGACAGCTTTGGCGGCGATGGCTGCAAGGTCCCGGGCCGGTCCGGGCGGGGGTGCGGGGCCGGTCTGCCAGATGGCGGTCAGGGTGCGGCGCAGGGGCAGCCCGCGGTCGGGGACGGCGACGAGCCGGTGCAGGGCAAGGTCGTCACGGACGGCCAGTGCGCTGAGCACTCCGGGGGCCGTGCCGGCGGCGATGGTGGAGCGGACGGCCGCCGTCGTCGATAGTTCCACCAGCGGTTCTGCCAGGGTGGCGGCTCCGGCGGCTGTGAGCAGGTGCTCCCGCCCAGCTGAGAAGTCAGCCGCCGGCGATCGGGCCAAAGAACGCCGCCAGACAAAAAGAGAGCGAGTACAGTCACTTGCCCCTAAGCCGACGGGCGCCATTTCGGCTGCGAGGCCGGCGTGTGCGCCAATGGTGACCAACCCGACCCGGCCCTTGCGCCGCCGTGCCGCGGGCAACCAGGTCGCGGCAGAAGGCCAGGCGCCCGGCCTCTGATCCTGAGCCGGTAGCGAGTCGCCACCACACTGGTGGGGGCTTGATCGGCTCGGCCCTGGTACCCAGCAACCAGCCGGGACATGCTTGCCCCTTCCGCAGTTACAAGCACCGGGATCTGGACGCCGGCTCGGCAGGATTGCGCCTGTTCACCAGCTCGGGGCTGGCCGTCCGGTAGACCGGCGTCGGGCCGTCCACCGGAGAGCAGGGCGTTGACGAACGTCGTCAATATCTGTCCGTAGCAGGTCCGAGGACGCTCGGGGCGAGGTGCTCCTCGAGGAAGCGGGCAGGGTCGACAGTCGGAGCCTTCTAGCTGCGCAGCACGGGCGCCTACTCCGCATTGGAGAGTGTTCAGTCACTGGAGAGGTCGGCGAACGGTTTCACGCATAAACCGGCTCATCGCATTTGAGGGTGTAATCGTGCCGGGCGCGTCGGTGGCCGGATAGA
>NZ_JAPDNV010000073.1:0-5719 GCF_026013155.1 Paenarthrobacter sp. PAE-2 | reverse complement strand
CTCTACATCCGCTGGCACCACCAGCGCCGCATGAACCAGATGGACGAAGTCACCCGAGGAACGTTCCTGCGGGCCAAACAGGCAGTCACCGTCGCCGTAGAACTTCTGAACTGGCTCAGCGATCAAGGTGCCGAACTCGCCGAAGTGAATCAAGCGCACCTGGACCGATGGCAGGCGGAAGGCCCGACGACACGAGGCATCGCCTCACGTTTCCTCGACTGGGCAACCAAAACCAACCTCATCGACCCTTCCCTGCAACTGCAGCCCCACCGCCGCGGCACCAGCCCACGACTCGACGCAGCCGCCCAGAACGGCCTCGTCCAGAACCTGAGCCACACGACCGACATGAACCCCAGAGACCGGGCAGCGGCTATCCTCGTCCTGGTCTTCGGCCAGCAAGTCTCCGGCATCGTCAAACTCACTTGGGACAACGTCACCGTGACCGAGGAAATCGTCACCATCACCCTCGGAACCGTCGAAATCGCTCTCACACCTCCGCTCGATGAGCCCTGGCGAGAACTAGCAGTCACGCCAACCCACCATCAAACGGCCGCGCACCCCAACAGCAACTGGGTATTCAGAGGCGGCTCGCCAGGCCGGCACCTCCAGGCCTCAACCCTCACCCAGCGGCTAAGCACGGCTTTCAGCAGTCGGGCGGCCAGGCTCGGAACACTTCACGAACTCACCAAACTCGCACCCGTGGCCATCATCGCTGAAGCCCTTGGCTACTCCCCGGCCACGATCGATCGCCATGCCCTGGCGTCGTCGGCAAACTACATGGAATACATGTCCACTTTCCACACAAGAGGCGGACTCGAGGAACCGCTTCGGACGGTGAAGTAGCATGGCCGCATGTGTCACCCGGACGGAATCGACGAGCCTCTGCAGTCGCTGCCCCCTGGGATGGCCAGGAAATATGCCGAGTACAGACCTGCTATTCCCGGAGAAATTAAGCCTCCCCCGACCAATGTTGGAGGCTACGACGAATTACTCGAGTTATGCCGGAAGAAGGGTATGTCGATTCCCCGCTCACGACAAGGACTGGTAGCAGTCGATTCTTTGATAGGGAGCGCAGAAGACAAGGCATCCCTGGAAGCGCTGGTCAGGCCCATAGGAATGTTCCTGGGCGATGTATTGACCCACACCATCCCTGGTGCGCACTGGAAAGTCATCAACGAAAGCTTCCCGGAGGTCACCATATACAGGCACACGAGTGTCTCAGTTATCCATGTTGCTCAAAGACGATTAACTCTCGGCACCCCGACACTTGTGATGAACTACGACCGCGCGGCGGACCTGGTGGGCCGAGAGCCACTTCAAGGCGACTGATGCGGCCGATAAGCCGGGTCCATTCAGGGCTTTAAAAATGACTCGCATTTTGAACATCCGCTCCAGACATGCCCCGGTCAAAAAGAACTTCTACTCGTCCCACTTCAACACGTCCCGCTACCAGTCGAAAATGAGCGGGGGAGTGCCCGAGGAAGGGGGTGTATCCCATACCAAAAGAAGATCAACCAGGCTCGGGCGGCAACGGAGCGAGCCGGGACTTTGTCAGGTCCTGTTAGACAGCCTTGGCGCCCGGCCTTCCAGTCTGGCGCCACGGTTGACGATGGATCTGAGCGGCCATGGAAACCGCGGCGGATTTTTTTTGGGTTGTCAGCAGGACTTCCTATCTGTGAAGCAGCCCTCCATTGACAGAGATTGTTTGTCCGGTGATGTAGCTGCTCTCGTCGGAGAGGAGGAAGGCGGCAAGGCTGGTCATGTCGTCGGGACCGGCTCCCTCCGCAATCCGTTTCGCTGCAGTCGACCCAACCCTCTAGATTCGGGGGTATTCGTTGGTCAACTCACATGATTCAGGACAGTTTCCGCACGTCCGGATTGCGTTGGTGAGTGCAATCGTTTGCGAAGAGGTTCTGATGTGCGTCACGATATGGGCCATTTTCCTGCCAGCGCCTGAGGCAATACGGGCTCGAGGATTCGGAGGGTTAGGCCCCAAACTGTATGCCCCTGAAACCTCCGCACGGGGACTTTCCTCCGAGTGTTCCAGCCCGGAAAACATAGTTCTTCTTCTCCTGCTGCAGTTTCGGAGGCCAGCACATTCACTGGTACATCGACCACCTCCTCGACCTCCGCCATTTGAGGCTTCCATACAAAGCTTGGTGTGATCCCCTGCAGTTGGACTACGAAAGGTGAAACTCGATAGCGGGTTACGTGGGTATCAATTGGTTCGAGTTGAGAGAGTAAAACAATTTGCTTGGTGCTCAATCCCAGCTCTTCGATAGTTTCACGAAGGGCAGTGTCCCAAGCACCTTCGTCCTGTGGTTCCCGATTGCCTCCAGGCAGCGAAATCTGGCTTCCATGTTGTCCATAGTTTGATCGTTTGATCAGTACCAAGCGAAGATTCCCCTTCTCGTCCCTGTAGAAAGGTATAGCGACTGAAGCCTGCCGCAGTTCCTGCATCCGTTTCTCCAAGCTGACTGACTGTAATCAGAAATGTCAGTGCGAGTGATGATATTGGTTTTTTTGGAGTGAAGTGTCGCGCTCAGTTCACTCCGGCCGTGGCTGGGGCCACTGATGCCGGGGGCCGACAACGAGAAAGGGATCCCTTCGCGGTGCGCCGCTGATTGGCTTACGTTTACAGCAACCAACTACGACCGCCCTGCGACATCTGTAGCATCTCAAGGGCAAGGCATCAGGGTCACCTTGGCAGAGGATCAAAGATCAACGGGCTACTGGAGTAACAAGCGGGACCGACCGCATTGTGGGTTGCAGCCGGCTAAAGCAGCAGGCCTTGCAAATTTTCAGCGGCGACGCGGATCATTCCCCCAAGTTCCGCGCGCAACTTGTCCGACATCCGGTGAGCCGGCACCGAAACGTTAATCCCGAAAAGCGCCCCGGACGGGCCCGTAATAGCCACGGCGACCGACGTAACTCCGTCTTCACTTTCCTCTCTGCTCGTGGCGTATCCCGCTCGGCGGATCTCATCAAGCTCGGCTTCGAGGTTTGTTCTTGTCTTGATTGAGTTTTCCGTCAGCACGGGGAGTTCCTTATTCGGGTACAGGGCCCGTAGCTGCTCCTGAGTGAGCCGGCTCAGCATCGCTTTTCCTGTCGCAGTGCAGTTGGCTGGCAGCGTGATGCCTTGGCGGGAGCCCACCCGCACTGCCCTTGAGCTTTCAATGGCATCAAGGAATCGGGCGTCTGTCCTCTCGAGCGTGGCGAAGTGGACTGTTTCCCCGGTTTGTTGGAACAGCTGTTCAAGTACGGGACGAGCGAGGGCCCTGATGTCTACCTGGCGTCTGATGGCGAAGGCGATGGAACTGAGCGCCTGGCCTGGTTCATATGCGCGAGTAGCCGGGTTTTGTCGCACGAAGCCTCGGTAGAGCAACATCCCCATAAGCCTGTGCGCTGTCGACGATGCAACACCAAGATAGTTGCTCGCATCTGTTAACCGGATGCTGGGCTGGGTTTCGAATAGCAGGAGCAGTCGCAATGCATTGTCAACAGATTCGATGGGGTACTGCGGTGGCGGGCCGTGTTTGGATGTGCCGTTCATAGGGTCAGAAGACATGTCAGATGTCCCCTCCGTCCCCGGGATGAGAGTCTGTACGCTCCTGTCGGCTAGCTTCACCATGCAGCGTTAATCCGAGCGAGTTCGTGTCTCCAAGCCGTTTGCGTGTTGAACGACCCACCGAGGTCTGGCAGTTCAGCCATGTCCGAGTCTGGGAGGTCTTTGAGCGCTCCCCCAGCTGAAGTCACCTGAAGCGACAACCCTGCAAGGGTATCTACGCTGATTGCCTGGAGTACTGCTTGCTCCACGCTCCCTGCGGCGCTGGTCAGCCCGTGTCCGCGGAGCAGCACGACAGGACGATCACCCATGGCGTGGAGCATTTCCGCAGCCAACTGGCGGTTCCTGACCAGTACTCCCCGCGGATACACGGGTACCCCGCCTGCTGCCAGGCGGGTGCCTGGAATATCGAAGGCTCCGACGATCGGGCGGATGCCAAGCCCGGCGAGGTCAGCTGCGACGACCCGAGGCGGGTGCGCGTGGACGACCGCGTTGATGTCGGGGCGTTGGCGTAACAGTTCCGTGTGCAGGGGGAGTTCGTTAGGGGCGGAGTATCCCCCCTCCAACTCGCCTTCAGCAGCGGGGTTGCCGTCAAGGTCGACCAAACGGATGTCGCTGGCTTCGGTGAATGCCAGCCCGCGCTCCTGGGGACCCCTACATCGGACCAGCAGGCTGTTCTCGCCGATTCGAAGGCTGATATGGCCGAGGATGCCGTCTGCCAGGCCACGGTGTGCCAGCACACGGCAGGCCAAAGCAATCGCTTCCCTCGCCCCTGCATGTGTCAGGGGTGACCAAGTCTGTCCCATCAGGATGCCGCCAAGGGTTGGGGGTCTAGCATTGGTTCGAGTTTCTCCCGCAGTTCTTGAACTGTTATTCCCGTACCCATGCCGCGGCGGCAGGCCAGGAGCGCCTTAGGCCAGTTCACGATGGCGGCACCACTCAGGCTGGTGCCGTCAACCGTATATAGCGCGGCGAAGCGCCCGTGAACTTCCGGATGTCCGATAACGACGTGTTCAGCCTTTCCGCCCACCCGGCCTACCACCTGGATCTTCCAATCGTGTTGGTCGCTCCAGACGTACTCGACGGGAGTGTAGGCGCGGGGAGTCTCCGGATGCGTGATGTTGTAAGCCACGCACGCGGCCTGCTCGACGGCGTTGGTCCAGTGCTCGATCCGGATATCTTCGCCATGTTTTTGGTGCCGCCATCGTGCAACGTCGCCGACGCCATATATGTGTGGGGCATCCACGGTGCGGCAGTATTCGTCGAGCACCAGGCCGTTGTCCACGAGCAGACCGGAAGATGCGAGCCAGGCGTCGTTGGGAACGGCGCCAATGCCGACCAGAATTGTGGCGGCCTCCAGGTTCTGACCGTTGGTAAGCCGCAGGGCGAAAGAGCCCTGTTCGCCGTCGATGGACTCGACTCCGGTACCAAAGATTGTCTTCACGCCATTGCTACTGTGAAGGTCTCCGAACCACTGTCCGACTTCCGCGTTGAAGATGCGGCTCATAGGGATCGGGAGTGGGTCGATAACTGTCACTTCCAGACCAAGCGCCCGCGCTGTCGCCGCGGCTTCGGCGCCGATGAAACCTGCGCCGACAACAGCCAGATGTCCACCCTTCGCGAGGTCCGCACGGAGGCTGCGGCCGTCGTCGAGGGTGCGAAGAACATGGATGCCAGGCCGCTGCCCCCACGGCGATGGGCGGGCGGAGGCGCCTGTGGCTATGACCAGGTTGTCGAAGTGCAGAGCTTCCTGACCTTGCAGATTCAGCAGGTTTCCTGCGATGTCGATCCCGGTTGCTGCACGTCCAAGTTGCAGCTCTATTCCTAATTCCTGGGCTTGGTCGCGGTCCAGTAGGCAGATGGAGGCTTCAGTTGCTGTACCTGCCAGGACAGTTTTGGACAACGGCGGCTTGTCGTAGGGCAGTTCCGTTTCTTCACCGACGAGAACGATACGTCCTTCGTATCCCTCCAGGCGTAGGGACTGTGCGGTCCGTACACCCCCGATGGAGGAGCCCACGATGACAGTTACTGTATTCAATTAGTCCTCCACTATCAGGGCGGAAACGGGGCAGCTGCGGGCTGCCTCCACGACCCGGGCCCGGTCAGCCTCGGGTACTTCAGTCTTGAGGAGGACTACGATCCCGTCGTCATCCA
>NZ_JAPDNV010000072.1:0-6384 GCF_026013155.1 Paenarthrobacter sp. PAE-2 | reverse complement strand
GAACACGCCGGTTTGGACAACGTCAGAACCGGCGGCTGAACAAGGCAGGAATCCCGTCAGCACGGCGACCGTGGGCGGTCCCGGACCACAACAGGCCCGGGACCGCCCATCCGTGTAAGGTCCCAGAGACATCAATCTTACCTGAGTTTACTTACTTGCTCATCCTAAAAGGACAAGCTGCAGGTCCAGAAGGATTGTTTACCGGCCGACGAGGTCTTCGGCCGAGGCAGGACCGCGCTGCGGGTCGCCGACGATGCACTCAGCCTGCATGGTCATCCCGGTACCTCAGCTTTTTGGCAATCAAAGCGATTTATTCCGGGTGAGCGCCGCCGGTAGTGCTCAGGGAACCGCAGGGGAAGCTCCTCCACCGGTGTCCGGACCCGCCCGGTTCGCGGCGTCATCGTAGTTCACGATGCCGGTTCCGCAGCGGAACAGGATGGGCCCGTCATCTCGACATTCCGCACAGGCTGGCCGGCGGCAAGCCGGTTGATATTTTCAATGATTTCCTGGGATCGTCCTCTGAAAGTCTCTTCGGTGACCGCCGAGGAGTGCGGCGTCATGATGACGTTGTCCAAGGATTCGAAGGGCAGTGTGCTTGATTTTCCGACGCCGCCGGGTCCGGGATACCGATACCAGACATCAATGGCTGCTCCGGCAATGCGGTGATGTTTCAATGCGGAATAAAGAGCTTTTTCCTGCACAACGGGACCGCGTGCCACATTGACCAATAGGCCTTCGGGTCCCAATGCGTCCAACTGGGTTGCTCCGATGATCCCAGCGGTCTCGGGCGTCAGAGGAGTACTGATCACGAGAGCGTCAGAGTCGCTCAGGGCCGTGAGCAAATCCTCGTTGGATCCGGCCCCCCGGAGCCCGTGTGCTTTCGCGGCGACTGATCCTGTCCGGGTCACGGCGATGCCTTCGGCGCCGAAGGACTGCAGGAGCTTCCATGAGGCGGCCCCGATGTGACCAAAGCCGAGGAATGTCACAACCGCACCCCTGAGCGTTTTGGGCTGAGGCAGGCCGCGGCGATAGACGCTTGAGTGCCACTTGCCTTTCCGCAAGGCTGCGTCCTGGGCGATGAGGTCGCGCCGGAGTGCGACGAGGACGGTGGCCACGTATTCGGCGATCGATCCTTCATGGTGGAAGGTGTTGGCGCACACAGCTTCTGTGTTGAGGGCCTCCGGCTCGATTCCGTCGAAGCCGGCGCCGGCGGTATGAATCAGCCGGAGTCTATTGGCTCCTGCTCCCATTGCCTTGGTCAGGCGCGGTCCGACGAAGACATCGGCGTCGCGGAGCGCGGACAGTACGCCGGGATCGTCCCAGGATCTGTGCCAGGAGATGGCCGTTCCCGGGGCAAGTCCCAGTTCAAAGGCGGGGCGGTGGACGATGAGGCTAGCGTCGGCGATGACGATTTTCATAGTCTCGTTTCCTAGGGCTTATTACTGGACGTGCCTTTCGCCCGGTGGCTCTGCACCATCCCGGCACTATCTCCCAGTATGGTGAAGGCCTATCCGCGGAAAGAGTACGGGGGTCTTCCTGTCACGCCCGGCTCCAGAACGAAGATTGCACCTGCATGGGGCTGGTCCTGTAGCTGCCGGGGCGTCAGGCCGTTGCGCGCTGACGTGATGAATAACTGATTGAGAGCGGGGCCGCCGAAGGCGACACTGGTCGGCCTGCTAACGGGCAAGTCGAGTGTTTCCAGCAACACGCCTTCTGGGCTGAAGCGCTGGACACAGCCCCCGTCCCACATGGCCACCCAAATGGTTCCCTCGGCGTCGACCGCCATTCCGTCCGGCGTGGCGACAGGATGGGGCAGATCCACCAGAACGCGGCCGTTGCTGATCTGGCCTGTTTCGATATCGAAATCGTAGGCATCCAGCCTTCTGGTCGACGAATCGGTGAAGTAGAAGGTTTGGCCGTCCGGCGACCAGTCCAGGCCGTTTGAAATAGAAACGTTCTGGCGTACCGGGGTCACGCAGAGTGTGCTGCTGATTCGGTAGAGGCTCCCGGCCGATGGTGAAAGGTCCGTGGCCATGGTCCCGGCCCAAAGACGGCCGGCGGGATCACACGCGCCGTCATTCATCCGATTACCGGCAATGTCGGACTCAACCGGGACGGCGAGCTCGAAGGCGTTCCCATCGGGGTGGATGAAACCGATTCCGTCGCGTACTGCGCACACCAGTCCCCCTGACTGGCGCCGCGCCACCATGCCAACCGGCTGGCCGACATCGATGCTGCGGTCCAGACCCGATGCGGGATCGAGCATGTGAATCCTGCCGGCGAAGATGTCAACCCACAGCAGTTCCTGCCGCTGCTCGTCCCACCACGGCCCCTCGGCAAGATCCGCTCCGGCATCGATGGCAATGTCGACGTGCCTGCTTTTCATAATCAGGAATCTCCAAAAGGCGGTGTTAGTCCGGTGCGGTCAAGGGGTTCTGGTGTCGCGCGTTTGCCCGAAGCGCGACACCAGCGTCACCGCTTATGTTGATTACGCAGCCGAGGCGAAACGTGCGTCGGTCAGCGTGTATTTTTCCAATGCTCCATCTGCGAATTCGATGCCCAGCCCTGGAACTTCACGTGCTTCAACGTATCCCCCCGTGGCTGTCAGGGGCTGTTCCAGCAGCCCGTCCCAACCGGGGCCCCCGTAGGCGTCAAATTCGATCATTGGCGCATTTTCGCAGCTGAGAATCGTATGGAGCCCTGCGGCCAGTGCCACCCCGGTTCCGGAGCTGCAGGCAATGTGGGGGACGCACCACAGGTTCCAAGAGCTGGCCATATCGGCCACCCGCTTGCATTCGGAGATTCCGCCGACACTTGTGCAGTCCGGCTGCAGGACATCAAAGGTCCGCTTGCGCAGAAGGTCGAGGTACTCGTAGCGGGTAAGCAGCGATTCGCCGCCGGCGAGTTTGAGCGATACCCGGTCAGAGAGCCAGGAATGATCGTCGATGTACTGGGTGAGGCTGCGGGAAAGAATGGGTTCTTCCAGCCACAACACGCCCAATTGCTCGAGTTCGGTGGCAAGGGTGAGCGCCTCCCGGCGGTCAAAGGCCATGTTCGCATCGACCATAATGTCAATGTCGGGACCGACTGCATCGCGGACGCGAGCGACCATGTCCACGCCCTTGCTCAGACTCGGACCATTGCGCAGCTTCATGGCGAAGAAACCCTGCTCAACGGCGGCTATAGACTCTTCCACTATTGCCTCGGTCGGCTTCAGGGACGGCGCGTAGTACGCTTTCACCTTCGACTTGGAGGCTCCCAGGAGACGGTAGACAGGCTGGTTGCTGGCCTTGCCGAGAAGATCCCAGAGGGCGATGTCAATGCCACTCAGCGCGTAGGTCTCGATTCCGCGGCGGCCCCACATGTGTGTGGCATTGAGCATGTCCTGCCAGATGGACGCAACGTCCAGTGGGTCACGCCCGATGAGCATTGGACCCAGCTGGTGGTTGATGATGGGACCCACTGTGGGGAAGTATTCGGCTGAGAATCCGGCCTCACCGATCCCTTCGATACCTTCGTCGGTTTTTACCCGGACAATGATGCCGCCTTTGACGTTCACTTCCATCGCGCCCCAGCGGAGCGGCTCATCCAGTGGCACCCCGACGGGGAAAGCCTTTACCTCTGTTATCTTCATGCTCTTAGGTCCTTTCGCGGGTGTCGCGAATTCTGCCGACAGGCGGCCCGGCACTTCGGGAAATGCCGGGCCGCCGTCCGTGTTTAGGGTTAGTGGTCTCGGGGAACAGACTCGTTCAGGTGCGGGATCAGGTCGTACCAGTCGTAGTCGCCGTCATAGAAGTACTCCGTGGTGTCGTAAGTCCCGTCCATGGTGTCCTTGAGCGATTTCGGACCCGGGAATCCGATGGTTTTCCACCCCATCTGATCCTTGTTGCCGCCGTACACCGGGTCGCCGTAGAAGCCTTGGCGGGTGTGCAGGCACAGCGTGTCAAAGAACGGAAGGTTCTCATCGAACGATCCCTGGAGGAACGTCGTGACGGGTTCCTTGGTGCCCAGGGTGACCTTGATTGGCTTGGGAGCCCCTGAAAGGGCAACCAGCACCTGGTCCTGCTGTTCCTCGTTCAGGTCGACGAAGTTCTTTCCGTCCAAGTTCCGCGCGATGGCGTCCAAAGTCTTGACGCCTTCGCGGTAAAGCTCCTGCATCTTGAACTGCCGGCCACGCCACGCGTCGGCATGCTTTCCTGACAGCTTCAGGAACCCCGAGCCGTCCGCTGCCGCGAAAATATAGCCGATCCCCGACACGTACCGGTCGATGAAGACGACCACCCGGGCTTCCCTGGCCCCCGGGTCCTGGTCAGTGGGCATGATTCGCGCGGTTGCCGCCTCGACCGTGTTCCATTCGTGTTCGGTGAAGAAGTACCGCTCCGTCGAATCCGGGTCCACGGGTTCGCCGACGATTTCCCATTCTGATTTCAGTGTCATTTCAGCGTGTCCTTTCCGTCAGGCCGGCTGGGCGAGCCGTTCGACCCGGCCCTTGGAGTAGGTGGTGGCGATATAGTCCGAGCAGCGCCAGGCGTTGGCCATCATGGTCAACGTGGGGTTCACGCCCGTAGCGGTTGGGAAGCCGGAGCCGTCAACAACGAACAGGTTGTCGACGTCGTGAGACTGGCCCCATTCATTGAGCACACTCTTGGACGGGTCTACGCCCATGCGGGCCGTGCCGTGCTGGTGGCAGGTATTGCCGGTCATCTTGTCAAGGTAGACCGGGACCGTCTTACGGGCACCGGCAGCTTCGAGGATTTCGGCGTTTTTGTCCACCTGCCATTTGCCCATGGCGATGTCGTTGGCATGTGGCCGGTGGGTAATGCGGGCAACGGGCAGCCCCCAGGCGTCCTTAACTGTTGGGTCAAGGTCGACCCGGTTTGATTCCACGGGCATGTCGTGGAGGATCAGGCCGATCTTCATGGCGTAGTTGTAATAGTTTCGGTCCGCGTCCTTGAGGGCGTCACCCCAGGTGGGGCGGCCCGGGAAGACCCAGTTGACTGGGTGACAGGTTTGCGAGGCTGAAATGATGCACCCGCCGATGTGGCCTCGGTTTTCATCAGTTTCGTAGAATTCCAGGGATCCGCCGGAGATGTAGTTACCGGCAAAGCCGTTCAACGGCTCGTCGATCTCGTTGTCGAACAGCCCGACGGCGAACAGGTATTCGTGGAATGTTGCATTCTTTCCCACCAGACCGGAGCTGTTCCCCAGCCCATCCGGGAACTGCGCAGAGCGGGAGAGCAACATCAGGCGAGCAGATTCGATGGCGCCCAAGGCAAGGATGACGACCTTGGCGTCCTGCTCGACCTCATTTCCGTCCGGGTCAACATAGAGGACGCCGGTGGCCTTGCCGTCTTTGCCGATCTTCACTTCGCGGACGAAGCTTTCTGCGCGGACCTCAAAGTTTCCCGTAGCCAGTGCGTCGGGGATGAAGGTGGTCAAGACGTTGGACCGGGCGCCGGAGGGATCACCGTACTGGTTCCAGAAACTGGTTTTGTTGAACGGGTCGCGTCCGTTGTGGTTGTTGGTGACCATCGCATGGGGGATCGGGAATGCGTTGATACCCATCTTGTTGCACGCGTCATAGAAGCGTTTTCCGTAACGGGTAGGACGCAGGGGCGGGCTCGGGTAGCCCTTGGAACGGTATGGCTCGTACTTATCGGCCCCAGCGATGCCTGAGACTCCGAACGCCCATTCAACTTTCGTCAGGTAGGGTTCCAGGTGCTCGTATCGGAACGGCCAGTCGGCCAGGTTCATGCCGTCGATATCGCCGTGGAGGGAGCGCAGCATGAAGTCGGATTCCCGTGGCCTGGGCACCCAGCCCGCCCAGTGGTTCGTTCCGCCGCCGACCATCTGGGGGGTTGGGGAGAACGAGAACGGCTGCGCCACTTCATCCTCGGCATAGCGGAGGGTTCGCGGGAACAGTGTTGGGTCGGGCCACATGTAATTGCGGTTGACGAATTTCAGCTCGTCTCCGGAGTAGTGTTCGTGGGCGCGAAGCCAAGGGCCCCGGTCAAAGCCGACCACTTTGAGCCCTGCCTCGCTCAAGACTTTCGCCGCCGTGCCGCCATTGGCACCCAGTCCGACGACGACGGCGTCAACGGCTTCAGGCTTCTTCGTTGTAGCCACTGCGATTCTCCTAAATTCGATGACGGCACCACGTGCCGTCCACACTTTCTGTCTTTTTCAGTTCTCCGCTGCAGGAGCTGGTGCTGCGCGGTGGGCCGCGTACCACCCACTTCCCGGGAACGCGGCCCGTCCACACACTCCGCAGGTCACACGTACTGTATGGCTTCTGCCTGGGGTTGGCGGCATCCGCTATGAGACGGACGCGCCGGTTTCGTATCGCGTGCCGGCCGGGTCGCCGGTCAGGTCTGTCGCGTGGTT
>NZ_JAPDNV010000071.1:0-6517 GCF_026013155.1 Paenarthrobacter sp. PAE-2 | reverse complement strand
CAAAACCCACCCAACTCGACGGAAAAACGCGCCCCCGGGCATCAAAGAAGGTCGCAACGGCACAGCCAAAACAAGCGCAGTCCGCGACAACAGAGCAGAACCCTTCCACCTATTCCAGGAGGGTTTCACCCATTTCATACGATCGCGGAGTCCAGATCGCGGCAGCACGGCTTCGTTTGGTTTGCGATCGGCAGCTCGGCAAAGAGACTCCCGGCTGGATCCGCCAACTCTCTGCCGAGAAGTTGGCTGGGGAATACGGAGAGGCTCTTAGTCAGTGCCGGAGAACCCTACGAGAACCATGTGTCCGGGGGTCCCATGTACAGCAGGAAACTGAACACGGCTGCGACGCCGACCAACACCACTACCGCTGCAAGGATCGGCTTGGCCAAGATCCAGGCCTGAATTTTCTCAACAGCACCCACGGGCTCCTCGCGTCCGGCTGCGAGACGCCACTGACCGGCAAGAAGACCCTTGCGATCAAGTGACTTTTCCACGGGGATGGTGGCATACGGAATGACAGCCGAGACGATGGCCAGGAGCCCGGTGCGCGCCTTCCATTTCTGGTTGACCCACGTGAACGCGGCAATGAAGGCGTAACAGAGGAAAACGAATCCATGGACACCACCTGCAATGCTCACCGCTGCATCAGTCGTCTTCGTGACGTACTTAAGGAAAAGCGCGATCAGAAGAAGAGTCCACGTGACGGCTTCGGCGAAGGCAACAGTTCGGAAAAGGGCGCGGGGTTGCATTGAGTTTCCTCGGTGGTGGGAGTCATGGTCGCTCTAGACAACGGACGGGAGGGAGATCTCGTTCCGTATTCGGGATGTTCCGAATTCCAAAGCCAGCGTTTCTATCTTAATGGGCTCCTGATGCTTCACACGTGCTTTGCCCACCGCCACGTGCGGTATCCAGTGGGGTGACCGATACCCAAGCGCCGGAGAGCTGAGAATGAAGTCATCGATGTTGTCCAGGCCCAGATCGTCGAGAAGCACATGCAGTCCTTGGACCAACAGGGTTTGGTAATCCCGAACGGCCAGCGGGACTTCAACCTCCAGGCTGCTGATGCGCCCGCCGCCCAGAGAGATGATGGTGTCTGATTTACCCAGGAAACCGTCGAGCACAGGAAGTTCCCGCAGCCACGTGGCTATCTCCAGTGCCGCCCTTTCCGCAGGCATCCGCCCCTTGGTCCAGGCGACGATGTCTGCAGCCAACCGCTCCAGGATGCCGATGTGCAAAAGAGTCATATGCAGACTGCCCGGCTTCCTCAGCGAGTCAACGTGATGACCAAGGTCCTCGTAATCCGCAGGACCGGCACCGACGCTCAACACGGGTACCTCCACTGTGATGCGAGGAGGATCCGACGCGTCACGGGATTGAGGGGCATTCATGCCAGCCATTATGCGCTGCACGGCCGGCGCGGGACAGCCCTTGCGTCAGCTTGGGAATGACATGGATCGGGCGAGGATGTCGCCGTACGACGACTTTTCAGGAAGTCGCCGTACGGCGACAGGGACGCCTTGCGAGTAGGTCGCGTACCCCCCAACCACTAAAGCGTGAAGCAGTCCTTTCAGCGTTGACAGCCCCTTGTGACCCGTGCCATATTCAATACCGTGAACCTGTCAGACAGCCGGACAGCCGGACAGTATGGTGCGAGCGCGAGCCGCTCGGCGCCCACTCCTATCTCCCGTATTTCAGCGGCAGAAGCGGTGTTCGCCGCACTCAGGAGGGCAATCGAGGGCGGACAGTTCGATATCGGCACCAAGCTCAGCTCCGAAGCAACGCTGGCAGCACAGTATGGCGTAAGCCGGTCCGTGATCCGCGAAGCACTCCGGTCCTGCAACACGCTGGGCCTAACCACCACCAAGACCGGCAAGGGCACGTTCGTGGTGGCGAACAAGGTTGCTAATGACCTTACCTTGGGTCAGTACAGCGCACGCGATCTCAATGAAGCCCGTCCCCATATCGAGATCCCCGCGGCAGGTCTGGCTGCCGAAAGGCGCACTGAAGAGGAACTTGAGCACCTCAAGGACATCGTCCAGGAGATGCTGCACGAAAACGACCCCGAAGCGTGGGTGAACCTTGACGCGACCTTCCACTCCGCCGTCGCACGCGCCAGCGGCAACCGCGTGTTCGCGAGCGTCGTGCAGGACATCCGCGACGCCCTCGCCCACCAGTCCGAAACCCTGAACCTCGTCGCTGACCGGCAACACCGTTCCGATGAAGAACACGTAGCCATCCTGAACGCCATTGAGGAAGGCGACTCGCAGGGCGCCAGCAAAGCCATGGCTGAGCACCTGCAGGCCGTCAGCGTGGCACTCGAGACGATCCTCAGCAAATGACAAAGGAAACCATGGAAACGCTCAAGCAAGCCACCCGTCACGTCCCGCTGGTTGAACAGACCCGCGACGGACTGGTGGAGAGCATCCACTACGGCTCGCTGGTGGCACTGAATGCGGACGGCAGCACGGCCCTGGAAGCCGGGGAGCCGGATGCGCCGATGTACCCGCGGTCGAGCCTGAAGCCCCTGCAAGCCGTGGCGCTCCTCAAGGCCGGCTTGGACATTCCGGAACGGCTTCTGGCTTTGACGGCAGCCAGCCATTCGGGAGGCAAGGACCACCGTGACGGCGCAGCGGAAATCCTCAAAATCCACGGATTGACCGAAGCCGCCTTGGCCAACAGCACGGACCTCCCCTACGGATTCAACGAACGCAACCAGTGGCTCCGCGAGGGCAACGGCCCCACCCGGCTGGCACAGAATTGCTCCGGCAAGCACGCCTCCATGGCCTCGGTTTGTGTCATCAACGGCTGGCCGGTTGAGGGCTACCTGCACCCCGAACACCCGCTGCAGGTCCTGGTGCGGGACACCATCACCGAACTCACCAGCGAGGACGCGGCCGCGGTCAGCACCGATGGCTGCGGCACTCCCCTGTTCGCCCACTCGCTGCACGCGATGGCCCGCGCCTACGGCCGCCTCGCTTCAGCCGACGAACAAACAAACGAAGGCAAAGTAGCCCACGCGATGCGCCGTCACCCGGATATGGTGGCCGGCGAGGGTCGCGATGTCACCGCGCTGATGCGTGCGGTCCCGGGCCTGCTCGCCAAGGACGGTTTCGAGGGCCTGCAGCTGGTCGGCCTCGCCGACGGCCGGGCCGTGGCCGTGAAGATTTCCGACGGCGGGGACCGCGCCCGCATGCCCATCACCCTTGAGGCGCTTCGTCGTCTGGGGCTCGACGGCGGCACTTTGGACGCGCTGCAGAGCCCACCCGTGCTGGGCGGCGGCCTTCCGGTCGGCGAGCTCCGTGCAGCGCACATTTTCACCACCAACTAAAGGACAGCTATGACCACCGTCGATCAGGCGATCCCTCTCCGTTCCGAGCACGACCTTCTTGGCGACCGCGATGTTCCCGCAGACGCTTACTGGGGCGTTCATACCCTGCGTGCCATCGAAAACTTCCCCATCACGGGTCAGCCGCTTTCCACCAACAAGCACTTGGTCCGTGGCCTCGCGGCAGTCAAGCAGGCCGCTGCACGGACCAACCATGAACTTGGCCTGCTGGACACCGAACGCGCCGACGCGATCGACCAGGCATGCCAAGACATCATGGACGGCAAGCTCCACGAACAGTTCATGGTGGATGTGATCCAGGGCGGAGCCGGGACCAGCTCCAACATGAACGCCAACGAGGTCATCGCCAACCGCGCCCTGGAAATCCTGGGCCACCCCAAGGGTGATTACTCCAAGCTCCACCCCAACGACCACGTCAACCTGAGCCAATCCACCAACGACGTCTACCCGACGGCGGTCAACCTCGCCACGATCTTCTCCGTCAAGGAACTCCTGGAAGCGCTGGAAGAACTTGAAGTAGCTTTTGCTGAGAAAGGCCGCGAGTTCCGCACCGTCGTAAAGATGGGCCGCACGCAGCTCCAGGACGCTGTTCCCATGACCCTGGGCCAGGAATTCGGCGGCTACGCCGTGACGATCGGCGAGGACCGCGCCCGCCTGGATGAGTCCCACATGCTGATCCACGAGATCAATCTGGGTGCCACGGCCATCGGCACGGGACTGAACGCCCCTGCAGGATACGCCGATGCCGCGTGCCGGCACCTCGCCGAAGTAACCGGCCTTCCCCTTCTGACAGCAGCGGACCTCATCGAAGCTACGCAGGACGTAGGCGCGTTCGTCCACCTGTCCGGCGTGCTCAAGCGCGTCGCCGTGAAGCTGTCCAAGATTTGCAACGACCTCCGCCTGCTGTCCTCCGGGCCGCGTGCGGGATTGGGCGAGATCAACCTGCCGGCTGTCCAGTCCGGCTCCTCGATCATGCCCGGCAAGATCAACCCGGTGATCCCGGAAGTAGTCAGCCAGGTCGCCTACGAGGTCATCGGCAACGATGTCACCGTCACCATGGCCGCGGAGGCAGGCCAGCTCCAGCTGAATGCCTTCGAACCGATCATTGTGCACAGCCTGCACAAGAGCATTTCCCATCTCGAAGCAGCGTGCCGCACTTTGACGGCCCGCTGCGTCCGGGGTATCACCGCAAACACCGAACGGCTACGGCTTACCGTGGAGCAGTCGATCGGTCTCGTCACGGCACTGAACCCGCACATCGGATACGCCTCAGCCACAGCAATCGCCAAGGAAGCCCTGGCCACGGGCAAAGGCGTGGCAGAGCTCGTCCTCGAACACGGCTTGCTCACCGCAACCCAACTCGAAGAACTGCTCAGCCCCGAACGCCTGGCAAACCTGAGCAAGTAGGCCCTCCAGCCCCACGGCCCCAAAGCCGTCCTGCCCGATGAGGCACCCACATAAGGAGTTGCGCGCGCCCAAAAACCCTGTACAGGGCACGTGCAGTACACCTAAAGGACACCCGTAAGGATTCCCATGACCAACCCCATCACGGACCACACGGTCCCGCTCCAAGCGCATGCCAGCGAACAAGCCCTCCACAAGGAAGACAAGGGCTACCACAAGGACCTGAAGCCCCGCCAAATCCAGATGATCGCGATCGGCGGCGCCATCGGTACCGGCCTGTTCCTCGGAGCCGGCGGCCGCCTCAACGCCGCGGGCCCGTCTCTGGTCATCGCTTACGCAGTATGCGGCTTCTTTGCCTTCCTCATCCTGCGAGCGCTGGGCGAGCTGGTACTGCACCGCCCGTCGTCGGGCTCTTTCGTTTCCTACGCCCGCGAGTTCTACGGCGAGAAGGCCGCGTTCGTCTCCGGCTGGTTCTACTGGATCAACTGGGCCACCACCACGATTGTGGACATCACGGCAGCGGCCCTCTACATGAACTTCTTCGGCAAATACGTCCCGTGGATGGGTGCCGTCCCGCAGTGGGCCTGGGCACTCATCGCCTTGGTTGTGGTCCTCAGCCTGAACCTGGTTTCCGTGAAGGTCTTCGGCGAGATGGAGTTCTGGTTCGCGCTGATCAAGGTGGCAGCCCTGGTGGCCTTCCTCCTGGCGGGCACGTACTTCGTCATCTTCGGCACCCCGGTGGAAGGCCAGGAAGTCGGATTCAGCCTCATCACCGACAACGGCGGCATCTTCCCCAACGGCCTGCTCCCGATGATCATCCTCATGCAGGGTGTGCTGTTCGCCTACGCCTCGATTGAACTGGTGGGAACCGCGGCCGGCGAGACCGAGAACCCGGAGAAGATCATGCCCAAGGCCATCAACTCCGTGGTCTTCCGCATCGCCGTCTTCTACGTCGGCTCCGTGATCCTGCTGGCCCTGCTCCTGCCGTACACCTCCTACGAAAAGGGCGTCAGCCCGTTCGTGACCTTCTTCGGTTCAATCGGCGTCCAGGGCGTCGATGTCATCATGAACCTCGTGGTCCTGACGGCCGCTTTGTCTTCGCTCAACGCCGGACTCTACTCAACGGGCCGTATCCTCCGGTCGATGTCCGTCAACGGTTCGGCCCCGAAGTTCGCCCAGCGCATGAACAAGGCAGGCGTTCCCTACGGCGGTATTGCCATCACGGCCGGCGTCTCCCTGCTCGGCGTCCCGTTGAACTACCTCGTCCCGGCCCAGGCCTTCGAGATCGTCCTCAACGTGGCTTCCGTGGGCATCATTGTCACTTGGGCAACGATCGTCCTTTGCCAGATGCAGTTGAAGCGCTGGGCGGACAAGGGCTGGCTCAAACGTCCATCGTTCCGGATGTTTGGTGCCCCCTACACGGGCTACCTGTCCTTGCTCTTCCTGGCCGGCGTCTTGGCGATGGTGTTCATCGAATCGCCGCTCACCATGCTGGTCACGGCCATCGCCTGCGCCCTCATGGTCTGGGGCTGGTTCCTCTGCCGCAAGCAGATCCACGAGATCGCGGCCACCCGTGACGGCTACACCGGCAGTGCTCCCGTGGTCGCCAACCGGCCGTTTCCGGGCAAAGACGCCTAGCAACTGAGTGCCCGACGGCGGCACCCGGGTTCCGTAACAGCGGAAGCCGGGTGCCGCCGTCGTGAGTTAACGCCCCCAAGTAGCGCTCAGGCGGCGCTGCCGCACCGTGGTGTTAGAAAGTGTTCTCAC
>NZ_JAPDNV010000070.1:0-6786 GCF_026013155.1 Paenarthrobacter sp. PAE-2 | reverse complement strand
ATCACACCCTGAATCACAGGTGCAGAAACGCCGATAATGGACCTTATGTAAAGTAATAGTCTGCGTATCTCATCAGATGAATCAATTCGCCCCATCCCCTGATCCTGCCGGGAATCTACGTTGGTACCGCTTTGGTACCATGATGTAATGGCTATGAATCTGCGCGTCCCTGAGGACCTCGATCGTCGACTGGAGAAGCTGGCCGCCGAGGAGCACACGTCCAAGTCCGCGCTGCTGCTGCAAGGGGCCGAGTTGGTCCTGCAACGGCATGCGCGCCGACGGGAAATCAGCCAAGGCCTTGATTTCGTCCTGAGCCATGATGCTGAACTGCTGACGCGGCTTGAGGACGCGTGACGGCATACCTGGATATTGAGGACGCCCTTCAGGTCGTTGATCGGTACGGCTTCCATATCCGGGACGTTGGGTTGTTGGCCTCCGCACTGGCCAGGCCGGCAACAACGGTCATGGGTGCAGAAGCCTATCCGGACCTTGGCCTGAAGGCAGCTGCACTGCTGGAGTCCGTCGCCCGGTTCCACCCACTTCTCGACGGAAACAAAAGAACCGCATGGACGCTCATGGTGCTGCTGCTCTGGGTCAACGGATACCGGCATGACTTCACCACGGATGAGGGCTTCGAACTCGTCGTTGGGGTCGCCGCGGGTACCATCGATTTGCCGGATGCTGCCGACATGATCTCAGAGCACATGGTGCCGCGATAGTCACGCCGGCCTTCAAGAGCGCATGCCGCGCAAACCGACGGCGATTCCGTATCAGCGCAGGTTTTCCAGGCGGTTCGAGACCCGAGAAGGACATGCCAGCTGCAGAGCAGCTCTTGGAAGCCAGGACAGGCAGGCGTAGCCTTCCCTCGTGGTCAGCATCAGCACCCGGCTCCGCTGGGACGGGTCCCTCGCACACTCAGTACGTTGGCGTGAGCTCGGGACTCAGCGCCAACGACGCCTGACCGTTGGCTCTGAGCAGGAAGCCATCAGCCTGTTCGAATATCTCCAGTGCCACAACCGACCTCCGGAACCCGAGTCTCCGCGCGGCCGGCCCGGGTCTCTGACTGTTGCCGAAGTCGTTCAGGAACATATCGATCTGCTCATCCGGCCGGCCTCCGGGGCGGTCGCCACCTACCAGCGCATGCTCGACCTGCACATTCGCCATGCCATAGGCCATATTGCACTTGAGGATTTCGGCTACCGCGAGATCATCCAGTGGATCAAGGGCCTGAGCTCCAAAGGCATCGCGCCTAAAAGCATCCACAACATGCATGGACTGTTATCGGCGGCCATGAATACTGCCGAACGACTCCAGTACATCACCCGAAATCCGTGCCGGGGCGTGCCATTGCCAGCGCTCGACCGCGTGGACGACGGCGCCCGGTTCCTGACACCTGAAGAATTCTTCCTGCTCCTCGACGGCATGAACCGGAACTACACAGTATTTGTGCAGTTCCTCGTCATGACAGGCACCAGATTCGGAGAAGCGACCGCCCTCCAAGCCGCCGACATCGACTTGACATCGCGCGTGCCCACCGCGCGAATCAACAAGGCGTGGAAACGGGACGGACAGTCGGGCTACTACCTAGGACCCACCAAAACCGGGGCGGGAAAACGCACGATCGGGATCAACGCCAGTCTTGCAAACCTTCTCCGCCCGCTGCTTTCCGTCAGGACGGGCACTGACTTGGTTTTCACCACCGCTACAGGGGGCCGCATCGGCCACAAGCCGTTCTGGCAACACCACTGGGTACCAGCCGTACAAGCAGCCCAAACCAACGGGCTGACGAAGTCACCACGGATCCACGACCTGCGTCACACGCACGCCTCCTGGCTCATCCAGGACGGCGCAATGCCACTGTTCGCCATTTCACGCCGGCTCGGTCACGCATCCGTGCGGACCACCGAACAGATCTACGGGCACCTCATGCCACAAGCACTTCAAGACGGCGCCGACGCCACCGAACGCTCAATTCAAGGCTTCATCCATCCTTCAGGGTGTGAGCTTATGTGTCCGTTCTCAAAGTAGTTGTCAGTCGCGACCTGGGGACTGACAGGTTGGATGAGAGAAATCTGGTGGATTATTTCTCATCCAACCTGTCAGTTCCGTAAATCAACGATGGGCTTGAAGTGTGCGTGGCTCAGCAGTTTCGCCGGACGCAGCGCGGGCAACGGCACGCTGACAACTTGACTGAGAAACAGTCCGAAACCGTCAGCTGACACGTTGGATGCGAAAACTGACAACTGCAATGAGAACGGACATTATGCTCCGGCGGAACTCCCCCAGCAGCTGTCCGAAAAACCCATAATGCACGTTATGTAAAGCTGACAGAATGACAGGACAATATAGAGGCTACTTTCAGCATATCAACACCTCCCCCGGATGGCCAGATCCCCACCCCGCCACCACTGCTCGATACGCCGCCCAGGTCTGCCATGCTCGCCTGACTGCATCGGCCCTCACGCAGCTCAGCCTGCCAACGGCGAACTTCCCAAGGAAACGGATAACGCGTTTCGCCACGAGCCATCGTTGAAGTTTCACGTAACTGAGGGTGTCGGATCAATCAGAAGGCAACGAATCAACTGGCTACGGGTGTGGTCGGATCTCGTCGTGGCCGCGCCACGCCTGCTCTCCGTCGCCGAACTCCACCGTCCATTCATCAGTACCTGTGCGGTCAATCACCACAGCCGGCACCCATCCGGACCCGGAGTAGTCTAAGGCCTCCACCGATATGCCGTCCGGGAACGGGTCATGGCCAGCCAGGTAGTCCAGGACAACTTCCCGCAGCGCGGCCGGCGAGATGGGCCGGGCATCCGGTGCCGCCAGCATCCAACTCTCCAGAGGGTCCCGCTCGGCCCAGGCAAGGGCCATCTTCTCAACGTGATTCATTTCCCCACGCTCCCCGCCGGTGATGGTCATATCGAATCCCTCAGCCATTTCACTGCTCCTCGTGCCCCCCACCGCTCGTGTGCCGGCAACCGTCCGCTCATGCCGTGAGCATACGGCAGAGCCCGGACATCGCGCCCATGGGCAGGCGATGGCGCCGCCGGCGGGCCTGAGAGCCTCACAGAACTGGCGACTCAGTGATATGGAATGGGTTCGGCGTCCGTCTTTCCGTAGGCAGCACACGTGAAAAACCTTGCTCCTTATCGGGACGGGTTTCAGTCAGTCCATGAGTGGTCACGCTGCGGTGCGTTTGATCCGGTGCGCGACCTCGTCAAGAGGCGTCGAGGATCTGGTTGTAGGCGTCGCCGTCAATGAGTCCTTCATCGAAGGCTCGTCCGACTTCCTCGAACGATCCCGGGGGTTCCGGGCATGGCATCCAATCCAGCTCGTGAACAGCATCGTCCGCACCTTCGTTCCAGGGATACGGCCAGGCTGACAACTCACGTATCAGGGCGTCCCTGTCGATGTCGCCCGCGGCATAACGCTCGGCGATCTCGTACGGGCTCGCCCCACTGAACCCGTCGGGGACCGGTGCCACTCCCCTGGCTTCCGCGCTAGCAAGAAGCTTGCTGATGGCCGGCTGGGAGACGCCCAAAGCCCGGGCAACCGTCCCCTGGCCCAGCTCCTCAACTGCCAGCCGAACGCTCCGAATGTAGTCGAGACTGCCCAGCTCCCGCCGGGCCTTCGCCCGACGGGCAGCCTCGATGGGCCGCTGGCGCGGGCTGGCGTTCAGGGCATCGATCCCGTTGTTCCTGGGCTTAAGCGCCTGCCGGAGCTTGATACCCCTCCTGGGGCTGACCACCCGTCTGGTCGCGGTCCGCCGCTGCGGCTTAGTGTCTTCCTTGGTTCTCGTTGCCTTCATGGCGCCGGTAACCGACATATTCAACCTCCCGTCCGAGCGTTCATAACCTAGGTTATGACTTCACGTTAGGGGATGGCCTACCGGACATCGAGTGGGCACGTCCAGCACATGCGCCCGCAGCCTCGATTCACGGGACTCACAGGTCCTGCCAGGGTGAACCCCTTCCGCCCCACAAGGCGCACCCCTCCCCACCGGACGACGCCCCCGGCGCACGGGCGCGGGACAGCAGTGCCAAGGAGGCTGCCCGTCAGGTCCCTGCGCGGCCCGGACGTTGGCTGCGAATCCGCCGGAAAGCCGGCCGCGACGTTGCCTTCTTTGACCAGGGCCTCTGCCGAGGCATCACCGGCTTCACGGCCGGCCCCGATGCCCGGCGCAGCACGGGACACCTGGTGCATACGATGCCATGGACGGCCTCAATCGCGCAGGTGGCCTGTCTCCGGCCGGGCGGGGTCGGCGATCCCCGTTCCGCCAAGAAGCGCAAAAGGCGCGGACGGTAGCATCAGGGTCATGGACACCGATGACAGCATGGCGGAACTATACGCCGACGCCGACCGACTGAAGGGGCTGACGCTGCGGGATCTCGGATTCGTGCCTCATCCGGACAGTCTCTCCAGCCACGAGCGCGCCGAACTCGATGCCGAGACACTTGAGCGGATGGCCGGGATATCCGCGGAGGACCGGCGCCTTGGATTGGATCGTGCCCGCCTGCTCGCCGGAGCGCTCTGGCAGGCGTCCGTATTCCTTGTCGACGAGCTCTTCGAGGACATCATCGCGCTTTACGGGAAGGGCCAAATCACCCGGGAGGACATCGATGAAACATCGGTACTGTGGAGCCTGCCGCCCCAATACGCCACCAGGTACACAGGTCGCTTCGCCCGCCGGTTCCTCCTTGTCGCCGCAGACCTGACGACCAAACTGGCCGGAACCTGGACGATGCCAAGCTGCGTGGCCCAGGAACTCGCCGTGCGATGTCTCCTGGATAAGGTCGATCTCATCGCGGCCACCTACGATCTTGACCTGGAACCCGACTGGCGCGGCACACTGACCGACAGGATGCTCGAAGACACCGACAGCGAGATGCTCTACGACCCCAGCCTTGATGGCTTCCAGCACAACGAACAACTGACCGAATCTCTCCGGCTCGCCCCCATGACCTTCGAGCACTGGTTCGAACCCTTCGGCGAGGACCGGAGCGTCGCACCGTACGCACGGACCGGCTAGGCCTGCTGAACCCACACCTCCCCTAGGCGACCCCGCCCGTCAAGCTGGCTCGACGGGAGATTATGATCCAACACCGATCGAGCGAGACCTGGGCACAACAGCATTGCGCGCTACGTGCGGGGGGCCATAAGCTCATCGTGTGTGGTGTTCGAGGCTGTGCCCCTCCTACCGGAATAAGTGAGCGCATCGCTCAAAACGAGGACCCGAGGCCTAAATTCGGGTCCTCGTTCTTTAACGGCACAGCAGGACGCCGGAAGCCTGGCCTGGTTCCTGCCGGCTGCCGATGCTCGGCCTGCCCGCCTCACCCCACTAGGGTCGGGACTCATGAGGGAAGTTGCTGCCAACGAACGGCTCATCACGGCACTCCCCCGCCTTAGGCGGCGGTCGCTGCCCTATCCTGTCCGGCCCAGCAGGAGATTCGACCACATAGCAGACACGAACACACGGGCGGCATGTAGCCGCGACAAGCCCGACACCCGCCTTCTACATCAGGGGTGGTAATCGCTGGCGCAGTGCCAGACCACACACAGCCCGCAGTCCGGCTCAAAGGACCAGCAACCGCAGTGAGCCGTTAGTCGGGAGACGACTGGGATAGGAACGACCCGCTTAGGGCTCCATGCTGAGGTAGCGATAGACAGAGGCCCGGCTGACTCCAATGATCTTTCCGATGTCCACGGGCTGAAGACCTTGGGCTTTTAGTTCCTTGGCCCGCCTGACTCGCCGGTCGTCGGCGGTGACTTCGCGCCGACCGGCCTTGCGACCACTGGCAGCAGCTGCGGCCATGCCGGCCCTGGTGCGCTCAGACAACTGGTCGCGTTCCAGCTGGGCAAAGGCAGCGATGATCGTCACCATGGCCTGGGCCATGGCTCCCCCGACTTCGCTGGCGGGATCCGTGGCAATGCCATCACGAAGCGATCGGAACTTGATACCGCGCGCTTTGAAATCGTCCAGGAGTTCCAAGAGATGCCGGGTGTTTCGTCCCAGCCGATCCAACTTCCAAACGACGACCTCATCGCCTCGCCCAAGTCGATCCAACAGCTTGTCCAGTTCCGGGCGGCTGACACGGGTTCCGCTCAGGCCTTGGTCTTGGTAAATCCGTTCACACCCGGCCTGTGCCAGCTCGCGAAGCTGAAGAGCAGTGTTTTGGTCGGTCAGGCTCACCCGCGCATAACCCAGACGTGCCATCACCAAATTCCTGTCTCATCAAATGGATCCCGTCCCCACTGTTGAGAATACCAAAGCGGGATCCTTAGCCTCGTCCGGCTAAACATCCTGGGCTGAAACTGTTGGCCTAGATGTAGTTCCCATGGAGGTTGTGAACAGCGTGGCGTGATGTAAAAGGCGAAAGCCTCCGGTATCGATTTGGGTTACCACACTCATCTCGACGCCAGGAGGCTCTCGTTGTCCTACGTTACCCATGCCAACGCCGATCTGACACCTAAGGCCAGGGCGAAGCTGGCCCGTTTGGTCGTTGAGGAGGGCTGGACGTTGCGCCGGGCCGCGGAACGTTTTCAATGCTCACCAGCGAGGGCCAAGAAGTGGGTGGACCGCTACAGGGTCCGTGGTGAGGAAGGCATGGCTGAAGCGTCCTCCCGCCCGCGGCGGAGCCCGAAACGCACCCCCGTACGCACCGAACGCCGCATTGTGGGGTTGAGGTTCAATCGGCGGTGGGGACCGCACCGGATAGCGGCCCACCTGGGCTTGGCCCGCTCCACCGTCGGCAAGGTCCTGACCCGGTACCGGATGCCCCGGCTGGC
>NZ_JAPDNV010000069.1:0-8423 GCF_026013155.1 Paenarthrobacter sp. PAE-2 | reverse complement strand
TTACTTGGGGGGGGTAACACAAAAAGTGGGGGGTCACTTTTCCGGTGACCCGCCACTTTTGCGTTGTCGCGTTGGGTGCCTACGGACGCAGCGTCAACGGACGACGGCGGCCGTCCACTTCCGTTGTGGGCCACCGCTCGTCCACGGTGAGGATCTTGAGTCCGCTGTCAGTGAGCAGCACCGTATCCTCGATCTTCACCCCGGGGCCCGAGGGGTTCCACGTGAAGGGCTGGTTCAGCACGATGGTGTCCGTCACCGCGGAGGTCACCCGTGGATCCCGGCCGGCGTAGCCCGCGGGGCCGCCCTGGTGGTGCAGCGTCCACTGCTCGGGTCCGAAGCCGTGACGTTCGTAGGCCTGCTGGATCTCGGTGAAGACCTCATTCAGCCGTACCCCGGGGACGGTCGCGCGGAAGATATCTGCCTCCACTGCGGCGATCCGGGCCTCTGCGTCCAACTCCGCAGGGCTGCCGGCGTCGAAGGCCACCCACCGGGTCACGTTGGCTACCAAGCCGTCACGTCGAGCGCAGACAACGGCCATCGCCCGCCGCCCGATGGGGGAATGGGTAGCCAGGGGATGCCGGAAATCGCTCCGTCCGGCACCGTTGCAGAGCAGGACCAGCGGCTCGGCCCCTGCGGCCACCACGCGGGCGGCGAGGCGGGAAACGAGTTCAAATTCCGTGGTGTCAGGGGTTGCTTCGCCCAGGATGTCCGTCATCGCTGCGGCGGCATCGGCAGACAAGGCAGCGTAGCGGGCTGCCTCCGCGGGGAGGAGTTGCTGCCGGGCAGCCCGCAATTCCGCGGTGACGTCCCCTTCCAACAGCGGGTTTCCGTCCGGGGCCAGCCCGGCGGCTGTGGCGTGCAGCGGTCCGTGCCACGGGACGGTATGCAGGCTCACGTCCGCGGGCAGTTCCTCGGCGGCGATCCGTCCGGCTTCATTGTTGAACGTGACCAAGTGGTCGCCGGTCCGATCAACCAGCAGGGCGGCGATGGGGTCACCGGCCAGGCTGATGTGCACCCGGCTGCCATCCAGGTACCAGGTCAGGGCGGTGTTGCTTGTCAGCAGCAGGGAGTCCCGGCCGGAGGCGTCGAGGATGTCCAGGACACGGCGTCGCTTGATGGCACGGTCGGCAGCGTTGCCTGGTGCCGTGCGGGACGCGGTAATGGTGCGGGTGGTCTGCGTTTGAGCGGTCATGCCGTTTCCCCCAAAGTTGCGATGAGCTGATCAATGTCGTGTGAAGCCAGGAAACCGTCGGCAATCAGGACCCGGACGGTGCGGTGGACTGGCGCGCCGGGTTCCACGGCCACGGGGGATTCCCAGGCAAGGGAGAGGCCCACGCCCGGGTAGCCCGAGTGCCGGACGAACCAGGGGTCGGGAGCCTGCGGGGACGCCCGGAACACAAGCGTGGCCGGGTGGCCCAGGGATTCAGTGCCTTGCCCGCCTGCCGGACGTCCGGCGTCGAACGTTCCTGACCATGCCAGCCACGGCGCAACGCTGCCATGGACGGCATCCTCACCCCGCGCGTCAGCAGTCCAGATGGTGGCGTCCGCAACCTTGGGCAGGCGCCAGAAGAAGCCACCGTAGCCGCCTTGCAGCCGGCCGTTCGAGCCCGGGCTGCCCAGCAGCACCGTCCCGTCCGTGGCCGTCTGCAGCGTGAAGTCCAGCGTCAGTTGCCAGATGGACTGCCCGACGGCGGACCATCGCCACTCGCGCTGCTCGCCGATCAGACGTGTGCCGTCCGGGCCAACCCAGCCCAACTGTTCCATGCGCCTGCCGTCGCCGTGGTCAACCGATTCGGTGACGATCCGGCCATGATCCTTGCGCCAGACGTAGGCGCCGGCGTCACGGGTGTACGTGCGGCCACCCCAGAAATTGATGCCGTTCACGTCCTGCACGGCTACTCCCGCGCCGAGATGCCAGACGTGGTCCGCCGGGACGTGATCGGTCACCACCGTGCCCGCCAAGGTGCTGACGGGATGCAGGTAGGGCCGCGGCGATGACGTGGGCCGGACGGTGCTGCCGTCCTGGAAAACGGCCACCGTGGTTCCATCGATGCAAGCGGCAGGACGGATCGCGGGGGACGCCCACGGGGCACCGAGTTCGGAAAACGTTGCGTGCCCGAGTGCGGCGCGCCGGATCCACGACCCGACGTCGTGGACAACAGCGTGGGCATCATCGCCTTCACCCACCCAGGTGACGTGGGCCGCGTCGATGAGCCGCGGCGCTTCGGCGGTCCGGATGGCCTCCAGCACCGCCACGTAGGCCCCGGTTTTGGCGAGGGGACTGAGCAGGTCCTCCTCAGAGCGGGCTGTGATGAGGTTCTCCAGCAGGTCCGTCCGGGCGAAGTCCTGGGTCCTTGTTCCCTCCGGGGTGGTGATCTCCACGCGGTCCTCGGTGTAGGAGAACGTGAGCTGTCCCAGCGTTCCGTATACCGTGACGGCGGGGGCCGACTGCACGGGCGCGCAGAGGGTCAGGGCGCACGTGAGCACGGTCCCGGCGGTGGCCACCCGAACCACCGTGGTGTCGTCGCTCTCGGTGTGGTTTGCCCTGTAGAGGTCGGTGTCCACGGACCGGACATCGGTCACTGTCTCCGCTCCGGCGAGGCGCAGCCCCGTCGCAACCGCATGGGCGAGTGCGTTGGTCGCAACGCCATCCACCACGTCCACTCCGTCCAGGCGTCGCTTTCCTGCCCAGCGGGAGCGCTTGAAGTAGGCCTTGGTGCGCAGCCATTCCCCCGTGGCGCTGATGCCCCGGACCTCGCCGATCGCGCCCGTTTCCACGAGGTTCCGGATCGCAGGCACGGCGTGCGAGCCCAGGCTCTGGAACCCCACTTGCACAAGCTTTCCCGCCGCACGCGCTGCGGCCAGGACTTCTTCGTAGTGCGCCATGGACGCTACCGGAGGCTTCTCTAGGTAGACATTCGCCCCGGCCGCCAGGGCTTTGAGGGCCAAGGGGGCGTGGGTTTGGATGGGGGTGGAAATGATGACGACGTCGGGAGTCCTGTCAGTGCCGTAAGCGGCCAGGAGGGCCTCGAGCGAGTCAAAGACGCCCACTCCTGCGGGGAGCCGGCCATCGGCGGGCGGCATGGGATCGGCCACCGCCACGAGTTCCAGTTTGCCTGCCGAGCTCAGGCGGGAGATGTTGTCGAGGTGCCGTTCGCCGAAGCCATGCACGCCCACCAGCACGATGCGGGGGAGGCGGCCGGGAGTCAGCGATGGTTCTGGCACGGTTGCGGGCAGGGTCATGGGGCCGTCCTAGCGGGATCAGTTGAAGGTGTGGTGGCATGGGGTCGTTTTTCGCGCAGCCCGGACGCGAGGAAAGCGGCAGCCTCGTCCTGCATGGCCGGGGTAAACACATGGGGTTCGTCCCACAAGGTGCCGGTGTACCTGCCGGGCAGATGGAGGGAGAGGTACGAGTGCGCGTCCCGCATCCCTTGCTCGGGAAAGAGGCCGTCCCGAAGCGCGTACTGCACCAATAAGGACTCGGCCCGGGACCGTAACGCGATGTCAGGCCACTCGCCCAGCTCCGCCAACCCGGGGGAGTGCAGCAGCCAGGAGTGGGCGTCCAGGTAGGCGGGCAGGAGCGAGGCAAAGGTGGTCATCATGCATGTGACGACGTAGCTGCGCACCAGCGGGCTGAGGCCGGCGAGGATCAAGGCCCGGCCGCCTCCGCCGGAGAACCCGATGCACCCCAGCCGCTCCGGATCCACTCCGGGAAGGCCGGCCAAAACATGGAGCGCGGAAAGATCGTCGTGGGCCACGGTCCCGGCCACGGTGGTACCCATGAGGGCGGCGGCTTTGGCTACCGTTTCCTCGTGCGCCGCGGCCGCCACGTTATACCGTTCCGCCGATGAAGGTACGACGCCGGCCTCCCGCCACAGTGCCTCCTGTCCGGCAACGGCCTGCGCCGTGCGGTAGTGAAGTGGGTCGAGGGTGAAACCGCGGCTGCCCCACATGAAGGCGTCGTGGGCCAGGACCGCGAAGCCCTGCTGCGCGAGCCAGGTTGCCAGCGGACGTCCCCCATACAATGTCGTCCGCAGGCCTGCTGGCACAGCGCCGCGCTGATGCGCGGAGGAGGTTCCGCCGTCGGGCATTGCCACCAGCCGTTCGGCACCGTGGGATTTGATGCCGCCGTGGCAGTGCAGGGCAAGGACCCCGGGCAGGGGGCCCGAAGCTCCGGCGGGGCGCACGAACCACGCGGCGGTCCGGGGCCCAAAACCGGTCTGCCAGCCAAGGAACGAGGTGACCACGCCGTCGTGTTCCACTTCCCGGTGCACCGTGTAATCGAGGTTCCCGCCGACGGCGGGGACGCCCAACGTCAAGGCAAGCTGCCGGGCCGCCGGCGAACTTCCCTCGAAGCCTGTACCCGGACCGGTGTTGCGCGCGGCGTAGTCCGGCCAATCTTCGTACCCGGCGATTGCGCCGGGGCGTTCCGCCGTTTCGGTCACCGGCATGGTAGCGGGCCCTGGGGAACTGGGTTGATAGGGAACAATGGGAGTCCTGCTTCGCTGGGCGGAGGGTGTGCGAAACCGCACGCCGAGCTTCTTCAGCGTGGGGAAAACTTTGCATTGGCGCTTCTAAGAAAACGCTTTCTCAAAAATTAGCAAAAGGCTGTACATGGGTCAAGAAAACGTTTACTTTGGTACGGAGCCGCTAAACGTCGGGATCGAAATCCCGGAAAATCAGAGGGCAGCGCCGGTTTTCTCCGGCGGTCCCGGAAGGCAGCAAGTCCCAGCACGAATTCCGTGGCAGGCCACGATGACCAAAGGAGACCACATGGCCGAAAAGCATCACCCTGAGGCGCCGTCGGGCGTTCAGGGTCTCGCAGGGAGGACGCAATGAGCGCGATTGGTGAACTCTCATCGATGACCCGACGCAAGGGTCCCATGACAAAGGAAGAGAAGAAGGCGAACGGCCGCGACAACAAGGCCGCCTACATCTTCCTTCTGCCGTGGTTGCTTGGCCTGGCGGTCATCACTGTTGGCCCCATGTTGATGTCGCTCTACCTGTCCTTCACGGACTACAACCTCTTGCAGCCGCCGGCCTGGGTTGGCCTGGACAACTTCGCCCGCATGTTCGGCGATGCGCGGCTCCATAACTCCCTGCGCGTCACCTTCACTTACGTCCTGGTGGGTGTTCCCCTGCAGCTGGCCGTGGCACTGCTGATTGCACTGGTCCTGGACAAGGGGCTGCGTGGTCTCCCGTTCTACCGCTCCATCTTCTACTTGCCCTCGCTCCTGGGCGGCTCGGTGGCCGTTGCCATCCTGTGGAAGCAGATCTTCGGCACCACCGGCCTGGTCAACCAGGTCCTTGCGATGATCGGCATCGAAGGGCCGGGCTGGATCTCGGACCCCAACACCGCACTAGGTTCGATCATCCTGCTGCACGTGTGGACCTTCGGCAGCCCCATGATCATCTTCCTGGCCGGCCTTCGGCAGATTCCGAACATGTACTACGAGGCTGCCGAAGTTGACGGTGCCACCACCATGCAGAAGTTCTGGCGGATCACCATTCCCATGCTGAGCCCGATCATCTTCTTCAACCTCGTGCTCCAGATCATCGGATCCTTCCAGTCGTTCACGCAGGCGTTCATCGTCTCGGGCGGCAACGGCGGTCCGTCGGACTCCACCATGTTCTTCACGCTTTACCTGTACCAGAAGGGCTTTGGCCAGTTCGACATGGGCTACGCCTCAGCGATGGCCTGGTTCCTGCTGGTCATCATCGGTGCCTTCACGGCCATCAACTTCATCGCTTCAAAGTATTGGGTGTTCTACGATGACTAAAACTCAGACCCTGCCTCCCGCATCCGGTTCTTCCGCCGACAAGCCCGGCAAGACCCCGCGCCGCCGTGAATCACCCGGAGGCCTTGCCTTCAGCCGGAGCGCACGCGTCAAAGGACTCATCAAGCACGCCATCCTGATCCTGGTGGGTGGCATCATGATCTACCCGCTGCTGTGGATGGTGGTCTCCTCCCTGCGGCCCAACGACCTCATCTTCCGCGAGCCCGGCCTCTGGCTGCAGAACCTGGAGATGAGCAACTACACGGACGGTTGGTCTGCGCTGACTCACCCGTTCGGCCACTACATGGTCAACTCGGCGATCGTGGTGCTGGGCTCTATCATCGGCAACCTGATTTCGTGCTCCATGGCCGCGTACGCGTTCGCAAGGCTTCAGTTCACGGGCAAGAAGCTGTTCTTTGGCATCATGCTGTTGACCATCATGCTGCCGTTCCACGTGGTGATCGTTCCGCAGTACATCCTGTTCTCCCAGATCGGATGGGTGAACACGTTCTGGCCGCTCATCGTTCCCAAGCTGCTGGCAACGGACGCGTTCTTCGTCTTCCTGATGGTCCAGTTCATTCGCGGTATTCCGAAGGAGCTTGACGAGGCTGCCAGGATCGACGGTGCCGGTCATCCGAGGATCTTCCTCCGCGTCATTCTTCCCTTGATGGTCCCGGCCCTGGCCACCACCACCATCTTCACGTTCATCTGGACGTGGAACGACTTCTTCAGCGCGCTGATCTACCTGACGGATCCGGACATGTTCACGGTTCCTGTTGCCCTCCGCGCGTTCGTGGACTCGCAGTCCGCCACCAGCTGGGGATCGCTGTTCGCGATGTCCATCGTGTCCTTGCTTCCCGTTTTCCTGGTGTTCCTGTTTGGCCAGCGATTCCTGATCAAGGGCATCGCCACCACGGGCATCAAGTAGACCAATCAGGCGCCCCGCCTGCGGGGAGGGGCCGGTATGTGCCGGCTCCTCCCATGCAATCCAGTCAGCGAGAAATACTTGTCACACAAGATTGTGACTTGTATCATAAATTCAATGAGAAAACGCTTTCTCACCACAGTGGATCAAAGAGGATCGGAGACTACAGTGCCGTTATTTCCAAAGGGTGGAGCAGTCGCCCGCGCAGCATCGCCGGAGACGCCTGCGCAGGAGCCCAAGGCCAGGAAGTCCGGGCGCAAACTTCGCGCCTCCGCCATTATCGCAGCCACGGCGGCAGCCGTCCTGGCCCTCAGCGCCTGTGGTGGAGGGTCGGAGGCAAAGAGCGCCGACGGCAAGGTGGAGCTTCGCTTCTCCTGGTGGGGAGGGGACAAGCGCGCACAGCTGACCCAGGAAGCCATCAAGGCCTTCGAAGCGGAGAACCCGAATATCACCATTAAGGCTGAATACGGCGACTGGTCCGGCTACTGGGACAAGCTCGCTACGCAGGTGGCGGCCAACGACGCCCCGGACATCATCCAGATGGACGAAAAGTACATCACCGAATACTCCAGCCGCGGTGCGTTGCTTGACCTTTCCAAGTACCAGATCGATACTTCCAAGCTCGATGAAGCGGCCCTGAATGCGGGCAAGGGTCCCAAGGGCCTCACCGGCATTGCCGCCGGCATCAACGCCGCAACCATCCTCGCGAACCCGGCCGTCTTCAAGGCCGCCGGCGTGGAGCTCCCGGATGACAAGACCTGGACCTGGGACGACTTCGAGCGCATCGCCGCCGAGGTTACCGAGAAGTCCCCCAAGGGCACCTACGGTGCAGCAGCCTACGGCACTGACGAAGCGTCGCTCGGCGTGTGGCTGCGCCAAAACGGCAAGTCCCTCTACACCGAAGACGGCAAGCTCGGCTTCGAGCCGTCCGACATCGCCGGCTACTGGGACAACCTGAAGAAGTTGAGCGAGAAGAAGGCTGTACCGTCGGCGTCGGAAATCATCGAAGCTGAAGCCGCGCCGCTTGACCAGAGCGGACTGGCAACCGGCAAGAACGGCATGGCCTTCTGGTGGTCCAACCAGCTGCCCGCCTTGGAGAAGGCTGCCGGAGGTGAACTGGAGATCCTGCGCTTCCCGTCAAAGACCGGCAAGGCCGAAGACGCCCAGCTCTGGTACAAGGCGTCACAGTTCTGGTCTGCATCATCGCGGACTAAGCACCCCGAGGAAACCGCTAAGTTCATCGACTTCCTGACCAACAACGTCAAGGCAGGCGAAATCCTCCTGGCTGACCGCGGCGTGTACCCGAACTCGGATGTCCGCGAAGCAATCCAGTCCAAGCTGGCTCCCGCGGACACCAAGGTGGTGGACTTCATCAGCGAGATCCAGCCGGAGCTCGGTGAAGCTCCCGCTGCTCCGCCGAAGGGTGCCGGCGCCATCCAGGAAATCATCAAGCGCTACACCTCCGAGGTCCTGTTCGACAGGCTCTCCACTGAGGAAGCCGGCAAGAAGGCCTCGGATGAAATGAAGTCCGCGATCGGGGCCTAGCTCCAACAAAACAAAGCGCCCCGGGCGAATCCTTCACGATTCGCCCGGGGCGCTTTCGCGTCCGCAGGCACCCAACTGGGTCGCATTTGTGCGCGTTTTGAACGTTCAAAACGCGCACTGCTGCGACCTAATACGAAAGTAGGGGCGGGTTAGGCTGCGGTGAGCGGGGTGATGGT
>NZ_JAPDNV010000068.1:0-8686 GCF_026013155.1 Paenarthrobacter sp. PAE-2 | reverse complement strand
CACCCGGCAGACCGGACAACCGACCGGTCCCTTACACAGAAAACTTGACACCCCCAGTGGGTATCGGCCATGTACTGGTTCGGGTCCTCGGATGCAGCAGCGACATTGCCAGCAGACAGGCCCCTGACAGGGCCGATATCAGGGTCGAAGGTCCAATCAACGCCGATTTCATAGCTCCCACTGGAGTCATTGGAACTCACCCACTCTTCAGGGGTATCTGCGAACGCATCCTGAGGAGTGCCGAGTAAGAGCAAAACGACCATAGTGGAAAGAAGCCATCTACCTATCCTTAGCGATTGCACCTGCGTCCACCACCTGCCATCGCGTTCGGTACTCGGCTGTCACGATGAACACGTCATTTGTGGCGACATCTTTAACCCGTCCTTCTGAGCCGTCTGAGTTGAAGTAGGCAATCCCGTCTTGTACTACCTGGACTTTTGCGCGGTGCGAGGCGCTACCTGGTTCCCATTCGATTTCCATCGCTGGGATGCTGAAACTTCCGCCAGCTAGCCAGCGTCCATTTCTGTAACTGTCCACAGACGCCTTCTTCATGCGGTTGCAGAGCCTGCAGTCAGCCGAGCTAAGGTCGGCAAGGGTTGACACGTCACCCGTCTGATTGGCATAGCTTTTGACCTCGTACCAGTACCGAATGAACGCCTCCAGCCCCTCCTTCGAGTTCTCCTTCGCCAGCTCGGGCATGACGGGCACCGGCACGTTCTCGGCTTTGCCCTTCGAATCAGCAGGCTTGTAGACCCCCGGGTTCCCGGAGGAGGGACTCGAGGAACCGGAAGGCGAGGCACTTGCTGCGGGAGGCGCCGTCGTGGTTTCCGTAACCGCGCCTGGAACCGGCGGCGAGCCAGGGTCTTGGCATGAACTCAGGAGCACAAGCGCAGAAACCGTGAGGGCAACGGAACGGAAATGGGCAGGCGAAAGAGCAAACAAAAAGCGTGGCAATGTACAGACTCCCCAGCGACTGTTTTTGGCGTAGTGCTGGCCAGTCTAAGCAGGGGGTTCACGCTGGTTCGAGCCGGAAAGACCCATCTGTGGATAACTGCACAAATCCAGCCGGAGCTGGATGTTATCCCCGCAGCTTGTCCATGTCGCGGCGGTCCTTCTTGGTCGGCCGGCCGGCACCGCGGTCGCGTTGGGGCAGGCCCAGCTGGGGAAGGACAGGGCGCGGGGGAGTGTGGTCCGTGTAGCAATGCGATGCAGCCTCGGCGCCCACACGCTTGGCAATGAGTCGCCGCACTTCGAAAACGCGTTCCCACCCGGATTCGCGGACCCGGATGGTGTCTCCCACGATCACAGGCTGCGACGCCTTCACGGGGTTGCCGTTAAGGCGGACATGCCCGGCCCGGCACGCAGCGGTTGCGGCGGAACGGGTTTTGTAGGCTCGGATCGCCCACAACCAAGCGTCAACGCGGACGGTGGCCGGGGCGGAAGACTGGCTGCTCATGATGCAGTCGAGTCTAGCGAAAGCGGTTGCGGCGGATAGTCGTGTGTTCGCCGCAAACGTACACGGACCGCTGCAAGGCTACAGCGAGCATGCAGGCTTCCCGCGAACTCGGCCCGCGAACCCGGCGCGCGAACTTGGCGCGAGAACCCGTACAGGCACGCACAGGCCCCCACCCGCGAAACACCCCCCTACCGCACCGTCACCTCCACCCGTTGCGCCATGTTGTTCCCTATGCCCTGGTAATTCCACACCTGTTCCGTGGGCTGGAGGGCGCCGGACGAGTCCATGGCGCGGCATCGCAGCACGTGATCACCCTTGTTCGCTACCCACACCATGGACCACGAGCGCCAGGCGAAGTCCCCCACGGGCGGATCGAGGTGCGCAGGCATCCACGTTCCATCGATGCCCACTTCCACGCGCTCCACGTCGCCATGCCCGGACCACGCCCGCCCGTGAAGCATCACCGGTCCGGCATCCACTACCCGGCGACGGGTGAAGAAATCGGGAATGCCAGGCGGCACCATCAAGGACCGCACACGAATGTGGGTGACAGGCAACCCCGGCCCGTCGGGTCCTTGGAGGTAGTGGTAGGCAACGGCTTGCTGGTAGCCCATGAACCTCGACGTCACAGCTTCAATGGACGTCAGCCACTTCACGCTCGCCATTCCGTACCAGCCCGGCACCAGCAGCCGGAGCGGGAACCCGTGCTGCAGCGGCAGCGGTTGACCGTTCATTGCGTACACCAGCATCACCTCGGGGTGCGTGGCCTCCTCAATGGTCAGGCTCCGCGCATACGGCTCTTCGACGCCGCCTTGGATGCCGCTGTCAGCGCCGGTGAAGACAAGTTCGACGGCGTCACTCGCCAACCCGGCCTCCTCAAGCAGGGGTGCCAGGGGAGTTCCGGTCCACTCCGCCGTGCCGACGGCGCCGAGGACCCACGGTTGGCTGAGTGGCCGGGGTTGCAGGAGCGATCGCCCGTTTCCCGCGCATTCGAGGGTGACGGGCATGGTGACGGCGGGGCGGGCTTTGAGGTCGTCGATGCTGAGTTCCAGAGAGTGGGAAACAGCCCCGCCCAGCCGCAACCGCCACGTCTCAAGCGAAACGTGCGGAATGTCGAAATGGATCAGCAGGTAATGCAGTCCCGCGGGGGTGAGATCGTCGTGCAACGCTTCAAGCGGCATCGAGTGGTTCCGGCCGGCGAGTTGGAGTTCTTCGTGGGTGAGTGGGCCTTGGGTCGGCTGGCCCGGGGTGGCGGCAAGGCCGCGTTCAATATGGGGTGTGGACATGGCGGGCGGCGTTCTACTGGAACCGACGCTGCGGATGTGCCGCAGCACTTAGGTCAAGGATCACGCCGCGCCGGAACCGCCGTCAATAGGACGTTGCAAGGCCTACCGGCGTCGAAGTTCCGGGTACTCCAAGTGCGGCGCCACAGTGCCGGCATCCCGCTCGAGGAAGTTCACGGCCGGGGCAACAATATCGTCGATCTCGTCCAGGATGGCTTCGCTGAGTACGACATCAGCGGCCTTGAGATAATCAGTAAGATGCTCCTCGGTCCGTGGTCCGATGATGACGCTGGTGACTGCGGGGTGGTTCATGGCGAATGCCACGGCCAGTTGGATCAAGGAGATGCCGTAGCGGGCAGCGACCCGGCCCAAGGCATCGGCCGCGTGCAGCTTTGCTTGGTTGAAGGGCGCGGTCACGTCGAAGCGGCCCGGGACAGCCGAGAAGCGCGAACTTTCAGGCTGACCGCCACCCACCCGGTACCCGCCGGCGAGCCAGCCGCCGTCGAGCGGTCCGTAACTCAAAACCCCGACGCCGTACTGCTGGGTGATGGGGAAAACGTCCCGTTCGTTGGCACGCACCAGGAGCGAATACGGAACCTGGTCCACGACTGGGGGCGTGAGGTGGTTGGTGTTGGCAATCCACTGTGCCTCCACCAGTTGCGCGGGACTGAACACAGAGGTGCCGTAGTAAAGGATCTTGCCCTGCCGGATGAGGTCGTTGAGGGCGGTGATGGTTTCCAGCAGGTCGGTGTTGTAGTCCGGGCGATGTGCTTGGTATAGGTCGATCCTGTCCGTATCCAAGCGACGCAGGCTGTCTTCCACTGCCCTGACGATCCAGCGCCGCGAGTTGCCGGCGTGGGCAGGATTGGAACCCATCTGGCCGTGGAACTTGGTGGCGAGGAAGACCTCGTCACGACGGCCGTGGATGGCCTGGCCCACCACGTTTTCGGCCTCGCCCTGGGAGTAGATATCCGCGGTGTCGATGCTGGTGATCCCGGCATCGAGGGCTGCTTTGATGATGCGGATACTGTCCGCAGGACCGGTGGGGGCGGTTCCTGTCCCGAAGTTCAATGTGCCAAGGGTGAGGGGGCTGATCAGGGCGCCGGTGCGTCCAAGAGTTCGTAGCTCGTTGAGGCTCATGTCGGCTTCCTGTGGTGGGGGAGGTGTCCCGTCGAGGCTACACAGCGCTGCCGGACGCAGAAACGCAAGTGGTAGAACTTCTTCGTTTTTCGTCTTGGGAAGTAACGGAAGGGGCCTTACTGCGAGACATTTCTTGACACCGGGCAATACAAACGACTTCCGGATCCACAAACGTGGAGGTTCCCGGGAACGCATGAATCATGGGGAAAGAGGTTCAATCGACGCGCAAAGGGGACAGATCAAATGACACGGACAACGGTGGATGAAACAGCAGCGATCAAGGCTGCCTTTGCCCGGTTCCCGTCCGGTGTGGCTGCGTTCAGTGCAATGGTCGACTTCACGCCCGAGGCCTTGGTGGCATCGTCCTTTACAGTTGGCGTTTCCTTGGAGCCTCCGCTGGTGATGTTCGCCGTGCAGAACTCCTCCACCACCTGGCCCAGGCTTCGGCAGGCAGCCCGGCTCGGTGTATCCGTGCTTGCCGAGGGGCAGGAAGCCGCGTGCCTCCAGCTCTCCTCCAAGACCCGCGACCGTTTTGATGGCGTGGCCCACAGCGTCACCGACTCGGGGGCTGTGCTGATCGACGGTGCCGTGCTGGGCTTCGAGTGCGAAGTCGTGTCAGAGATTCCGGCGGGGGATCACGCGATCGTGGTCCTTGAGGTCAAGTCCACCACCGTCAACCATGATTCCGAGCCACTCATCTACCACGGGGCATCGTTCCGCCAGTTGGCGGCCTGACTTCGCCTAGGAGTTGCGGCTGGCTCCGCTCAAAGAACCCTTGCGCACCTGGCCCGTGGACTTCCCTTTAGTGGAGTTCTTGGCCCCCTGCTTGCTGGAAAGCGGCTTGAGCGCGGCCGGTTGGACTGGTTTTGCGGGTTCAGTCTTCTTGGCAGGGTCCGCCGGGGCAGGCGCCGTTCCTGCGTCCGGGGAAGAACCGTTTCCCGACGACGGTTTGGCCGGCGATCCCGACTCTCCCACCTCGCGGACTGTCACCTTGATGGCCGGGGGCTGTTCCGCCTTGGCCCGGGCAGCCGCCCGCAGGTCAGCTTCAGCCACGGCCTCGGCCCAGCCCTTCGCCAGGACGGGCGGTTCCTTGGCTGCGGCCACGACGAGGGGATGATGGTTGGTCTGGGTGTCCATCTTGGACTTCCACGTGCCGTCCTTGACGGAGGCAGCCGCCCCCGCGACCCGGCGTCGGGCTTCTCCAAGGAGGTCCCGCTTCGGTTGAGCCGGGGCAGGTGGCGTTTCAACCACCACCGGGGGTGCGGAAGGTACGGGCGGAGCGGCAACGGCGGCTGCGGCCAGTACGGCCACATGGCCGGTAGCGGGCTCGTTCAGCGGTGCGTCAGCAGCAGGGAGGACGCCGGAACCAGCCGGGGCGGAGGAGTCCTCCGGCCGCTGGGGGAGATGGACGATCGGCGTCGTTTCCTTCTTGGGAAAGATGCCGAAAAGCGCAAGGATGATGATCGACAGCAGACGCCCGATACCGGCCACCACAAGCGTGATGATGATGACGAATCCCAGACCCAGGAACATGAGGACTGCCATCCCCAACGTCCCCAGGTAGGTCAGGTTGATGGCGAGCGTTGTCGGATCCTCCACGTAGCCTCCCCTGGCTTTGCGTTTTGATGCCCGCGGTCTCCCCCGCTTGCACATCTAGCCTACGGTCCGGCACCGACGGAATCACGCCCGGCTCAGCACTCCTGCGGGGTTGTTTCAAAGCTGTTATACGGCGTGGGAAAATATGTTGCGCAGCTCTCATTTACGGCCTCGGAAAGGGGCATTTTGACGCCCGATCTCACCCGTCTCCGCAACGGCGCTTGCCCGTGCCTGTCCGGGGATCCATACGACCATTGCTGTGGCCGGTTCCACCGCTCGGAAGCCGACGCACCAACTGCCGAACAGCTCATGCGCTCGCGGTATTCGGCCTTCGTTGTCCTGGACCCCGGATACCTTCTGCGCACGTGGCATCCGAGCACGCGGCCGGACACCATGGACCTGGATCCGGAGATGGAATGGCGGCGGTTGGACATCCTCGGAACCACGGCCGGCGGACCTTTGGACGCGCGGGGCACGGTGGAGTTCGCAGCCCACTACAGGCACGACGGCGAACGCGGAGTCCATCGCGAACTCAGCCGTTTTGTGCGTGAGGACAAGCGTTGGTACTACGTTGACGGCGACGTCCGCTAACGCACCGGAAAGCTACCTGTACTTGCGGTGCAGGCTCTCCTTGGCTGAGGGGCCGGGGGAGGCGTCGGCGATCCACGGCCCGGTTCCTTCGGACTGGTCAAGGATGCCGGCCTCAAGCCAGGCGTAATCCCCGGCGAGGACCTTGCGCGAAAGGTCGCGGTCGGCGTCGTCGGTGTTGCGCCAAAGTTGGTCGAAGTATTCGTCCACCCGTACGCGCGCCTGTTCGCAGTAGGCCTCTGCCAGTTCAAAGGCTGCTGCGGCATGCTCGGGCCGGGTGTGCAGCAGGTTCTCAGCCCGCGAGCAACACGCGGCCATCGCGAACAGCTCGGCTCCGATGTCCACGATCCTGCCGAGGAACGCTTGTTTGTGCTCGAGCTTCGCCTGCCAGCGGCCCATGCCGTAGAACGTCTGCCGTGCCAGCCGGCGGGACGAACGCTCCACGAAACGCAGTTGCTTGCCCAGCCGCCCGAAGTCCGAGTAGGACCTCGGGTCCATTCCCGCCCCGGCAACCAGCTTCGGCAGCCAGCGGGCGTAGAAGCCGGAAGCCCCGACGGCGGCCTTCGCTTTGTCCTGCAGGCTCGCATCCAGCGAGGCGAGGTCGCCCGCTGCCGCGAGGTGCGCGTCCACGGCCTCGCGGGCGATGAGGAGCTTCATGATCTCGCTGGAACCCTCGAAGATGCGGTTGATCCTCAGGTCACGGAGGAGTTGCTCCGCTGCCACCGCGCGCTCGCCGCGGGCCTCCAGGGAGTCGGCGGTTTCAAACCCGCGGCCGCCGCGGATTTGTACGAGTTCGTCGGCAATCCTGCAGCTCAGCTCGGTCGACCACAACTTGGCCAGTGCGGCTTCGATCCGGATGTCCCGTGAGCCGGCATCGGCCATTTCGGCGGACAGCTCAAAGACCGCCTCCAAAGCGAAGGTCGTGGCGGCAATGAAAGCGATCTTTTTGCTGACGGCCTCGTGCTGTCCCACCGGGCGGCCCCACTGGGTGCGGGCATTGGACCACTCGCGGGCAATCTTGAGGCTCCACTTTCCGGCGGCAACGCACAGTCCGGGGATGGAGAGGCGGCCCGTGTTGAGGGTGGTCAGGGCAATCTTCAAACCCTGGCCTTCGCGCCCCAGCCTGTTGGCCGCCGGGACACGTACCTGATGGAAGCGGGTGACGCCGTTCTCGATCCCGCGCAGGCCCATGAAGATGTTCCGGTTCTCCACGGTGATGCCAGGAGAATCCATCTCCACGACGAACGCGGAGATGCCGCCCTTGTGGGTTGTGCCGTCCGCATCCGTATGTTCAGGGACGCGGGCCATGACCACAACGAGCTCGGCTATCACGCCGTTGGTGGTCCAGAGCTTCACGCCGTCCAAAACGTAAGACCCGCCGTCGTCGGACAGGACCGCAGTGGCGCCCATGCGCGCGGGGTCGCTGCCGACGTCGGGCTCTGTCAACAGAAAAGCGGTAATCGCGCCCGCGGCGCATCGGGGCAGGTACTCGCGCTTCTGCTCGTCCGTGCCGAAGACCTTCACGGGCTCGGGGACGCCGATGGACTGATGGGCGGAGATCAAGGCACCCAAGCTGGGATGGACCGAACCCACCAAGGCCAAAGCGCGGCCGTAGTAAACCAGCGACAATCCCAGGCCGCCGTACTCACGCGGGATCTTCATGCCGAAGACGCCCAGCCCGGCCAGTCCCGTGAGGTATTCGTCCGGGATCTTCGCATCGCGTTCGATCACGCGTCCGGACATGGTCCTGCAGAAGGCCTCGAGCTTGGCCATGAACTCTTCGCCGCGCTCAACATCCTCTGCCTTGGCCTCGGGCCAGGGGTGGATCAGGCTGAGGTCGAAGCTGCCCAGGTACAGGCCCTTGGCGAAGCTGGGACGGTTCCATTCGGTTTCCCGCGCGGCTTCGGCGACGGCACGGGCCTCCTCTGCGGAGGCGTTGACGCTTGCTGCGGAGAGACTGTTGTCAGTGGCGGACGACATGGGATAACTCCTCTAACCGGTTGTGCCGGATGGAGCCAGGGTCCGCCTCGGGTGCGAACCCTTCAGCTGTCCCTCAATGCTACCCGCGGGTAGCTACCCGTACCAGTGGATACCTGCGGCTGGAATTCCGCCGGGATGTCCACTTGGCCGGCATGGTGGACCAGTCGGTCCCAGGCGAAGTTGATGCCATGGACCAGTCCGCCAAGGACGGTCTTGACGGCGTACCAAGCCATGCCCATGACGCCGATGAGAACAATTGTTGCTATTGCCGCCGCCGCGATGAAAGCGACCAGAAGTGCAGCGAACGCCAGCGTTCCAATGAACACGTAAGTGGCGGTTTCCAGCGTCGTAAAGTCGAAATCCACAGTTCCCCCTATGCGACAGTGCGTGGGTAGACGCGGCGTTGCCGGCGTCGATGATCTGACCTTAGGGGCGGCGGGGGCCCGCGGCCAGCATGGAGACGGTGTTGATACGGGATCGAAACCCTACCCTGCGGTAGGTCACGGAAAGGGCACGACGGCGGCACGCACCCGGGTGGGCACCCGGCGCCCCACCCCCGTACCCATCCGGCGCCCCACCTGGGTGCCTACCCCACCCAAGTAGCGCTCAGGCGGCGCTGCCGCACCGTGGTGTTAGAAAGTGT
>NZ_JAPDNV010000067.1:0-8732 GCF_026013155.1 Paenarthrobacter sp. PAE-2 | reverse complement strand
GACGTCCATGATGACGCCGCCCTTGAGCATCTCAGCCATACCCCGCTTAACGCGGCCTGTGCCGGTCAGGGGAATGTTGTCGAAAGGGAGCGGTCTTATGTTCACGCGATACTCCAAGGGGAATGAAGCCTGCAGATCCACGCAGGCGCCGGTATCCACTCATCGGCAGAGCGCCGACGTCGTGTGATATCCGAGAGATATATTAGCTAGGTCCCAAGTATGCAAGGAGGAAATCGCACGCGTCAACAAGGCGCTCTGCGGCCGGGCGGACAACCCGTTCACTTCAGGCTGCGAACAACGCCTCACGCACCGCCTGCTCGAATTCACTCACGTGCGTCCGCGCCAACTCTGCCGCCTTATGCTCGTCGCCGTCGATCACTGCCTGCAGCAGATCCACATGCTCATGCACGTGCCGCTCAAGGTTGGGCAGCCGGTCCAGCACCATGCACCAAATCCGTGTGGCCAGGTTGTCGTAGCGGATCAGGACGTCTTCCAGATGCGGATTGGCTGCCGCAGCGTAGATGCCCTGGTGCACGCGGGCATCCAGCTTCAAGGTCTCCACCACGGAGGCAGCCTTGATGTCGAAGGCTTCAACTTCCCGGACAACCTGGCGCAGGTAATCCCTGCTCGCCGGAGTAGCCACGCGGGCCGCCCGCGCTGCGGCGACGGGCTCCAACTGCACCCGGATCTCGGAAATGAACGCAAGGTCAGTGACCTCCACCCGGGTGGCGAAAGTGCCGCGTCGCGGGTACGTCACCACCAGGCGATCGAGCTCCAGCCGCTTGAGGGCCTCGCGCACCGGCGTACGTCCGATGCCGAGCTCCTTGGCCAGCTGGTCATCATTGAGGAGGTCGCCCGGCTTGATGTCCAGCGTCAGGAGCCGGTCGCGCACGCTTTCGTAAGCGATGTCCGCAAGCGACTTCCTGCCTGCGTCTTCTACAGTCGCCAAGGTTTGAATTGCCACAGTGCCGAGCTCCTTCCACAGTTCCGAAAAAACCTATTGACCTCGTTCCAAGGTCCAGTATACGCTGATTCCAATCCTAATATATCAGTACGTAATTCAGGAATATATCTAGGGAATTACCTAAGGAGGACATATGACCCTCGTGGCTTCAGACTCTCACCTCAGCACCCTTCCGGCGGAACGCGGGCAGCTCAAGGACGAGCAAGCGCAGAAGTTCGTACTCACACTGTCGTGCGTCGAACAGCCCGGAATCGTGCATGCGGTCACCACGTTCCTGTTCGAGCGCGGCTTCAACATCGAAGAGCACCAGCAGTTCGATGACAGCCTTCGCCAGACGCTGCACCTGCGCACTGCGTTCTCCGGCCCGCAGAGCTATTCACCGGAGCAGCTTGAAGAAGAATTCCGCTCCATCGCAGAGCGCTTCGACATGAAGTTCAGCTTCCATGACCAGACCAAGCAGCGCGTCCTGGTGATGGTCTCCAAGTTCGGCCACTGCCTGAACGACCTCATCTTCCGCTGGCGCGGAGGCAGCCTCGGCGGCGAGCTGGTGGCTGTTGTTTCCAACCATGAAACCCACCGTGCCATGGCGGAGGCAGCCGGACTGCCCTTCATCCACGTTCCGGTCACCCCGGACACCAAGGCCGAGGCCGAGGCACGGCTGCTGGAACTGGTAGAGGAATACGAGGCTGACCTTGTGGTCCTTGCCCGCTACATGCAGGTCCTGTCAGATGACTTGTGCCGCAAGCTGGAAGGCCGTGCGATCAACATCCACCACTCCTTCCTCCCCGGCTTCAAGGGTGCACGCCCCTACCACCAGGCCTACGACCGTGGCGTGAAGCAGGTAGGCGCTACGGCACACTACGTCACCGCGGACCTGGACGAGGGCCCGATCATCGAGCAGGAAGTCATCCGGGTGGACCACAGCTACGGCCCCACGGCACTTTCCACCGTGGGCCAGGACGCGGAAGCGCTCGCACTTTCCCGCGCTGTCCGCTGGCACTGCGAACACCGCGTGCTTCTGGACCGGACCAGCACGGTCGTCTTCCGCTAACCAGCCCGCCCACGCCCGAATTACAGCAGGAGAAAACTTCCATGGCATCGACGCCCCGCATTGTCATCATCGGAGCCGGCATCGTCGGCACCAACCTCGCCGACGAACTCGTTCAGCGCGGCTGGAACAACATCACGGTCCTGGACCAGGGTCCGCTCAATATGCCCGGGGGCTCCACCTCCCACGCCCCGGGCCTGGTGTTCCAGACCAACCCGTCAAAGAGCATGGCGCTCTTCGCCAAGTACACGGTGGAGAAGCTGCTGTCCCTCACCGAAGATGGACAGAGCTGCTTCAACCAGGTGGGCGGCCTTGAAGTAGCCACCACTGAAACCCGTCTTGCCGACCTCAAGCGCAAACTCGGCTACGCGCAGTCCTGGGGCATCGAGGGCCGCATCCTCTCCCGCGAGGAATGCAAGGAGCTCTACCCGCTGATCAACGAGGAAGAGATCCTCGGAGGCCTCCATGTTCCCTCCGACGGCCTCGCCCTGGCGGCCCGCGCCGTCCAGCTGCTGATCAAGCGCACCGAAGCTGCCGGCGTGAAGTACCTCGGCAACACGGAAGTGACCGGCATTGAACAGTCCGGCCACCGCGTCACAGGCGTCCAGACCGCCGACGGCGTGATTCCGGCTGACATCGTCGTTTCCTGCGCGGGCTTCTGGGGCGCCAAGATCGGCGAGATGATCGGCATGGCAGTTCCGCTGCTCCCGCTGGCCCACCAGTACGTCAAGACCACCCCGGTTCCCGCCCAGAAGGGCAAGAACGAACTGCCCAACGGTGCACAGCTGCCGATCCTCCGTCATCAGGACCAGGACCTCTACTACCGCGAGCACGGCGAGCGCTACGGCATCGGTTCCTACGCCCACAAGCCCATGCCCGTGGACCTGGACGAACTTGGCAAGTACGAGCCCTCCAGCATCAGCGAACACAACATGCCTTCCCGCCTCGACTTCACCCTTGAGGACTTCCTGCCGGCGTGGGAAGCAACCAAGCAGATTCTTCCGGCCCTGCGTGAAAGCGAAATCGAAGACGGCTTCAACGGCATCTTCTCCTTCACCCCGGACGGCGGCTCCCTGGTGGGCGAGTCCAAGGAACTGGACGGCTTCTACGTGGCTGAGGCCGTGTGGGTCACCCACTCCGCAGGCATCGCCCGCGCCGTTGCCGAGGTCCTGGTTGACGGCAAGTCGCAGATCGACCTGGGCGACTGCGACATCCACCGCTTCGAGGAAGTCCAGCTCACCCCCGAGTACGTCAGCGAAACCTCGCAGCAGAACTTCGTGGAGATCTACGACGTCCTGCACCCGCTCCAGCCCAAACTTTCTCCGCGCAACCTCCGCGTCAGCCCTTTCCACGCCCGCCACAAGCAATTGGGCGGCTACTTCCTGGAAGGTGCCGGCTGGGAGCGTCCTTACTGGTTCGAGGCCAATGCCGAACTGCTGAAGGAAATGCCGGACGAGTGGCAGCCGCCGGCACGCGATGCCTGGTCCGGAATGTTCAGCTCTCCCATCGCGGCCGCTGAAGCCTGGAAGACCCGTACGGCAGTGGCCATGTACGACATGACGCCGCTCAAGCGCCTGGAAGTTTCCGGCCCCGGCGCCCTGAAGCTGCTCCAGGAACTCACTACCGGCGATCTCGCCAAGAAGCCCGGAGCAGTTACCTACACCCTCCTGCTGGACCACGCCGGCGGCATCCGAAGCGACATCACCGTTGCACGCCTGGATGAGAACACCTTCCAGCTGGGCGCCAACGGCAACATCGACACCGCCTACTTTGAGCGTGCTGCCCGCCAGCAGACGGAGAAAGGCGGCGCGGGCGACTGGGTGCAGGTCCGCGACACCACCGGCGGCACTTGCTGCATCGGCCTGTGGGGTCCGCTGGCCCGCGACCTGGTCAGCACCATCAGCAGCGACGACTTCTCCAACGACGGCCTGCGCTACTTCCGCGCCAAGGACGTGGTGATCGGTGGCGTGCCTGTCACGGCAATGCGACTGTCCTACGTTGGCGAACTCGGTTGGGAGCTCTACACGAGCGCGGACAACGGCCAGCGCCTGTGGGATGCGCTGTGGAAGGCCGGCCAGCCGTTCGGCGTCATCGCCGCGGGCCGCGCCGCCTTCAGCTCGCTGCGCCTCGAGAAGGGCTACCGTTCGTGGGGCACTGACATGACCACCGAGCACGACCCCTTCGAGGCCGGCCTCGGCTTCGCGGTCAAGATGGCCAAGGAGAACTTCGTCGGGAAGGCAGCCCTGGAGGGCCGCAGCGAGGAAAGCTCCGCCCGCCGCCTGCGCTGCTTGACGGTCGACGACGGCCGGAGCCTGGTGCTGGGCAAGGAACCGGTGTTCTACAAGAACCAGCCGGTGGGTTACGTCACCAGCGCGGCGTTCGGCTATACGGTTCGCAAGCCGATCGCGTACGCGTACCTCCCGTCCGCAGTGTCCTTGGGCGATTCGGTGGAGATCGAGTACTTCGGCCGCCGTATCCAGGCGACCGTCACCGAGGATCCGCTGTACGACCCCACCATGAGCCGGCTCCGGGGCTAGTCCCCCGCCGCACCCGCGGCTTCCAAGACACGCGGCCCGGACCCTTTCCCTCGCAACCGGGTCCGGGCCGCTGTCTGTCCCCTTTCTTTCTCCAGCCCAGGAAGACACATGATCAGCTCAGAAACAGTCAACGATTATTTGGCCAGGCTCGCCGCCCGCCAACCCACACCAGGCGGCGGAGCGGCTGCGGCGTTGCATGCTGCCCAAGGTGCCGCACTGGTGGCCATGGTCGCCCGGTACACCACGGGTGAGAAGTACGCAGAGCATGCAGGACTGGTTGCCCGTATCACCAGCAGCGCCGATCACCACCGCACCGAAGCGCTCCGGCTGGCCGATGCCGACGAACACGCCTTCCAAGGGGTGATCGACTCCTACAAGCTTCCTTCCGACACCCCGGAGCTCAAGACCGCGAAGAAAACGGCGATCGACGCTGCCCTGGTCCGGGCAGCGCAAACGCCCGCCCAGCTCATCAAGCTTGCCGGCGAGATCGTGAACCTTGCCACGGAACTTTTCGAAGCGGCCAACCCGAACGTCATCAGCGACGTCGCCGCTGCCGCCGACGCAGCCCGGGCGGCTGCCACCACCGCACGCATCAACATCGACATCAACCTGGTGGCCATCAAGGACGATGCCACCCGGACCCGCCTTGCCGGGCAGACCGACGGACTGGAAGAGAAGGTGGTTCTCGCCGCTGACACCCTGTCCCGCCGCGTCCGCGAAAGGATCCTCGCATGAGTGCAGAAGTGCTGTCCGGCAAGGGGCTTGCAGGCCTCATCCGGCAACGCGCCCACGAAGAGGCGCACTCCCTGGATAACCAGGGAGTCCGTCCCACGGTGGCCGTAGTGGTCGCTACCGACGACGAATCAACCCACTGGTACGTCCGGTCAATCGAACGCGCCGCGGAACGTGCAGGGATCGACTGCCGGATCGTGGACCTCGGCCACGACGCCACCGAACAGGTCCTGGCCGCCGTGCTCCGTGACCTCAGCGCGGAGGCCTCGGTGCATGGCATCATCCTCCAGACTCCCCTGCCTTCGGGTGTCCGCGCGGACAGCCTGGTCGGGCTCATCGCCCCTGAAAAGGACGTCGACGGCGCCAACCCCCTGAGCCTCGGCCGCCTGGCTGTGGGGCAGCCGGCCTTCGCACCCGCCACGGCGCGGGCCGTCGTCGAGCTTCTGGACCACTTCGAGGTTCCGACGGCGGGACGCAACGTGGTCGTCGTCGGACGTTCCGCCGTGGTGGGCAAGCCGCTGTCGCTGCTGCTGCTCGCCAAGGATGCCACCGTCACCGTCTGCCACTCCCGCTCCGGTGCGCTGGAGCCGTTCACGCGGCCCGCCGACGTCGTGGTGGTGGCCGCCGGCCGCACCGGGCTGCTGACCGGCAGCCACGTGACGGAAAAGACCGTGGTGGTGGACGTCGGCACGAATGTCCTGCCCGACGGTTCCCTGGTGGGCGATGTGGACGAGGCGAGCGTCAGCGGCGTCGCAGCGGCCTTGACGCCTGTTCCGGGTGGCGTAGGCTCGGTGACCACGGCATTGTTGCTGCTGCACACCACCGAAGCCGCCCGTCGGCAGGCACGTGTTACCGGCGGCACCGTACCCGCCGTCCAGCCTGTACCTGCCGGCGCCGCCTGACCATTTCCTGATCTGGAGGGAAGATCACATGGCTTCCAAAGCCCCCGGTGAAAACATCGACGAGTCGAAGCTGACCGTCACCAAACCCAAGACCAAGGCCGTGGGTATTCCGGCCGTTGCCAATGCCTTGAAGATCTCATTCGAGCAGATGGGACCGATCCGCAGCGCGCAGACGCTGATGGCCGTGAACCAGCTGGATGGTTTCGACTGCATGGGATGCGCCTGGCCGGAGCACGAGAAGCGCAACGCGGCGGAGTTTTGCGAAAACGGGGCCAAGGCAGTGGCTGAAGAAGCCACCCGGCGCAGGGTCACGCCCGAATTCTTCGCCAAGCACTCCGTCGCTGAGCTGAAGACCCGCGACGACTACTGGCTGGGACAACAGGGACGCCTGACCCACCCCATGGTCCTGGAAGAAGGCGCCACCCATTACAAGCCCATCAGCTGGGACGACGCCTACGACCTGATGGCCGAGGAACTCCGCGGCATGGACAACCCGGACCAGGCGGTGTTTTACACCTCGGGCCGGACGTCCAACGAAGCGGCGTTCGTCTACCAGCTCCTGGTCCGCGGCCTGGGCACCAACAACCTGCCGGACTGTTCCAACATGTGCCACGAATCGTCCGGCTCGGCCCTTGTGGAGACAATCGGCATCGGCAAGGGCTCCGTGAGCCTCGCCGACCTGGAAACAGCGTCGCTGATCTTCGTCGCGGGCCAGAACCCGGGCACCAACCACCCGCGCATGCTCAGCGCGCTGGAAAAGGCCAAGAAGAACGGAGCGATCATTGTCTCCGTCAACCCGCTTCCCGAAGCCGGGTTGCTGCACTTTGAAAACCCGCAGCACGTCAAGGGCGTCGTTACCGGCACCAAGCTCACCGACGACTTCCTGCAGATCCGCGCGGGCGGCGATCAGGCCCTCTTCCAAGGGCTCGGCAAATACCTCCTCGAAGCCGAAGCGGGAGGCCGCGCAACTCCCGGCCTGGATACCGTGCTGGACCACGATTTCATCAACAACTACACGGTGGGCATCGACGAATACCTGCGCTACCTCGAGAAGGTTGAGTGGGACGACATCGTCGAAGCGACCGGCCTGACCCTGGAGCAAATCCGGGCCACCGGCGAACGGCTCCTCGCCTCCAACGCCACGATCGTTTGCTGGGCCATGGGGCTGACACAGCACAAGCACTCCGTGCCCACCCTGCGGGACGTGGTGAACGTCCTGCTGCTTCAAGGCAACATCGGCAAGCCGGGCGCCGGCGTTTGCCCCGTCCGAGGGCACTCGAACGTCCAAGGTGACCGGACCATGGGCATTTTCGAGAAGATGCCGGAGAAATTCCACGACCGCCTGGACCATGAGTTCGAGTTCCTTTCCCCGCGCGCTCACGGTTACGACACCGTCGCTGCCATCAGGGCCATGCGCGATGGCAAGGTCCGGTTCTTCATGGGCATGGGAGGTAACTTCGTCCGCGCAGCCCCGGATTCACAGGTAACAGAGGACGCGCTGGCCAACACGGCGTTGACCGTCCAGATCTCCACCAAGCTGAACCACTCCCACCTGTCCACCGGGCGTCGCGCACTCATCCTGCCTACGCTGGGCCGGACGGAGAAGGACACGCAGGTGACGGGCGACCAGCGGGTCACAGTGGAAGATTCCATGAGCGCAGTGCACGCCTCCCGTGGGCGGCTGAAGCCCGCCAGTGAGCACCTGCATTCCGAGGTGGCGATCGTGTGCAACCTTGCGCACCGCCTGTTCACCGATGCACAAGGCCACCCGCTGCCGGGCGCACCCCGTGCGGCCTGGCTCTCCATGAGGGACGACTACACCCTGATCCGGAAGCACATCGAAGGCGTTATTGACGGCTTCGAGAACTTCGAGGACCGCATCCAGCACCCCGGCGGCTTCGTGCTGCCGCACCCGCCCCGCGATGCCAGGAAGTTCGATACCGCATCGGGCAAGGCCCACTTCACCGGAAACGAGCTGGAATACATCAAGATCCCGGCCGGTCGCCTCGTCCTGCAGACCCTCCGCTCGCATGACCAGTACAACACCACCATCTACGGCAAGGACGACCGCTACCGTGGCATCCACGGCGGCCGCCGGGTGGTCCTCATCAACGAAGCCGACATCAGGGAACTCGGCTTCGCGGACGGGGACATGGTGAACCTGATTTCCGAGTTCGACGGGGTCGATCGACTCGCGGAGAACTTCCGCATCGTTTCCTACTCAACGCCCAAGGGTTGCGCCGCCGCTTACTACCCGGAGACCAACGTCCTGGTTCCCTTGGACTCGGTGGCCGACACCAGCGGCACCCCCACGTCGAAATCGGTCATCATCAGGCTCGAAAGGAGTTAGGAAAAGCTGTACATGCTGTGACCACTGTCATAGTATGTGACTGATATATCTTTTTGATTAGACGAAAGATATCACTGAACTTTCCGTACCTCGCCCGTGCCACCAGACATGAATCAAAGGAGAAGCATTGTTCCAAGGCGTCGCCTAGCTGTAATTCCCACGGAGGTTGTGAACGCGGCTGATGGGGGTTTTGCCTCCG
>NZ_JAPDNV010000066.1:0-8828 GCF_026013155.1 Paenarthrobacter sp. PAE-2 | reverse complement strand
CTCTATCCGGCCACCGACGCGCCCGGCACGATTACACCCTCAAATGCGATGAGCCCCTTAACACCCAGCAAGCCGCCTTAGTCCGTTCCAAAAACCAGGACTGCATAATCCTCAAAGTGGCGGGCAGCGTTGGCCACGGATCATTGGCATCCCCGCAGGATGGATAAACTTGGCGATCTTGATGATTTCTTCCTTCGGGTAGAAGACCAGTTGCCGTCTGATATCCAAGTAATGCTTTTCGCCGGTGTCACCGCCCGCCACGATCTCTCCCAAGAGTGCCTTGCGCTGGCGCACCATAAGTGGGGGCCGCTCTTATCCAAGGTGTAATTAGTTTCCCAGCGCAATGGATACCTCCGCCGACAACTGCCTTTCCATTTAAAAGATGAGCTCCTGTGGGGCCGTCGACACGACTATGACGCAGTCATTCAACGCAGCAGTTGAGGTGTCAGAATCATGCCCGTCGAAGGCCTCGTCCGAATGCAGGACGAGGCCTTCGTAAGGTCATCATTTCGGAAGTCTGATTAAAAAAGCTACCAAGTCACCAAGTTCATGCCCAAGCTGTTCGCAATCGTCCGTGTGGACGTAAACCACACGTATCGGCTGCAGTAGTTTGCCCCGCCATCGCGGACGCTACCACAATTACCATAGTTATATAGGGTACCTGCCACGGCCTGAATCATACCGGCAGCGCCGACACTGCCGTTACCGTAAGGAACAATAACTGGTCCCCCACTATCCCCTTGGATGGCCGCGATCTGTCCGTTCACCGACTGGTAGCCCTCCATTTGGGAGGCATAACCGTACCCGTCGTTCCAGTAGAAATTCAGATACATGATCCCAATATTGCAATGCACTCCGGAGTTGCCACCACTGGTGCAAACATAGTCGCCCAGTGACAAGTCATGAAAACCTGCTACGGGCTTAGAGTAGCCTGCCGTGTTATTCCAAGCCCCGTCGAACATCCATAGGCTGCCCGTTTCGGACAGCAGGGCAGCTTGGCCGTCGGGTGAATCCCGCCATTGCATACCTGCTGAAGATCCCGAATTATCGCGAGCATACCACCAGCCGGTTCCGTCGCAGTGTCTGGCTGTGTTTGTCCAGCTCCCGGTCCCCGTCTTGGCTTTGAGGGCAAATCCGGTAGTACAGCTCATACCGTTGCTATTGATCAGGTAGGCACCTGAATTGAATGGACTGTAGTCATTCATCCTGGAAGCTGGGCGGACCTCTACACCGTCAATAACTTGAATAGGCAGCTTGGCAATGTCGTGTGCCAGCTTCTCAACCGCGGTCCGCTCAGCTGCAGTAAGTATGCCACCCTCACGGTTTATCGCATTGCCTCGGATTACTATTTGACCGTCGTCATCACCTATACCCCCGACGGAAGAGACCTTGAACCCTAAAGGTTCAAAAGCCTTGTCATTTCTCATAAGGGCGACGTTCGCGGATTCAATCTCCGGAACCGAGTAGGGTCGCTCCGAAAACGTCACTGTGATGCCCTGCCTACGTGCTTCACTAGCTACCGAATCGCGGAGTTGGGACTCGCCCTTCCAGAGCAGCTTCACGCTGAGACTCTTGGCGTCATTGACCTGTTCCACATATCCAGCATCATAAATTCCAGGAATCTGAGTGATCCAGTATTTGAAAGCGGAGAGCCTCTTCTGGTTTTCCAGAAATTCGACTCCAACACTCTGAGTGAATTCCTCAATGGTACCTTCGCCAGAAGGGGTGGAAGGTGCATCCGATGCGGCTGTCGCCGGGCTGATAATGCCCAGAAGTAGCAGCAACGTACCAGCTGTTATGAGTAGCGCTTTTTTCAATTGATCCCCCAGTACATCATTGCGACGATTCCGATCGGCGCGTGGTTGTTATGCATAGCCAAGTTGGCGCTGCCTGGGGATGACGCCTTGGAGAAATGCGGTTAGAGTTGAGGCCACTCAGATCGCATCGAAGGACAGTGAATCTTCACCATTTGTCCATGTCATCACCCCTCTCGAGAAGTCGAGCCGCACGCCATTTTGAAGAAGGCCGAGTGCCCAGAGTTGCCGCTCACCCTTCTCGGCGTCCGCACATCCCGACGCACCGACCGCGATCTTTCCGGACACCACCATGTCAGATCCACTGATGGTGACAGGCACGTTCACAGGGCCGCATGGAAGAACGACAGTAAGGTATGGGTTCCGATCAACCCGGTCGAGCTGGACGGTGATCTGCCCGTCACTCACCCAAACGATAGCTTGACCGGCGGCTGTTCCTGCGATACTCCTCAACTTCCCGCAGGGTGCCTCAGGCAGGAACTTCATGCACTCACTTGACGATGAGGGTGAGACTGACGGTGAGCCGGACTGCGACGCCCCTCCTGCCCCGCATGAAGACAAAGCAATGGCTGCAAGCCCGAAGGCCGCCGCACGTCCAAGAGAATGGCACTTTCCCATAAACCCCCCAAACTATTCTGTTGATTGAAGCCCGAGGATTAATATTCACTAGGAGCAAAGTTCAAGAACTGGGCTTCTCCGCATAACGAATGCTACGAGCAACTCGGACAATAGACAACAAGTTTCTAGAAAGTAATTTTCTGAAAACCAAAGGTTGCTGATTAAGTCATTAAATTTGCACCAACGTGCTAACGATTCTTAAATATGGCGTCATGAACGTCCGGTCACCATCACTTATGCACGGCAGATCAGGTCTCTGGTTCATTACCCCATTCCAACCTGAGCACCGAAACTTCCCGGCGCTTCGGTCGGCTACGCAGCTCACGGAACCCCGATGAGCTGTTCCGCCCAACTGCGAATCACTATCTTCCGCTGGATGCGGTGCCCTACCTCGCCTCGACCAAGTAGCGAAAGATAGCACTGTGACTACGCGGAATTTGATCCATGCCGACGAAAGTTTTTGCTTTTACCTTAGGTACGCTGTCCTCAGGAACGAACCCAGCAACCAGCTTGTGGCCGGCCGCCCTGAGGAAATATCCCAGCCCACACCAGCGCGTACGAAACTGCCCTATCAGGATCCTCGGTACATCGCTTGCGAAAACAAGCTGGTAACCACGCTCGCCGCCAATCCGAAGCGGACAATGCCTGCGGCGATGAACGATCGGTACGCAAGATACACATCGTGGCCGTATCGGAAGTCTGCGGGCCTCTTCGGGAAGACTTCCCCAGGATCAACGCAAACTTCAGGCCCACCAAAAACAGTCCCGCCAAGCTTCACCACGTCCGAGCATGGCTTCACTTGGAAAAGGCCGGTGCCCGACCAAGACCCTCATCACTTTCGTTGTCGATAACGAGGATGCAGGCGCAATCGCGCACAGCTCTCCCGGAAGCCGGGCTCTCTGAACAAACCGCGATGAATCAACCGAGGTGCTCGCACGGCGCCTTCCGGCCCCCAAGGCAGGCTCCGCATTGGGGGCCGCGCTCCGCCGGTGATCCACTGCGACGGGGTACATGGGTGTGCTCGCCGGGTCGTTGGACCTTGGTGTGGCCCAAGCACCACAATTCCGGCAGCACGCGCAGGCCCAGGGCACAACCCCGGGCCAACGCGACGTCCGTGAATTCCCCGCCGTCGTGGAACTTCAATGCCGGAGAATCGGAGTTCCATGTGACGCCATGAACCAGCATCTCTACGAGTACAGCAGACCTAAAGGGACGGCTGGACCCCGAAAGCCACCGCGAGCTTCATGATCTTTTCTGCACGGCCCAAGCGCGGCAGGTCTGAGCCGTCGCGGATGACGCGGCCGTTGGCCTCGAAGTCGTTCATAAAGTCGGTCGCCCAGGCGACGTCCGACGGCGTGGGGCTGATGACTTCGTTGATGACCGTGGTCTGGTCGATGGCCAGGCAGAGCTTGCCGGTCATGCCCATGGTCACGGTGATACCGGTCTGCTCGCGCAGGATGGGGTGGTTGGTGCCGACGGTGGGTCCGTCGATGGGACCCGGGAGGTTGCCGACGCGGCTGGCGACCACGAGCTTGGCCCGCGGGTAGGCCATGGCTTCCGGGGTTGCTGCCATGCCGGTGTCGCGGCGGAAGTCACCGGAACCGAAGGCCAGGCGGAAAGCACCCTGGGCGCGGGCGATGTGGTTGGCTTCCTCGATGCCGAGGGCGGACTCAACCAGCGGAATCACCGGGGTCTTGCCGTCCATCCGGTGGAAAGACTCGGTCACCTGGTCGGCGGATTCCGTCTTGGCCAGCATGACACCGAGCAAGCCAGGGGTGCCGCGCAGCCCGGCGAGGTCATCGGCCCAGAAAGGGCTGGTGGCGTCATTGATGCGGACCCATGCCTGACCGCCGGCGGTCAACCAGTTGACGACGTTCTCGCGGGCGGTGTCCTTCTGCGAGGGGTCAACGGCATCCTCAATGTCGAGGATGATGGCATCTGCCCGTGAGCCTGCGGATTCGTCGAAAAGTTCCGTCTTCATGGCATTCACAAGGAGCCAGGAACGGGCGATATCGGCAGGGATGTTACGGGTGGGCCGAACTGATTCGGCGGCGATGCTAGAGGTCATGTATCTACCGTATCCGTCCTGCGGCCCGGGCGACGAAGAAATCAGTCCGCTTGTGAGGATCAATACGAACTAAACCCGTTATGACTGTGGGGTCCCACAGTATGGGCGTTCGACGGCGGTCCGCGCCAGTCATGCCCGGCCCGCCGGTAGTTCTTCGTCACCGGACGGAACACTCCCGTCAAAGGGATCAACACAGCGAAGTATGTGTCCATTCGTTGCCACCCAAGGCCCGGTATTTCGCTTCGTTGCCCGCTGTTTCCCAGGGTATACCGCGGTTACCGCCGCACTTTCCAGCCACCACTTCCATGGGCTTACATCGTTCCCAAGCCGGTGAAGCTTCCGGTCTTCCCGGCACCAAAGAACACCAAACCAACCCTGGAAAGTAGCTCCCATGAAACTGCAACTGCCCCTGCTGAGCGTCGCGGCCGCCGTCGTACTAGCCCTGACGGTCTCCGGCTGCGGCGGTTCAGCCGAAGCAGGTCCGGCCGACCCGTCCGCCCAAGTCAAGGAACTTCGCTACCAAGGTTCGGCGAACAACGTGACCTTCCCGGAACTGGCAGCCGACCTGGGCTACCTGGGTGACATCAAGCTCAGCTGGGTGGGCAACACCACCAGCGGCCCGCAGGACATCCAATCCGCCGCCACCAACCAGACGGACTTCGGCGGCGCGTTCTCCGGCGCGGTGGTCAAGCTCATCGAAGCGGGCTCCCCCGTCAAGGCCGTCACCAACTACTACGGCTCCGACCAAAAAACCTTCAGCGGGTACTACGTCAAAGCCGACAGCGGCATCAAGGGTCCCAAGGACCTGATCGGGAAGAAGGTGGCCGTCAATACCCTCGGCGCCCACCACGAGGCCGTGATCAATACCTGGCTGACAAAGAATGGACTCAGCCAGGACGAGATCAAGCAGGTCCAACTGGTGCCTTTGGCCCCAAATGACACGGAAGAAGCGATCCGCCGCGGGCAGGTGGACGTTGGAACGCTCGGCGGCGTCCTTCAGGACCGCGCCATTGAAGCAGGCGGCCTCCGCTCCCTGTTCAGCGATGTGGAACTGTTCGGCACGTTCGCCGGCGGCCAGATCGTCTTCCGCACCGACTTCATCCAGAAAAATCCGGACACCACACGCACCTTCACCACAGGAGTTGCCAAGGCCATCAAATGGGCAGCTGAAACGCCACGTGAGGAGGTCATAGCCCGGTTCGCCAAGATCATCGAGGGCCGGGGCCGCAACGAGAGTACGGCCAACCTGAAGTTCTGGAAGAGCCCAGGTGTTCCCGACGCCGGCGTGATCACGGATTCGGACTTCACCAAGTGGGAAGCCTGGCTGAATTCTTCGGGAATCGTGAAGGGCGATCTCACGCCGTCCAAGTACTACACCAACGACTACAACGGGCTCGCCGGCGGTTCCGCGGACACTGCGACTACAGGCACTTCCAATTCAAGCCCTGCGACTTCAAGCACTGCGAAGAAGGGATAGCCATGACAGCCAAAATCAGCTTGCGCAACGTCAGCAAGGAATTCACCGTCAGGGCAAGCAAGGGTGGCCCGGCCACACGGCTCACGGCCATCGACTCACTCAACCTCGACGTCCGCGACGGCGAGTTCCTCACGTTGGTGGGACCCAGCGGTTCGGGCAAGACCACTTTGCTGGACCTGCTCGCGGGCCTCTCCACCCCGACCTCCGGCGAGGTCCTGGTGGACGGCCAACCCGTGACGGGACCCGGCAAGGACCGCGCGGTGGTGTTCCAGCAATACGCCCTCTTTCCATGGCGGACAGCATCGGCCAACGTCTCCATCGGTTTGGAAGGCCCCGGGCCGGATGGCAGGAAGCTGAACCGGCGCGAACGGGCAGCCAAGGCCAAGGAATACCTGGCCCTGGTGGGCTTGGCCGGCTTCGAAGACCGTTTTCCGCACGAGCTCTCCGGCGGGATGAAGCAACGCGTGGCGATCGCGCGGAGCCTTGCCTACGAACCGGACGTGCTGCTGATGGACGAACCATTCGCCGCGTTGGACGCCCAGACCCGTGTACAGCTGCAGGACGAACTCCTGCGGATCTGGAAGGCAACAGGCAAGACCATCGTGTTCATCACCCACGGAATCGACGAGGCCGTGTACCTGGGCCAACGCGTCGCCGTGCTCAGCGCCCGTCCCGGCCGGCTCAAGGAAATCGTGGAGATCACCATCCCGGACCGCGACGGTGACCAGGACATCAGGTCCAACCCTGCGTTCGTTGAGCACCGGCACCAGGTCTGGACACTGCTCCACGACGAGGTCCGGCGAGCGCAGGACGCCGGGCACCGCAAGATCCTGCCCGACGGCAGCGCACCGGACGAACCCGCAACCGCTACTGAAAGGAGTGCGGCCTGATGACCACCACCCTCACTCAAGAACAACAAACGGCAACGTCCGCAACCCGGCCGGCTGCCGCCGTCGGGCCTTCCGCTGCGGCCCATCCTGCAGCAGCCCGTACGACGCCGGAACCATCGGCCGGGCGGCGTCTCGCCAACGCTGCCGGTTCGGTCGTGTGGAAGTCCACAGCAGTCCTTGCCTTCCTGGCGCTCTGGGAGCTGGGCCCGACGTATCTGGCCAGCCCGTCCACCAAGGTCTTCCTTCCCCCGCTGCACGAAGTCCTGGCTGCCTGGGCCAGGTTGTTCGAGGCCGGAACCGTCCAAGGGCACATCACTGCGAGCCTCACGAGGTCTGTTGCAGGTTTCGGTGCTGCGTTGGTGGCCGGTGTTGCGCTGGGGCTGTTGATCGCCTGGTACGGGCGGCTGAACTTGGTGCTCAACCCCCTGCTGGAGCTGTTCCGCAACACCGCTGCCTTGGCGTTGCTCCCGGTGTTCACTCTCCTGCTGGGCATCGGCGAAGAGTCGAAGATCAGCATCGTGGCCTACGCTGCGTTCTTCCCGGTGCTGCTCAACACGATCGCCGGCGTGAAAACCGTGGATCCACTCCTTATCCGGGCCGCGCGTTCCTTGGGGTTGGGGAGCTTCCGCTTGTTCCAGAAAGTCATCCTGCCCTCCGCGGTTCCCACCATCTTCACGGGTATCCGCATGGCAGGCACGGCCTCCATCTTGGTCCTGATCGCCGCCGAGATGGTGGGCGCCAAGGCAGGCCTCGGGTACCTGATCGTCAACGCCCAAAGCAGCTTCCTCATCCCTGACATGTATGCCGGGATCCTCACGGTGTCCCTGCTGGGGCTTGCCGTGAACTTCCTGCTGGTCGCCTTGGAGCGGCACTTCTCACGCTGGCGCACCGCCGTGGGTTCAGCCGCTTCCTGATTTTTCCATGGTGGCACCCGCCACACACCACATCGAAAGTAAGGAAAACAAATGACCGTCATTACCGAAACCAAACTTGAGTTCCAGAAGCTTGGAGCCCGAATCGGGGCCGAAATCCGGGGCCTGGATATCTCCGGAGATCTGAGCGCGGACACCGTGGCGCAGATCCGTGCTGCCCTCAACGAACACAAGGCGCTCGTCTTCCGTGAGGCGAACATCCTGACGGACGAAGCCCAGGTGAAGTTCGCTTCCCACTTCGGTCCGCTCACCAAGGCACACCCCACCGTGGCGTCCGTGGAGGGTGAAGAGAACGTCCTGCCGGTGGACAGCGAGAACGGCTCGGCGAACAACTGGCACACCGACGTCACGTTCGTGGTGAACCCGCCTCAGGCCTCCACCCTTCGCAGCATCGACCTGCCGGCCTATGGCGGCGAGACCCTGATCGCGTCCTCCGCCGGCGCCTACCGCGACCTCCCGGACGAACTACGGAACTTCGCGGATACCCTCTGGGCCATCCATACCAACGACTACGACTACTCCGTTCCGAAGAACCTGGAGCACACCAACGCCGAGGAACGCCGCAAGGAATTCACGCGGCTGAAGTTCGAGACCGCCCACCCGGTGGTTCGGGTCCACCCCTTGACCGGCGAGCGCGGATTGTTCATTGGGGGCTTCGCGCAGCGCCTGCGGATCGTGGGTCTGTCCAACACCGAGTCGAAGGACATCATCCGGCTCCTGCAGGCCTACGTCACCCGGCCGGAAAACGTAGTCCGGGTGAATTGGGAGCCCAACCAAGTGGTGTTGTTCGACAACCGGATCACCCAGCACTACGCACCGGACAACTATGACGGGCAGCCCCGCAAACTGAACCGCGTGACAATTGCCGGCGACATCCCGGTGGGCACGGACGGCAAGCAGAGCCAGCCGATCCAAGGCGACTCGAGCACGTACTCCGTGGTGGCCGGGGTGTCCTAGGGGATGCTGTTTTAACCCAACTGGGTCGCAGTTACGCACGTTTTGAACCCTCAAAACGTGCGTAACTGCGAC
>NZ_JAPDNV010000065.1:0-8949 GCF_026013155.1 Paenarthrobacter sp. PAE-2 | reverse complement strand
GGCAATCGACACCCTTCAATAATCAGGTGTTGCGATCACCGCATGATTCGAAGCGGGCAAAACGCGCACAAATGCGACCCAGTTGGGTAGGTGGGGGTAGGCGGGGGTAGGTCGGGGTAACCGGGGATAGGCGGGGCGGGGGCGTTAGGCGGAGCCGAGGTTCAATCGCATCAGGACCCTCGGGAAGCCGTTGAGGACGGACGTGGTTTCCGCGACCTTCGTGAAACCCGCCTTCTCGAAAAGCCCTCGCGTGCCGATGTACGCCATGGTGAGGTCCACTTTGCTGCCCCTGTTGTCCACGGGGTAGCCCTCGATCGCGGGAGCGCCATGACTTCTGGCCAACTCGACGGCGCCGCGAAGCAGATGATGGGAAATTCCCTTGCCCCGGTGGCCCGGCCGCACCCGGATGCACCACACGGACCAGACCTCGGAATCGTCCACATGGGGGATCTTCCGGCTCGTTGCGAAACTGGTGTCCGCACGCGGGTGGACGGCCGCCCATCCAACCACCTCGCCGCCGTCGTACGCCAAAACGCCGGGAGGCGGGTCTTCGGCAACCAGCTTTTCCACGAACTTGCCGCGCTCTTCCCGCTGAAGGCTCTGGTTCAGCTTGGACGGGATGCGGTAACTCAGGCACCAGCACACGTTTGAGCCTGGATTCTTGGGGCCGACCATGGTCTTGACGTCGTCGAACACCGTGGCGGGCCGCACTTCGATTGCCATCCGCCTATCCTGTCACCGGCATGGGGCGTTTAGCCATAGTCGGGCGGGATGTGCGAGAGGGAGCCGGGCCCGGACCTGACGTGGGAAAACAGGCGAAAGAAAGTAACCTTTGAAATTTTTTCAATCCGCACCCATCCACCCGGGCATCACCTCCGAATAGCTGATGAGACACAAACAAAACCGGAAGAGCGGAAGCGACGCCGGACCGACCGTGTCCCACACACGAATGGACCCAGCACCAGGTTCCTCAGAGCAAGGAGAATGAAATGTTGTCCACCAAGCGCCCCGCCCTCGCCTTCGTTGGCCTCACCGCAGCCGCCCTCATGGGACTGACGGCCTGTGGTGGTTCGAGCACCTCCAGCTCCCCTTCGTCCTCCGCGGCCCCGGAGACCTCGTCCATGGCACCGTCGCCATCAGCCTCCGCCAGCGAATCGATGGGTTCCAGCGCAGCCATGGATCCCGCCAGCAACCTGGTCGGTCCGGGTTGCGCCGGCTACGCCGCCCAGGTTCCCGACGGCGCCGGTTCGGTTGCGGGAATGGCGCAGGACCCCGTTGCCGTGGCCGCCTCCAACAACCCGCTGCTCAAGACTCTGACCGCCGCAGTATCCGGCAAGTTGAACCCCAAGGTGGATCTCGTCTCCACGCTGAACGGCAGCGAGTTCACGGTCTTTGCACCCGTTGACGACGCGTTCGCCAAGATTGACCCCGCTACGATCGAAACGCTCAAGACCGATGATGCCCTGCTGAGCAAAATCCTCACCTACCACGTAGTCCCCGGACAACTGACCCCGGACCAGGTAGTGGGAACCCACAAGACCGTCCAGGGCGGCGAAGTGACGGTGGGTGGCAGCAAGGACGCCCTGACCGTCAATGACGCCAACGTCATTTGCGGTGGCGTGCAGACTGCCAATGCCACGGTCTACCTGATCGACTCCGTGCTGATGCCCAAGTAAACCCCTCCACACGCGAACAGGGCGGGTGCCGGAAATCCGGTACCCGCCCTGTTGCTGTCTCTACATTGGACCCGGGTTTATGTCCCGGGGCGACGGCCTACCTTCCCAGGTCGCTGTCCACGTAGGAACCTGACCGTGAGTGCTCCGAGCCGCACGGGCACCCGCCGCTGAGCTCGATGCGCACCGTCACGGGGTTGGCTGAATCAACGGTGAACGATACCTGGTCCTTGGAATCCTTGATGACATGGAGCATGCTGTCCGCTACGGAAGCTACGGAAGCTGAGGTCATGGTGTGACACCTTACTGCTGGTAGTTGGGGGAGTATTCGCTACTTGTCGTCAGTAGACCGCGGGGTGCTGTCAACGGTTGGGATGCTGCCGGTAGGCGTACCACCGGGACAGTCCGAATCCGGGCAGGTCTCCGCGCATTCGTGCTTGGTGACGAGATCGAACTGGACACCGCGGTGCTGCTCGACGCCGGTGCGGATGGCCCGCTCCACCACGGAGGTTGCCAGCCGACGCCGGAGCGACAGGGGATCGCGCCTGAGGTCCTTGGCGAGCGCGAAGCAAAGCAACAGCATGACCAGGATGAACGGCAGTGCGGCCACGATGGTGACCCTTTGGAGGCCGGACAAGGCCTCTGAGGGTTCATCACCACCGGCCAACAACATGACAGCTGCTACTGCACCGGTGAGGGTTCCCCAGAAGATCACTACTCCGCGCCGCGGGTGTTCGGCACCGTTGGAGCTGAGGGATCCCATGACGATGGAAGCGGCGTCCGCGCCGGTGACGAAGAAGATCGCCACCAGGACCATGGCCAGCGCGATGACGCCCACAGTGAGCCACTCAGGCATGCCCAGGTTCTTGACCAGATCGAAAAGGGCGCCGTCGAAGTTGATGGAGGGGGCGCCGTCGACCATTGTCACCAAGCCGGGAGTCCCCGCCTTGTCTGCTTCCTGCTGGACGTGGAAGGCAGTGCCGCCGAAGATGCAGAACCAGATGACGCTGACGATGCTCGGTACCAGCAGGACGCCGGTGACGAACTGGCGGATGGTGCGGCCACGGCTGATGCGGGCGATGAACAGGCCGACGAAGGGCGTCCAGGAGATCCACCAGGCCCAGTAGAAGATGGTCCAGCTGGTCATCCAGCTGCGCAGGGCGTCATCTCCCACGGCTTCGGTCCGGGAGGACATCTCGGCCAGGTCTCGGGCGTAGTCGCCTACGGCGGACGGGATGAGGTTGAGGATGAAGAGCGTGGGGCCGGCAACGAACACAATCAAGGCCAGGACAACGGCCAGGACCATGTTGATGTTGGACAACCACTGGATGCCGCGGCTGATGCCGGACACGGCCGAGGCCACGAAGCAGAACGTCAGGATGGCAACGATGACTACCAGGATGGGGGTGCCGACTTCGCCCATCCAACCGTTGGACGTCAGGCCGCTGCCGATCTGGAGGGCACCGAGGCCCAGGGAAGCTGCCGTGCCGAAGAGCGTGGCAAAGATGGCCAGGATGTTGATGAACTTCCCGAGGGGTCCCTCCACCATCCGGATGCCGAACAGCGAGGTGAAGGCCGCGGAGACCAGCTGCTTCCGGCCAAGGCGGTAGGTGCCGTAGGCCATGGCAATGCCGACTACTGCATACATCGCCCAAGGGTGGAGCGTCCAGTGGAAAATCGAGGTGGCCATGGCTGTCTGGATGGCAGCGGGCGTACGGCCATCCACCGTGCCGGGCGGTGGCGAGATGTAGTGGAACAGCGGCTCGGCAACTCCGTAGAACATGAGCCCGATGCCCATGCCGGCTGCGAACATCATCGCTACCCAGGAGATGGTGCGGAACTCGGGCTTTTCGCCGTCCTTGCCCAGCGGGATGTTGCCGAACTTGCCCAAGGCAAGCCACAGCACGAAGATCACGAAAAGCGAGGCGAGAACCATAAACAGCCATCCCGTGTACTCCATGACCCAGTTGAGGGCTCCCTTGGAGGTTTCGGAGAGGCTGTCCCTGCCAACAAATCCCCAGACCACGAAGGCGACGGCGATGGCGCCTGTGATTCCGAAGGTGACTTTGTCGAGGGTAAGTTTGCGGTTCCGGCGGGCCGATACGGCCTGCTCGGTCTTGGCGTTGCGAAGTTCCTCCAGGATCTGTTCGTACTCTTCAGAGTCGGGGAGGGTTTCTGCCGTGCCTTCCTCGGGGTCGAGGACTGCGGGGTTTGATTCATCGGGGGAGACGCTGATGACTTCATCAAGCGTTTCCCTGGTGGAGGGCTCCTTGTCAGCTGGAGTTTCAGCCGGCGTATTGTCTGCCGGTAACTCTTCTGGTGTCAGGGATTTTGTGTCACTGCTTATAGCCATGAGCGGGTCCTTTGCTCGGCGAGTCATGGGCTTGCGTTTCTACGAGGCCCGGTTGGGGGACCGATTCCGGATAACGGGGCGGACTGCTACCGGACTGGCGCCGGTGAGCGTTCCGCAAGAATCAACAACATTCGCGTTATGCAACAGAGTGCGCCCCGTCACACACGAAAGTCAAGCACTTTCGCTTCTTTGACGCACATTGATATACCAGTTGGCTTTGAGCTGGAGTTATGCAAAAGGGCGTTACGGACTGCCGGAATTACTGGTGCCGGTAGCCCATCCTGGCGCTGATGGCGAGGCCTGCCTCGCGGAGCCCCTCGATGAGGCCGGGCTGGTCTTCAGGGGCGAAGCGGAATGCGGGGCCGGAGATGCTGACCGCCGCAATGACGGTCCCCAAATGGTTGAAGACAGGCACGGCAATAGCGGTGAGGCCAATCTCGAATTCCTCATGCACTATCGCGTAGCCCTGGCGTGCAACGTCGTGGAGCTGCTTCTCGAGCTCTCCACGGTTGGTCACGGTCCGGGGTGTGCGGGCAGGCAGGCCCACTGCCTTGAAGACCTGGGTTCGCTCGTCCGCGGTCAACGCAGCCAGGAGCACCTTCCCGCTGGACGTGGCATGGAGGGGCGTCAGGCTGCCAACCCAGTCGTAGGTGGCCAGGGTGGAAGGACCCATGGCCTGGTCCACGTTGACGGCGTAGTTGGAACGCAGCACGGCAAGATTGACGGTTTCCTTGTACTCACCGGCGAGGGCTTCCAGGACTTCGCGGGCCTCGTGCACCACGCTTAGCCTGCCGGGAATGGACGAGGCCAGGCGCAGGATGCCGAACCCAAGCTGGTACTTGCCACGTTCGCTGTTCTGGCGGACCAGCTCCCGGGTGACCAGCGAACCCAGCAGCCGCGACACCGTGGACTTGTGCACGCCCATTTCCTCGGCGATCTCGCTGACGCCGGCATCACCCTTGCGGGCGAGGATCTCCAGGATTTGGAGCGCGCGGTCTACAGACTGGACGCCTCCGCTTTGGGTGTCTGCGTCATTATCGATGTCCGGGTTGCTGCGTGCGGCCATGGTCACATCCTAGACTGGACCGTCCCAGGGTCCGCGTTGGGGCCCGTCCCGGGGCCGGTCCCGGGTCTAGGGGATCAGGGACTCACGGTGGCCTCCTCAAGGCCCGTGCGGAGCGGGAGGCCCACCCTTTCCCTGCCGGCGTACACGTTGAGGCTGCGTCCACGGCTGAAGCCCACCAGGGTCAGTCCCGTTTCGGCCGCCAGTTCCACTGCGAGGCTGGACGGGGCGCTGACCGCGGACAGGACGGGGATCCCCGCGAGGGCGGCCTTCTGGACGAGCTCGAACGACGCCCGCCCGGAGACCTGCAGGACCAGGCCGGACAACGGCAGCAGGCCCTGCCTGAGCGCCCAGCCCACCACTTTGTCCACCGCGTTATGGCGGCCAACGTCTTCGCGCAGGCACAGCAGTTCCGGCCGGGAGGCGTCCACCTTGAAGAGACCAGCGGCGTGGACTCCGCCGGTCCTGTCAAAGACGGCCTGTGCGTCCCGCAGTCGTTCGGGCAGTTCGGCCAGCACGTCCACAGGCACTTGGAAGGAGTCCTGCGATGCGTCGAAATGGATGGTCTTCCGGACAGCTTCAATGGAATCAGTGCCACAGATGCCGCATGAGCTGGAGGTGTAGACGTGCCTCATGGTGTCCGGCAAGGGAACGTCCGGTCGAAGCTGTGCTTCCACCACGTTGAAGGTTTGGACGCCGTCCCGTTCGCCCGCGCAGAAGCGCAGGGACACGAGTTCGGCTTGGTGGCGGATGATGCCCTCAGACACCAGGAACCCCGCCACGAGGTCGAAGTCATCGCCCGGAGTCCTCATGGTCACGGAAAATGACGTGCCGCCCAAGCGGATTTCCAACGGCTCTTCGGTGGCCAGTACGTCTTCCTTGAACCGGATGGGGTGTTCGGCGCCGGTCCCGTCCAGCTGGAAACGATGGATCTTCCGGCGTTGAGTCATGCGTGCCATGGGGCGTGCCTTTGTTCGTTGGTGACAGGCCCGTCCGTGAACTGCGGTTGCTGGACCCACGGCAGCGGCATGACCTGCACAGCGTGGCCGGCTTCGATTCCCTGGGGCGGCACCGCCATGATTCCGTCCGCCCATGCGAGGCCACGCATCATGCCGGGGCCGGTGTGGGAGGCCGGGATGGCCAAGCCGTGGACAAAAGTGCAGGGGACAAGCCGGGTCCTGCCGGGATCCGGCTCGAAATCCGCGCCGGAGGTCATGATCACGGTGTCGGGCGGCCGCCGGTTGCCGAGGGCGGCCAGCAAAGGTTCGCCGATGGTGATGAGGGCAACCATGGCCGCCAGCGGATTTCCCGGCAGTCCGATGATGAAGCGGCCATCCGGGAGCGCGGCCAGCACGGCGGGGTGGCCGGGCCGCATGGCGATCCCGTCAAGCAGCAGGCGCCCACCCAAGGCCTCAACCACAGTGCGGCAATGATCGGTCCCGGACTTGCCGGTGCCGCCTGTGGTGATGATGACATCCGCCGGTTGGCCGCTGCCTGAACCAGCCGCGCTGCCTGAACCGCCCAGTTCGGCCAGCCATTCTTCATAGGAGTCGCCAATTCTGCGCTGCCCGGACGGAACGCCGCCAAGCCGCGAAATGACGGCGCCAAGCTGCGGCCCGAACGTATCGCGCACCTGTCCCGGCGCGGGCTCGCCCGAAGTGACCACTTCCGAACCGGTCAGTACGACGGCGACCAGCGGCTTGCGCTGCACGGCCACCTCGTCGTGGCCTGCTACGGCGGCGAGGGCAATGTGGGCGGGGTTCAAAAGGGTTCCCTCAGGAATGAGGACATCACCGGCGGCTGCTTCCTCACCAGCCGGACGGATGTGGCGGCCGGGAGATACCTCACCCGGTTTCGCTTCGGGAATGAGGAGGAGATTCCGGACGCCCGGGGCGTCCCCGGTCAGCATGCCGCTTTCCTTCCGGAGGATGGACGTGGCGCCCTCGGGAACAACGCCACCCGTGGCAATGGTGCTTGCCTCGCCCGGGAAAAGCCGTGAGCCGCGCTCAACCAGGGTGCCGCGTTCAACCAGCGTCCATGGGCCGGAGCCGCTGACCGCCCACCCGTCCATGGCCGAGGACGCATAATGCGGAATGTGCTGGCGGGCCCTCACTTCCAAGGCCAGGGCACTCCCGATAGCCTCTGCAAGCGGTACCAAAGCAGCTCCGAGGGGACGGGCACAGTCAAAGGCTGCCTGGCGCGCTTCGGACCACGTAGCTCCGTGGTTCTTGTCGCAGGACCCGTTGGCTGTCGAAACGTCGGAGACTTCCCGGACGAGCATGGATCTCCATCTCCTGGGTTGGATCTAGGGCGGTGCCTGACGACTCCCTAAAAGTCGTTGCCTGACAACTGCCAAAACCTTTAAAAAATGCCTTAAAACGGACGCCGGGGGCGGCCGGCCTTCCCGTTGTGCCGTGCCGCCCCCGGTATCCGGGCTGACGTACTGGTGCTAGGCCTTCACGTAGCCGTTGGGGTTCAGTACGAACTTTGTTGCTGCACCGGCGTCGAATTCGGCGTAGCCGCGGGGGGCGTCTTCGAGCGGGATGGCCTTGGCGTTGACTGCCTTGGCGATCTGTACCTTGTCGTGCAGGATGGCCATCATGAGCTGGCGGTTGTACTTCATGACCGGGCACTGACCCGTGGTGAAGGACAATGACTTGGCCCAGCCGGTGCCCAGGGACAAGGACAGGGAGCCGTGCTTGGCTGCCTCGTCGATTCCGCCGGGATCGCCGGTGACGTACAGGCCCGGGATGCCGAGCGCGCCACCGGCCGTAGTAATGTCCATGAGCGAGTTCAGCACCGTGGCCGGAGCCTCGTGCGAGGCGTCCTTGCCGTGTCCGCGGGCCTCGAAGCCCACGGCGTCAATGCCGCTGTCCACTTCCGGGACGCCCAGGATCTGCTCGATCTGGTCCTTGGGATCACCCTGGGAGACGTTGACGGTTTCGCACCCGAAGGAACGTGCCTGCGCCAGGCGCTCTTCGTTCATGTCGCCCACAATGACGACGGCGGCACCGAGCAGTTGGGCGCCGACGGCAGCAGCGATGCCCACCGGACCGGCACCTGCAACATACACGGTGGAGCCAACGCCCACGCCCGCCGTGACGGCACCGTGGAAGCCTGTGGGGAAGATGTCCGAGAGCATGGTGAGGTCCATGATCTTCTCAAGGGCTTGGTCGCGGTCCGGGAAGCGCAGCAGGTTCCAGTCCGCGTAAGGGACCAGGACGTACTCGGCCTGTCCGCCCACCCAGCCGCCCATGTCCACGTAGCCGTAGGCGCTGCCGGGGCGGTCAGGGTTGACGTTGAGGCAAATGCCGGTTTTCCTTTCCTTGCAGTTCCGGCAACGGCCACAGGAAATGTTGAACGGCACCGAAACGATGTCGCCCACCTTGATGAACTCGACGTCGGGTCCCACTTCAACCACTTCACCGGTGATTTCGTGGCCCAGCACCAGGTTCTTCGGCGCCGTGGTGCGGCCACGGACCATGTGCTGGTCCGATCCGCAGATGTTGGTGGTCACGGTGCGCAGGATGACGCCGTGCGGCACCTTCCTGCCGACGTTGGCCGGGTTGACGCCCGGTCCGTCCTTGAGTTCGAACGTCGGGTACTCGGTGTCGATGATTTCAACGACGCCGGGTTCCTTGTAGGCGACTGCTCTGTTTCCTGACATGGACACTCCTTGGACAGTTGGTGTTGCGGGAACTAGGGGGTCCAACTGCCCGAAAGCGATGCTTCGATGAGGAATACCTCCCCAGGTTTCAGGCCACCGAAGCACCGTTCACGGGCAATTGGACTACTACAGGGCCGGCTAGGTGTAGTTCCCAGGGACGTTGTGAACAGCGTGGCGTGATGTAAAGGACGAG
>NZ_JAPDNV010000064.1:0-9081 GCF_026013155.1 Paenarthrobacter sp. PAE-2 | reverse complement strand
CAAAACCCACCCAACTCGACGGAAAAACGCGCCCCCGGGCATCAAAGAAGGTCGCTACGGCACAGCCAAGGCTCAGATGTGGTTGCACAATTCATCAGCATGCTTACAATGGGACACCGGAGCCGATCGGCTCACCCATACTTCGTGAAGGAGCGCAGCCATGGCAACGGATTACGACGACCTTCGCCCGGAGGTCAAAGAAGCCCAGGAACAGTCGCTGGAGGCCTTGCAGACAGCAAGCGCCCCCACAGCAATGACTGCCGTCCTTGAGGTGGAAGAAAGCGATGAGCCGGACTCAAGCACACCGGCAGGCGAGTTTATCGCCGAGGAGCTGGTAGTCGCCGTCGTTCCGCCTCAGGAGGACGAGTTCACGTGTTCCTCCTGCTTCCTGGTTCACCACCGGTCGCAGATCGCACGCGAAAAGGGCGGACTGTATTACTGCACGGAATGCGAAGGCTGACCACTAAACTTCACATCACCGCAGCATGGGCAGGCTTATGGGTCTGGGAACAGGGACCTCCTGCCCCAGGCCCGCGAAGGTGGCCCGGGCCAAGGCAACGTCATTGACGCATAGTCCGTCCACACCCAGACTGACTGCGTTCGCAATCTGCTCCGCCGTGACCAAAGTCCACGGGTATACCTTCAGCCCTGCTGCGTGCGCCTGAGCCACGAGCTTTTCGTCCAGGAGGTTGGCCTCGGGGGCCACTGCCTCTGCTCCAGCTGCGAGCGCAGCTTCGATCAGCGCGTAAGTGTCGGACGGGTACAGGCCCGGGTCCGGAACCACAGCCTGGCGGCACAGCGCCACCCTGGGAACACTGGGAATCTCCTCCCCCATGGCTTTGATGACGAGGGGATCGAAGCTGCGCACACGAAGCGCCTGCCCGGACTCGTGAACCCTCAGGATATTGGCCAGCCACCACACGATCGAATGGCTGTATTCCCGCCCCTTCGCTCGATCGGTTTTGACCTCTATGTCCAGGACAACGTCGTCCGCGCCTGCGAAACGCATCAGCGCCAAGAGCTCTTCCAACGTGGGAGTCCTTGCCTCAATGCCGATGCGATGCACGGCTTCGGGCAGCACTTCCACGGCAGCCTCCCGAAGTCGGCCATCACGAATATCGCGTCCATTGACGACGGCGTCGTGACGGAGCGCCAGTTGGCGATCAGAAGTAAGCCAGATGTCCACTTCGATGGCGTCGACGCCAAGCGTCAGCGCCTCGACGAAGCTGGACAAGGTGTTCCCGTGTTGCGTTGCAAGGACACCCCTGTGGCCCTGGATTTCTATCATGAAGTGATTCCTTGTGTGGGTTGAAGTGGCAGCTACTCGGCGTCATCGACGATGGACACCTCGGTGACCGCTGCGAGTTGGGAAAGTCTGCTGACGACGTTCGACGCGGCCATGGTGCCTTCGATCTCCAGTTCGATCTCAATGGACCCGGTGGTCGAGGCGTCCTCATGCTTCATAAGTCCTTCCACCACGCGTTTCGTTTCGTCTGAAGCCCTGATGGTCGCAAAACCCTGGACGCGGAACCCTTCCTCCGTGCACGTGGTGAGGACGTCCCGCAAAGCCCCAACGCCGTCGTCGTAAGTCACTCGAAGGACCCACTGCTGCGGGAGTCCGGAGCGCAACTTGGCCGATAGAACCGGGTAGGCATAAACGATGAGGAAATGGGCGGCCGTTACGAATACCGCGGGAAGCGCCAATCCGGCGCCGGCCGACGTCCCCACGGCGGCCGTAATCCAAATCGAGGCCGCGGTGGTGAGACCTCGTACTTGATTCCTCCGGACGAACACGAGCCCGGCCCCGATGAAACCGATGCCGGAAACGACCTGGGCCGCCAACCTCGACGGATCCAGCCTGACAAGGTCAGCCATCAAGACATCGCTAAAACCATATTTGCTGACCACCATGAAGAGGGCAGCACCCAGACCGACCATTGCGTGGGTCCGCATTCCCGCCGATTTATTCTTGCTTTGGCGTTCAAACCCGATAGCCGTGGATAGAACCAACGCCACCGCGAGCGCCACACACATCTGCCACCATTGCGTATCCCCATCAAAAATCAAGCCGTTGCTCCAGTTCCAGTTCTGCGCTTGGGATTCCCCAACAGCCCATGGTCAGCTCGGGATCCCTGGGGCGGGGACACCGAAGACCATGAACTAAGTCCTCAAGCTTTTCGGCATTGCCGGTCCATTCTGAGCGGAGGTCTGGAACTCTCGCTCGGGCTGCGCGATCGGGCAGTGCAGGATATTTGTAAGGACGTTAGCACAAGTATCTGAAGCGGCACTGTAGGAGTATTGCGTTGGGACAGTCTTGACGGTAGGTTTGCAGCAGAAGTAAGGCAGATTGTCAGGTCAACCGCCCAAAGACCCGATCAGCCACGATGAGCGTTGCCCCCAGACAACATGACTAAGAAGTCAGAGGTCTGTGGTGAGCGCTGTAGGCACCAATCGTCCGGAGACTGCCCGGGAGCCAACCAACCCCGGCATGCGAAGCCCGTCCGGTGGACGCGGAGAACCGCCCGGCCTCAAGCGGAACAGCCGGTGGAACAGACGCACACGCCGGGACGCATGGTTCTTTATCCTGTTCGCCGCACCCAACGTAGCCCTGATCCTCCTCTTCACTTACCGGCCCCTGGTCACGAATTTCTATTACTCCACCCTGGACTGGACGCTGGGAGCAGCAACCGCCACAAACGTGGGGTTTGCGAACTACGTCGAGTTCTTCTCATCGGCTGATGCCGCAAACGTCCTGGGAACCACGGCAGTATTCACCGCCACGACGGTAGGTGGCGCCATGACGCTCGGCCTTGTGGTGGCGCTCGTCTTGAATCAAAAGCTGAAGGGCAGGACCTTTGCCCGGGCTGTTGTCTTTGCCCCCTATGTCCTTTCGGGCGTCGGGGTCGGATTGGTTTGGCTCTTCATTTTCGATCCGACCTACGGAGCATTGTCCTGGCTCCTCCGCTCCGTGGGGCAGTCGAGTCCTCAGTGGGTCAACGACCCCAAGCTGGCGCTGACGATGGTCATCATCGTTTACGTCTGGAAAAACCTGGGCTACTGCGCCGTCGTTTACCTGGCCGGGTTGCAGTCCATCCCGCCCCAGCTCATGGAAGCGGCCGCCCTGGATGGGGCCTCGAGCCTGCGCCGGTTCTGGACGATCGTGGTGCCCCTGCTCTCTCCCACTACGTTCTTCCTGCTGATTACGTCCCTGCTGAGCTCGCTTCAGGCGTTCGACATCATCCGGATCATGACGCCATCGGGCAATGGCACCAGCACGCTCATCTTCGATTCCTATCTCCAGGCCTTCGGGTCATATAACCGGGCAGGCTACTCCGCGGCCATTTCAGTGGTCCTGTTCGCAGGTCTGTTGGTCATGACGGCTGTGCAACTCCGGTTCGTGGAACGAAAGGTTCATTACTCATGAGCACTACTCCCGTTCAGCCCCTTCCGGCCGATGCAAAGCCTTTGTCCTGGCGGAACCTTGGCCGGACGATTGCCACTGGTTACGTACCACTCACCCTCGCCACCCTTGTGGTATTCGTTCCTCTCCTGTGGATGATGCTCTCGTCGTTGAAGGCACCGGGAGAGATTGTCACCACCGAACTGGCCCTCCTCCCGAAAGAGCCAAGCTTCCAAAACTATGCGGAGGCCACGTCCACCGTTCCCTTTCCGAGGTTCTTCCTCAACAGCGTGATCGTGACGGCAATCGGCTCAACGGTGAAGTGTGTACTGGCCATCTTCACCGCCTATGCGCTGGTGTTCATCCGCTTCCCCTTCAAGAGGGTGATCTTTCTCCTGATCCTGGTCGCATTGATGGTTCCGCCGCAGGTAGCCGTGCTACCCAATTACGTCCTGATCGCCGGCATGGGCGGACTGAATACCTACTGGGGAATCATCGTCCCCTCCCTGGGCACAGCCTTTGGCACATTCCTGCTGCGCCAGCACTTCCTTACACTCCCGCCGGCCATTCTGGAGTCTGCGGAAATCGACGGGGCCGGGCATTGGCGCAAGCTCTGGAAGATCGTGGTTCCAGTCTCGATGCCCAGCATCGCCACGGTCGCGTTGGTCACGATCGTCGCCGAATGGAATGAGTACATCTGGCCGCTGATCGTCACTGACCACCCGGACATGATGACACTGCCAGTGGGGCTGACTCAGCTCGTCAACAGCGAAGGAAGCACCCAGAACTGGGGAATGCTCATGGCCGGCTCAGTGATCGTCCTGCTGCCGATCCTGATCGTCTTCGCCGCCCTTCAACGGTACATAGTGTCCGGCCTAACGCAGGGCTCGGTAACCGGCTAACGCTCCGTTCGAACTTGCCATCAACTTTTCAGCACCCAATGAAAGGCACCTATCGTCATGTCCATTACATTCACCCGCAAGCAGTTTCTCACCGTAGCCGGCGCGGGCCTCGGAACCGTGGCATTGGGAGCTTGCGCCGGCCCCTCAACGGATGGCGGCGGCCCGGACACCAAAGCCTTGGCGGTGGACTGGTCTACCATCAAGCCGGCCAGCAGCATCAGCTACATGTCCAGCCACCCGGGTAAGTCCCGGGATACGGAGCTGCTGCTGATCGAGTCATTCCAGAAAGAAAATCCCGGAATCACGGTGAACCTCGTTACCGGCGGCGCCAACTACGAAGAGATTGCCCAGAAGTTCCAGACCTCGCAGGCAGGCAACGAAGTCCCCGATGTTCTGCTTGCATCCGACGTCTGGTGGTTCCGGTACGCACTCTCGGGCGCGATCCTGCCCCTCAACGATCTTCTGAAGGCCACCAACACTGGCATTTCCGACTATGTCCCCGGACTCATCAGCGACTATGAGTACGACCAGAAACAATGGGCCATCCCTTATGCCCGTTCCACTCCGCTCTTCTATTTCAACAAAGACCATTTCAAGGCAGCCGGTGTCCCCGAAGAGGCTCCGGCCACTTGGGAAGAATTCGCAGAGTGGGCACCGAAGATCAAAGCGGCCAACGCTTCAGCGCCCGGGTACCAGAATGCCTACCAATACCCTGCCATTGCCGGCTACGCGGGTTGGACACTCCAGAACCTCCTATGGGGACGTGGAGGTGCGTGGTCCAAGGAATGGGAAATCACTGCCGAGTCCCAGGAATCAGTCGCCGCCATGCAGTGGGTGCAGGATTCCATCATCAAGCATTCATGGGCAGGCGTTTCTTCCAAGAATGCCCTCACCGACCTCCAGGCCGGTGCGGTCAGCGCAACGATCAGTTCTTCAGCCGATCTCGCCACCGTCATGAAAGCCTCGAAGGAGTCCGCCATGCGCATCGGCGTGGGCGTCCTCCCCGGCGGAGACGTCAGCAAGTCTCCGGTATCACCCACGGGCGGGTCCGGGCTGGTCATTGCCAGCAAGTCGACACCGGAACGACAACTCGCAGCCGCCATGTTCATCGCCCACGTCACCAACGCCGGAAACACTGCAACGCTGTCCGCTGCCACGGGGTACGCACCGGTGAGCCAAGCCGCGGATGTTTCGGCGATCCTCGCCCAAACGCCGGAGTTCCAGGTGGTTGTTGACCAGCTCAAGCAGACCCGGAACCAAGACTACGCCCGCACCTTCCTGCCGGGCGGGGACCAGGAGCTGGCCAAGGCAGCGACCAAAATCATGAACGAGAAGGCCGACGTAAAAACCACCATGTCGGAACTCAAAGCATCCTTGGAATCGATCTACAACAAGGACGTGAAGCCGAAGCTGAAGTCCTGACGACGGCGACGTCGGCACCCGGCCGGGTGCCGACGTCGTAATCGCTGCACCACAGAACACAGACCGTAGAATGCCTGCATGAGTAGCATGCAACAGATCGACCCTGGCCAATCCCTGACGGTCCAGGTCACCAACATGCTGCGTGCAGCCATCACTTCCGGCGAGATGGGCCCGGAAGAACACTTCTCGGCAATCGGATTGGCGGAGAAGCTCGGAGTCTCCCGAACGCCGGTCCGGGAAGCGCTTCAATTGCTCGAAAAAGAGGGAATCGTCCGCATCGAGAAGAACCGCGGTGTGCGGGTCCTGCAGATGTCACTCGACGAGATCGTACAGATCTTCCAGATCCGCATCCTCCTGGAACCGCCTGCGGCAGCCCGCGCGGCGGAGGTGGCCACTGACGAAGATCTGGCCAACTTCCGCACCCTGCACGGCCGTATCCTCGACGCTGCCGCACGCGAGGACGGGCCGGGAACTTTGCAGGCTGACAAGGACTTCCACCTATTCCTCATGGAGCTCGCGGGCAACCCCCGCTTGTTGGCCTTGGACGGCGAGCTGCGCAATATGGTGTTGGCACACGGGCTGGTCACGATCCCGTCAGCCCGAAGCAGCCAAGACCTGGCCAATGACCGCAAGGACATCCTGGCCGCGCTGGAGAGCAGGGATCCCCACGCAGCAGCCGAAGCCGTCCGGGAGCACGTCACCCGGACCGCTCACCTGTTGATCAGCGGGGTCTGCGCCCGGACGCCTGGCCTGTCAGCAGGCGAGTACCTCTCTCAGCTTGAGCAGCTCACCAAGTTCTCCCGCTGACTCCACGGGTGTTTACAGCCTCCGGAAAGTGCCCTACAGTTGCATGCAACCTCAGTAGCATGCAACATACAAGCGAAAGGATGCAAAGTGGCATCCCCCAGCTCCTCCGAGTCCCCCCTGAGCCAACCGCTGGCCGGAATCCGGATCGCAGATTTCTCCCGCGTGCTGGCAGGACCCCTGTGCACCATGATGCTGGCGGACTTTGGCGCCGAGGTCATCAAGGTCGAAAGCCCCGCCGGTGACGACACCCGGGCGTGGGTGCCGCCCGTGGACCACCACGGACAGGGAACGTACTTTGCCAGTGTCAACCGAAACAAGCGATCGGTGGTCGTGGATCTTAATACGGACGACGGCCTGGCTTACGCCCGCGAACTGACTGCGGAATGCGACGTAGTGGTGGAGAACTTCCGGCCGGGCGTCATGGCCAAGTTTGGACTGGACTACCAGACCCTGTCCGCCGGGCGGCCCGAGCTGGTGTACTGCTCCATTTCCGGATTCGGAACAGGCGCCGGATTCAAACTCCCCGGGTACGACCTCCTCGTCCAGGCGCTCGGCGGCCTGATGAGCATCACCGGATCGCCCGAGACGGAACCGAGCAAGGCCGGCGTCGCACTGGTTGACGTACTCACGGGACAGAACGCCTTGGCAGGCATCCTCATGGCACTGCGTGGTCGTGACACCACCGGCCACGGTCAGGAAGTCCAGGTCAACCTGCTCTCATCACTTCTTGCCGCCTTGGTCAACCAAGGAACAGCTACGCTCGCCACCGGCAAACCCCCAGCCCGCATGGGCAACGCACACCCAAGCATCGCCCCCTATGAAACTTTCCGGACCGGAGACGGCCTGCTTGCCATCGCGGTCGGCAACAACAGGCAGTTCGGTGCGTTGACTGAAGCCCTTGGGTTGAACAGCCTGGCTGCGGACCCCCGCTTCCGCACCAACGAACTTCGTGTGGCATCACGCGCCCCCTTAAAGAGGATCCTCGAACAGGCACTGGAAACTGATTCCGCAGCCAACTGGCAGGCCAAACTTCTTGAAGCCGGGGTACCGGCCGGCAAAGTTAATGACATCGGCGAAGCTTTGGCGCTCGGTCACTCCCTGAGCCTTGAACCTTCCGTTCACTTCACGGACCCCATCACCGGCCGCTCATCAGTTCAACTGTCCAATCCCATCCGCTTGTCCGCTTCCCCCGCCACGTACCGGCAGGCACCGCCCACCCTTGGTGAACACCAAGGCAGCACCTTCACTTCTGTTTCGCCAAACACGAAAGATTCCGCATGAACAGCATCAGCGACCTGATTGACTTCGATTCCCTGCTCACCCCGGAAGAACGGAAGCTGCGGGACAAAGTGCGCGCCTTCGTGGACGCGGACATCAGGCCGAACATTGCGCAATGGTACGAATCGGCCACTTTCCCGCTGGAGATAGTTCCGGAGCTGGGTCGGCTGGGCCTGTTGGGAATGCATTTGCAGGGCTACGGCTGCGCCGGGGGCTCCGCGGTCGATTACGGATTGGCAGGCGCCGAACTCGAGGCCGGCGACTCCGGCCTACGGACCTTCGTCTCAGTGCAGGGCTCACTGGCCATGAGCGCCATCTACAAGCACGGCTCCGATGACCAGAAACAGGAGTGGCTGCCAGCCATGGCCAAGGGCGAAGCGATCGGCTGCTTTGGACTGACCGAACCTACCGCAGGTTCCGACCCGAGCGCCATGAAGACCTTTGCACGACGCGACGGGAATGACTGGGTACTCAACGGCTCCAAGCGCTGGATCGGCTTGGCGTCGGTAGCCCAGGTCGCTGTCATCTGGGCCCAGACCGACAAAGGCATCAAGGGGTTCGTGGTTCCCACGTCCACCCCGGGCTTCACCGCCACCCCGATCGAGCCAAAGCTTTCCATGCGGGCTTCCATCCAATGCGACGTCGATCTGGTGGACGTGCGCCTGCCCGAGTCCGCGGTTCTGCCGAACGTCGTGGGATTGAAGGGCCCCTTCAGCTGCCTAAACGAGGCACGCTACGGCATCATTTGGGGTGCCATGGGCGCGGCCCGTGATTCTTTCGAGGCCGCCCTGGCCTATTCCCAGGAACGTTTGCAGTTCGACAAGCCCTTGGCCGGGTACCAACTCACGCAGCAGAAGTTAGTGGACATGGCGCTGGAGATCAACAAAGGCTTTCTGCTGGCACTCCACCTGGGCCGAAAGAAGGACGCCGGAACCTTGCAGATCGACCAGATCTCCGTTGGCAAACTCAACAACTGCCGCGAAGCCATCAAGATCGCCCGCGAGGCCCGGACCATCCTTGGCGGCAACGGCATCACTCTGGACTACTCACCGCTGCGGCACGCCAACAACCTGGAGTCGGTCCGCACCTACGAGGGCACCGATGAAGTCCACACGCTCATTCTCGGCAACAAGCTGACCGGCATTCCCGCCTTCCGCTGACAGGCTGCGGGTTACCGGCGGACAACTGACTGGGAAATGCTCGACGGCGGCGCCCGGGGGTTATAGGACAAAACGTGTGTAACGGAGGGGCTTGCTTCTCAGTATCGGCGGG
>NZ_JAPDNV010000063.1:0-11383 GCF_026013155.1 Paenarthrobacter sp. PAE-2 | reverse complement strand
CATCAGTGGGCAATTACGTGGCCGCCTATGGGCAGTTTTTCATGGCCGCTTACAGGAACGTCCTAGAGGCGTGGTACTGGGCAATCAACCATGTCTCGCCGTTCCTGCGGACCACGAGGGATAGCTGAACCTGCGCCGTTCTGGCGTCCGGGTAGGTGAAGCGGAGCGCGGCGAATCCGCAGGCTAGATCTTGAGCCAGTTGGCGGGCTTGGATAACTTGGAACGTTGCCGTGATACCGGGGGGCAGGGCATCGAAGTAGTCGAAGATTTCTTTTCGTCCCGTGAGCAAAGTTGGGCTGAGCCCCTGGAAGAGCGCATCGCGTGAAAAGAGCCTGACCATGTCTTCGGGCCTATGCTGGTCAAAAGCCCGTTTCCAGGCCGTTAGCGCCTCTGCCAAGACGCCCGCATTAAGCGTGGCTGCCGGGTCGTTGATTTTCACCTTTCGATGTCTCCGTCCACTTTTGGCTGGATTTTGCTTTCACATAGGGAGTGAAGTGCTGTCTCTATCGGGAGACGGGTTCTGTGGAGTCCAGGAGGTCCAGCTCGGTACGTCGGGGCATGCCTTCCCAGTCTCCGGGCACCAAGCAAGCGAATGCACCAGTCCGGACGGCGGTCAGCAGGCGCTGGGGAACGTCCTGGTCATTGAGCAGCTCTGCGATGTATCCGGCGACGAAGGCGTCTCCCGCCCCTACTGTGTCTACGGCCCGGATGGGTACTGCGCGCTGGGCGTGCTTTTCACCGTGGACGACTGCGACGCAACCGTCAGCGCCCAGTTTTATGACCGCCTGAGATGCTCCCATCTCGATAATTCGTCGAGCGAGTTCCCAGGGGTCTTGAGCATGGCCTACTGCGATGGCTGCTTCAGTGTCCCCAGCAAACACAACGTCCGCCCTGGGTATTATGCGGCGGTACTGTTCGCCGGCCTCTTCAGAGGACCATAGCGCTGAACGGTAGTTCAAATCAAAGGAGACCAGAGTACCGGCGGCCTGGGCACAGTCGAGGGCGTAGTTGACCGCATCGGCGGCGCTTGTGGATAGTGCGGGGGTGATGCCTGTTATGTGTAGCAGTTTCGCTTGGGCGATCTGCTCGGCCGGTACGTCCTCGCGGCATAGCCGGGATCCGGCGCTGCCTTTGCGGTAGTACCAGACCTTTACGGCCTCAGCTGTCCTACGTTCCTTAATCATGAGCCCTGTGGGAGCTGTGTGGTCACGGGAGACGAGTGTGTTGATGGCTTCCGCTGCGAGCTCACGCAGTACCATTTCTCCCAGGCTGTCGGCTCCGACTCTGCCAGCCCACGTCACGGAAGTGCCGAGCCTGCGCAGCGCTATCGCAAAATTACTCTCTGCACCTCCCATACCCAGACTTAGTGAAGCAACGTGGGCGAGGGGGCCGGAAGACTCAGCCCTCATCAGCGCCATGGTCTCACCCATGGTCACGACGTCGGTGACATTGTAGGGAGTGACGGCAGGACTATCAACCCCGGAATCCACCGTGATCATCGGTTTGTGCCTTTACGGTCCTCGGTCGCCGCAGATACCAGCTCGGTCACGCGTCGTGCCCTTTCTGTGAGCTGGGCGAGGCTGCCGCCGTCGAAGGCGTCACCCAGCAGGGGGCCGCCGAGGCTGACGGCGAGGGCGCCGGCCGAAATCCATCGCGGTGCGTCCTCGATGGTGATTCCGCCACTGGGTATGAGCTGCATCTGGGGGAACGGGCCGTGGAGTTGACCGATGTAATCCGGCCCGACAGTGGAAGCAGGGAAGACTTTGACGGCTACCGCGCCAGCGCTCCATCCCGCGTGCAGTTCGGTGGGGGTCAGGCCGCCTGGGACTATTGGTATTCCACGAGCGACAGCGGTATTGACGATGTCAAGGTTGGTTGACGGCGTGACCAGGAACTGGGCCCCGACGTCGCGGGCGCATTCAACTTGGCCTGTGGTGGTCACGGTGCCGATGCCTATTTCCGCAGTCTCTCCGAAAGCTGCCCTGATCTCGGGCAGGTGATCGAACACGCCCTGGGTTGTGAGCGTGAGTTCGATGAACCGGACTCCACCGGCGACCAGGCTTTCGATCACGGGCAGGTATTTGCTCGCGTGCGTGGTGCGCAGCACGGCTATCACCTGGCCCGTGAGCGGAACCGTCGGCTGTGGGGAAGAAGATGCGGTCATATCGCGTTATCCGTTCGTCCATGATGAGTTGGGCTCCGCGGAAAAATCACCTCGGATGTGGCGCGCTTATCCCTGCCGCGTCCAGCGGTGGAGCGGCGGCGCTTAGAGCCCTAGTTAGGTTGGCTGGCCACCGGTTGGGCCAGGTTTTTGGCGATGTCCCTTTCGACGTCGCGAATATGGGCCACGGCCGCATCTCGGGCCTCCCGCACGCGGCCGGCGACGATGGCGTCGACAATTTTGCCGTGTCCTGCGTGGGAGTCTTCGCGACGCCCCGGCAGGGAAATCACCCGAAGCGAATACTTGATCAGCATCGGCTCCAGGCTGCCGTAGATGGTTGCAACCAGCTCGTTCTTTGAAGCCTTCGCGATTGTTTGGTGGAGCTGAATGTCCAGCTGCACGAATTCCTCGTCCGAGAGTTCAGGGTCCGAGCATTTTTCCATGATGCTCTCCAATGCAGCGGTGGTGGCGGGAGTGATTCTTTGCGCCGCCCAACCGGCCGCGTCGCGTTCGATCATGCGCCGAACTTCGAACAGCTCGGGCACGGTGAAATCTTCGAACACGAGCAGGTCCGACGGGCCTTGGGCAGCAACGGTATTGCTGACCACGAAGACGCCCACGCCATGACTGCTACTGACCAGGCCGCTTGCCTCGATACCCCGGATTGCTTCGCGCATCGAACTGCGGCTTACCCCGAACTCGTCGGCGAGGACGCGCTCGGCCGGTAGCTTTTCTCCCACAGCATAGACGCCATTGGTGATCAGTTGCGTCAGCTGGGCAGCGACGGAGTCCGACACTCTCAGCCGCGCAACACGCTCGATCCTGTTTGTAGATTCGGTCATGATCCCTCTTTCGCCAACCCGCACTGCTCGGTACATCCCTAATGATACTGGTCCGGTGGCCTGAACACTGGCCCATTCCGAAAAAGAAGACCGGGCGTGGCGGGAAAAAGGTTCGCCTTTCCCTGACTGCCCAGCGGGGAGGTGGCTTCACACCCGTTGAATGCCAATGCGGGGCGCTCAGTATGTTTTCTTCGGCGCCATGATGCCGTTGATGTACGCGGCATAAGCTTCCACGTTGTCTTTGGTCACCAGATGCGTCGTGATGTTGGAGATCTTGGGGACATAGTTCTTCAGGACCACGGACTGGAAGGCGATGTCGATCATCCTGATGGCGTTATCTACAGAATTCACGTCCACTGAGGCCGTCAGTTTGCCGTTCCGGATCGCATCCATGCCCGAGAGCAGTCCATCTGCGCCCACAATCACGATGCCCTGGGACCCGTCCCACTGTTTCAGTCCCGCAGCATCGACCGCCTGAGAGGCGCCGAGGGCCATGTCTTCGTTTTCTCCATAGATCGCATTGATATCCGGGTGCCTGGTGAGGAGGTCTTGGGCCGCGCTGAGTCCCTTGTCGCGCAGATAGCCGCCGTCTGCAGTTCCCACGACCTCGATGCCCGGATTTTCGGCGAGAGCCTGGTTGAAGCCGATCAGCCGGGCCTTGGTCCAGTCGGAGCCGGAGGGACCCATAATCTGAACGATCTTGCCCTTGCCTTTGAGCGTATCCGCGATGAATTTTCCAGCCACATAGCCCGACTGTGTGCGGTTGTCGTAGCCAATATTGGAGACGGTGTTGATCTGATCCACTGGATAGAGCTCGACTGGCTGGTTGAACTGGAAGATCTTGGTGCCAGCGTTCATGGCGTTCTTATAGACGCCCTGCATGGTGGCGAAGTTGGCGCCCGTACAGATGAAGACGACGTCGAACTTGCGGCTTGTCCAGGTCTGGACGGTGCTGATCTGTTGTTCAACGGCGTTGAAGTTGCCAGTGGGGGATGACTTTTCCCATTTCCATTTGACCCCGTAGAGGTCTTCCAGTTGCGCCATCCGCGTGAAGGCTGCGTTTTCCATCTGCGTGTAGTACTCGGACAGGACCGGAGGGGTGAATCCGATCTGGACGGTGCGCCCGTTGACGAGTTTTTTGATGGCGTCGGTGAATTCCGCGCTGCCTTCGGCGCCGCTGCCTCCAGCACCGCCGGCGGCGGCCGACCCACCAGGAGGAGTTGTGCAGGCAGTGAGAAGACCGAGCGTCCCCATCAGGGCGCCTGCCCCGAGAATGTTGCGCCGGGTAGCCCCTGAGGTCGCATTCTCGCTTCGGGTCGGGGTCGTTTCCATTGTATTTCTCCTTTGAAAGTCAAGCAGGGGTGCGGTGCGGTTGTTTGGCAGGGGAGCGGGATCACTATCAGCCGGTAGCGCCAGCGGTGGCGGTGGCGGTGGCGGTCCCAGGCCTGGGGCAAAAGTGGATCAGCTCAAGGCCTGTTTGGTCATCGTCGAGGGTGCCGATTCTTGTTGTTGCTGTGGGGATTGTTCGATTTCCGCGCTGTTCTGACGCTGCTGGAAGTATGCGGTAATGCGATCGAGCAGTACGGCAAGTAACAGGATGATTCCAGTGACGACCTGCTGCCATTCGGACTTGACGCCGGCGATGTTCATTGCGTTTGCGATCAGGGTGATGGTCAGGGCGCCGAGAATGGCACCCACCATTCGGCCGCGGCCTCCGGTCAGGGCTGCACCGCCGATGATGGCCGCCGTGATGGCCAGGATTTCATAGCCCGTCCCGAGAGTCGGGGCCACGTTGGTGGCACGGCCGGCAAGTATCACTCCGGCGAGTCCGGCACATCCACCGCTTACGACATAAGCGAATGTCTTCACCCTTGAGACTGAAATACCCGAGAGGCGGGCCGCGTCCGGGCTCCCTCCAACTGCGTACAGGTGGCGTCCAATGACCGATTTGCGCAGCATGAAGGAGACGAGGATGCAGAGGATGATGGCAACGATGATTGGGACGCTGATGATGCCGCCGAGCTTGACCTGGCCTCCAACGATCCTGTACTCCGGGGTCATATAGCGGGTGAAAGGCGTTCCCTTGGTCCAGAGGAACAGTACGCCCCGTGCTACACCGAGCATGGCGAGCGTGGCAACAAAATCGGGCAGCCCCAGTTTCGTGATCATCAGCGAATTCAGCAGGCCGCAAACGAGACCGCAACCAATGCCTGCTAACAATGCGAGCGGGAAGATGAGCCCCTGGTTGATCAGGAAGGCCGCGACACCAGCTGAGAGGCCCATGACCGAACCAACGGAGAGGTCGATTCCACGCGCGATGAGCACGATCGTCATGCCCAGAGCGAGAAGCAGCACGAAGACCGCCTGGTTGGCTACGTTTTCCCAGTTTCCAAAACTGAGGAAAGACGGTGCAACGAATGTCATAGTGATGATGAACAGGATAAGCAGGCCCACCAGGCCGGATCCTGGCTTGGCGAGAATCGTTTCGATCCGGTTGCTTAGGGCGGGTGCGTTCAGGGAAGAAGACATGTCGGGCCTCACTGGGCATTCTGGGTTGCGGCCGCTGCCGGGGACACCGGGCGGAACGTGGACTGCAGCCATTTTTGGGCGCCGCGGTCGAAGGCCACCGCGGCCACGATGGCTGCGCCGGTCACGATCGAGAACCAGAGCGGGTCGACGCCGATCAGTTGCAGACCGCGGCTAAGAATGGATAGGAAGAAGGCGCCAAGAGCAGCACGCCAGATGCTTCCGCGGCCACCCGCGAGGGCAACTCCGCCCACGACGCACCCGGCGATCGCTGTCAGTTCATAACCGCCCCCGAGTCCGGGCTGGACAGAGTTGAGGTGGGATGCCAGGAGCACTCCGCCGATGCCGGCAATGACTCCGGAGATGATGAAGACCGCGAACTTGGTCCTGCGCACGCTGACCGCAGCCAGGTACGCCGCGTTCGGGTTGATGCCTACGGCATAGATCGTCCGACCGAAAGGTGTTTTGATGAGCGCGACCTCAAGGATGAGCAGGATGACCGCTGTGATTAGCACCCCTGTCGGGATCCCTGCGATTTTTTCTCCCGCGAGGGCAAGGAAGGAACTGTCCGCAGTACCGGTGAGCTGTGTATGAGACGTGAAGACCTGCAGCACACCAGCCCCGATGCTCAGTGTCGCCAGCGTGACGATAAAGTCGCTGACGCCCAGCCCAGCCACGAAGGCCCCGTTCACCAGCCCGAAGATCAGCCCGGTGGCGATACCGGCAAGCACAGCCAGGACAGTGGGTGCACCGTTCATGGTGGCGAAGAGGGTTGCGGCAGCGCTCAGACCGATGTTGGAGCCGATGGACAGGTCGATTCCGCCACTGATCAGGACGAAGGTCAGGCCGGCCGCCAGCAGCACCGCGGAAACGGATTCGACGAAGGTGTTGTAGATATTGTCGGGGCTAAGGAAATACGGAGACGCGAGGGCAAAGTAAACGCACATCATCAGGAAGACGATCGAAACGGCGACACCGTCAATCGCCAGTACTCGCGAAGAACGCTGGAAGATGCTCATACTGCTACCGCTCCTCGGGTTGCCAGAGAGATGATTCGTTCGCCGAGTTCACTGGTTTCGGACGCTGTTTCGTCACGGCCGGTGCTCTCGAGTTCGCCCACAATGGTTCCTTCGCGCATCACAGCGATACGGTCGGATACGCGGATCAGTTCGGGTAGTTCGGAGCTGATCACGATTGCTGCCCCTCCCTGGTCGACGAAGTCGTAGATCAGCCGGTAGACCTCGGCTTTGGCGCCGACATCGATGCCTTGGGTGGGCTCATCAAAAATAATCAGATCGGGTTCGGTGAAGAGGCAGCGTGCGATGACGACCTTCTGCTGGTTCCCGCCACTGAGATTGCGGATTTTTTCCTGCACGGAAGCCGTCTTTACGCTCAGATCACTGACGTACCTTTTCGCCGTGGCCGTCTCCTGCCGGCCGCGGAGGAACAGGCGCCCAGCGGCCGTCCTGTTCAGGTCCGAGATGGTGATGTTCCGCTTGATTGAGAAGTCGCCGAGAATAGCGTGGGTTTTGCGCTCTTCGGGCACGTAGGTGATGCCTCTCTGGCGGGCCTCACGAGGATTGCGGATAACCACGGGGCGGGAATGCAGGAAGATGGTTCCTGAGTCCGGGCGGTCGGCGCCCAGAATGACCATTGCAGTTTCGGTCCGGCCCGCACCGGCGATTCCGGCCAGCCCGAGGATCTCTCCCCGCCGGACGGACAGGCTGATGTCATGAAGAAGGGGGTGGCGGCTGACCGAATCCAGCCGCAGGACCTCGTCCCGGGCCCCGGTGAAGCCGTGAGCCCTTCCTTCCTCGACCGTCTCTTCCCGTGCTGCCAGGTTGGATCGCCCGACCATGAGCCGGACGAGCGATTCTGCAGTCTGTCCGGCAGGGTCTACGGTTGCGACGAGCTGACCATCGCGGAGCACCGTGATGGTGTCGGCCAGTCCGAAGAGCTCATCGAGACGGTGGGTGACCCAGAGCAGGGAGATTCCCCTCTGGCGTAGCTGGCGCATGTAACTGAACAATGTGAGGCGTTCGTGATCGGCCAAGCCGGAGGTTGGTTCATCCAGGATCAGGACCTGTGTCCGGAAGGCCAATGCTTTGATGATCTGCACGACGTGCTGCTTAAGGGCTCCGAGGGCTTCGACCGGGACTTTAATGTCGTGGTCGGTGAGGCCGAACTCATGCGCAAGTTCAAGCACACGGGAGCGCATTTCTTTTTCGTCGAGAACGCCGGCGACACGGTTTCTGCCGTTGATGAGTTCGCGGCCGAGGAAGATGTTCTCCACGGCGGAGAGATTCGGGGCAAGTGACTGTTCCTGGTGGACTGTTGAAATGCCGAGGTCCTGGGCGTCCCGTGGGGTCCCGATGGTGACTTCGGAGCCGTTCACCCGGACTGTTCCGGCCGTAGGGGCCACCGTTCCGGAAAGGATGTTGATTAGCGTCGACTTTCCGGCCCCGTTCTCGCCGAGAAGCCCGTGGATTTCGCCGGGGCGCAGATCAATGTCGACGTTGGCCAGGGCCACGACGCCGGGGTAGACCTTCCCGACGCCGCGCACGGACACGATGGGCTCATCGCCCGGTCCGGCCGCGCCGCTTGGAGAGTTTTCGTTGTTTTTCATTCCAACCTCATCGTCGAAATTGATTCCGTGTGGTGGTACCCCGGTAACCCGGTGGTCTGATGACTTAGTGCGAACTGGGCGCGCAAGAATGCCGGGAATGCCGGCTGTCGAGAATTGGAAAGCAGTTTGGAGCAGCTGCCGGGGCGCGTCCCGCCGGGTGAGCGGCGGGACGCGTCGCTGACAAAGAGTGCTTAGACGGCGTCGATGAGCTCGAGGAATTCTTTGCTCGTGCGGACGTCGCCGTGGTTGGCCTGAATGTTCCTCAATGCCTCCCAGTGCTGGCCGTAGCCCAGCGGATCGTCCTGTCCCGAGGGGATGGCTGCGCAGGTGTCGGCGAGAGTGATGATCTTGAAGTCCTGGTTGGCACCGTCGATTGCGGTAGCGATCTGGCAGTTGCCCGTGGAGAGGCCGGCAATCACCAGCGTGTCGGCGCCCGCACGGCGCATGTACTCTGTCAGCGGCGTGCCATAGAACGATGAGAAACGGTGCTTGCGGATCACCGGCTCATCATCCAGCGGCTTGAGTTCGTCGACGAGCTCATCGCCTCCATTGCCCCAAGAACCCGGGAAGCTGCCGAGCTGGCCTTCCAGACCCCATTTGACGTCGGCGTAGCCGGCGTCCTTACCATCCCCGCGAAGACCCCAGAGCGACCACACGACGGGGATGCCCTTCGCGCGGCAGGCTTCAAGGACATTCTTGACCGGCTCGATGGTGTCCTTGCCCTCCGGTGCGCCTCCGACACTGGGAATGTACATCGCGCCGCCGGGCTCTGCGCACGCCTTCTGCATGTCGAGTACGAGCAACATCGTCTTCTTGGGATCGATGGTCGGGGCAAGGTAGCGCGAACGGTCGATGACCTTGTCGATGTTTTCGTAGGTGTAGTCCAGTGAAGACATTTGTTCTCCTTCTTACAGGGCGGCAGCTTTGCGGCACCCATGGTTTTCCGCGTGGTCGCGGTCTTCAAGCCTTACCGGATCTTCTTTCCGACACATGTGAGCTACATGACAGGTGATCCGGTGGTCTGAACACTACGAGACGCCAAAGGGGCTGTCAATACCTTTTTAGGATTTCCAAGAAGGGCGCTGAACCGCCAGCCACAGCCGTGCTCAAGGGATTCGGCCCGGCAAGACGTCTTCGTCATCCGCCAGGGGAGGGGATTGACTCGGGAAGTTTTCTAGGGGAAGCTTCTGGTCAGACCACCCGATCATCAAGCCACAGCTTCAATTTCAATCGCTGCACTGCGGAAGTAGATGGCCAGTCCGGAGGTAAACGGAAGGCAATGAAGAAATTTTTGAATGAACCATCGACTGCGGTGGATGACTACGTGGCGGGGCTCGTGGGCGCGCACCGGGAGATCCTGGAGTGGGACTGCACGAACCGGGTGCTTCAACGCCGGGAAGCTCCCCCTTTCCCGAAGGTCGGGCTTGTAGGGGGTGGCGGTTCAGGCTGCGAACCCACACACACCGGCTTCGTCGGTTACGGGATGCTGGATGCCGCCGCACCTGGGCAGATCTTCACCTCACCCGTCCCAAACCAAATCGTCGCCGCTACCCGCCGCGCCAACGCGGGAAGCGGGGTTCTCCACATCATCAAAAACTTTACGGGCGAGGTGATGAATTTCGGGATGGCTCAGGAGATCCTGTACTTCGAAGACATCCAGGTGGCCCAGGTTGTCGTCAACGATGACGTATCGATCCCGGACGACGGGGAAACGGCTGGACGCCGGGGGCTCGGGGCCACAGTCCTTGTCGAAAAGATTGCAGGCGCTGCCGCGGAGGAGGGCAGGGAACTGTCCGAGGTGCTGGCCGTTGCCGAGAAAGTGATCGCCCGCTCAGGAACGTTCGCGGTAGGCCTCTCCTCGTGCACTCCTCCTGCACGCGGAAAGCCGGTGTACGAACTTGCCGAAACCGACATGGATCTGGGCATCGGCATCAGCGGCGAACCCGGACGTGAACGGGTCCCGATGGCCAACGCCCGGGAGATTGCGGATCTGATGGTCAACGAGGTCCTATCAGACCTCGCACCGAAGGACGGCTCTGACCTGCTCATGCTGGTCAACGGGATGGGAGCCACGCCGCATCACGAGCTTTACCTTCTCGCCGGAGAACTGGCCGCGGCGGCAGAAGGCCGCGGCGCCTGCGTCGCGCGTCAGCTTGTGGGAAATTTCGTGACTTCCCTTGACCAGGCGGGCGCCGCAGTAACCTTCCTTGAACTCGACCAGGAGCTAAAAGACCTATGGGACGCTCCGGTCCAAACAGCAGCATTGCGGTGGGGACGATGAAAATGACGACGGACACCAACCTGACAAGAACCGACCTGGAACGCTGGATCCTGGATTTCGCAGACCAGATCATCCAACAGCACCTCACCCTCAGCGATCTAGACGCCGCCAGCGGCGACGCAGACCACGGCTCAAACATGGAGCGCGGAATGTCCGCACTGCTCAAATCCGTGCCTGATTGGGACGGAGCCGCAACTCCAGGGGAGTTCCTCAAGGATGTCGGCCTGCATATCGTTTCCTCGGTCGGAGGGTCCAGCGGCGCCCTCTACGGAACCATCTTCCTTCGAATGGCAAGAGCGGTGGGCGACGCTCCGACTATCAGTCCGGGACTGCTGTCAGACGCCTTTGAAGCGGCCACCCAGGGCGTCAGCGAGAGAGGCAAAGTAAAACAAGGCGACAAAACCATGTTCGACGCCCTGGCCCCGTCCGTCCAAACACTGAAGGCGAAGTTGACGGAGGAGAAATCCCTGTCAGAGGCCCTGAAGTCAGCGGCGGATGCGGCTGAAGCCGGCCGGGACGCAACTTCCGACATGATCGCCCGCAAGGGCAAATCCAGCTACGCGCGGGAAAACTCCAGAGGGTTCATCGATCCCGGGGCAGTGTCCGCCGCCATGCTGATCCGCTCGGCGGCCAGAACCCTCTCGTGAAACGGGTAGGGGCTCAGGCCGACGCCGGCGGCGCAGCGCCATAATCAAGGGCTGGCCGCCCATGGGCCCACTCGCTCAGCTCGGCAAATCAGGGCATCGAAACCTTGACAGCGGCGGGCAAATGGGGAAGAGTTCAGACCACCTGATAACCGGATGATCGACACGCGATGGTTCATCAGTCCAGCAACCTCGCGATCAGTCCACTCGGGATACACCCCTGACAAACGTTGATCTCGATATCTACACACAATGAGAAAGTGAGTCACCCATGAGTTTGCATGGATCAAAGATTGCCCTGTT
>NZ_JAPDNV010000062.1:0-12042 GCF_026013155.1 Paenarthrobacter sp. PAE-2 | reverse complement strand
CTCACCGCAGCCTAACCCGCCCCTACTTTCGTATTAGGTCGCAATTGTGCGCGTTTTGACCTCTGAAAACGCGCACAATTGCGACCTGGTTGGGTGGGCAAGCTGTAGCGTTTCCCTATGAACGAGCAGCAGCCAGAAGATGTCTACACCCACGGACACCACGAGTCGGTTGTCCGGGCCCACGCCTCACGGACCGCCGAGAATTCGGCCGCGTTCGTCATACCTCACCTGACGCCCGGAACGGCAGTGCTCGACGTCGGGTGCGGACCGGGCAGCATCACGTGCGACTTCGCGCGGCTGGTCGCCCCCGGGCACGTGATCGGGCTGGACCGCTCACCCGATGTCATCAACCAGGCCGCCGAGCTGGCGAAGGACCGCGGCGTGGACAACGTCGAGTTCCGTACCGGCAATATCTACGACCTCGAATTCGAGGATGAGTCGTTCGACCTCGTCCACGCCCACCAGGTCCTCCAGCACCTGACCGACCCCGTGGCAGCGCTGCGGGAAATGCGGCGGGTTGCCAAAGCAGGGGCTATCGTGGCGGTTCGCGACGCCGATTTCCACGGCATGAGCTGGTACCCGGAAGTCCCCGAATTGGACGAATGGATGGAGCTCTACCAGAAGATCGCCCGCCGCAACGGCGCCGAGCCCGACGCCGGACGCCGCTTGGTGTCGTGGGCGCAGCAGGCCGGGTTCGGGCAGGTTTCGCCAAGCAGCAGCAACTGGCTCTACGCCACGGCCCAGCAACGCGCGTGGCAATCCAGGGTCTGGAGCGAACGCGTGTTGCATTCCGCCTTCGCCGAGCAGGCTCTTGAATACGGCTTCGCCAACGAGGCCGACCTTGCCCGCATTGCAGCGGGCTGGCATCGCTGGGGAGCCACCGAGGACGGCTACTTCCTCATCCCCAACGGCGAAGTCATAGCCCGGGCGTAAAAAGTTTGCCGAACCACGTAGAAAAACCGGTATCAGTTCCGACCTATGAGTGAAGGCACCCACACAGGGAGCCCCTCACCAAAGGAGTTCAGACATGAAGTACATGATCATGAAGTTCGGTTCCGCCGAGGGCATGATGGAGACCGCTGATCCGGAGTGGGTCAAGGAAATGATCGGTTTCATGATCCAGATCGACAAGGATCTCCGCGATTCCGGCGAACTCGTGTTCAACGCCGGACTGGCAGACGGAAGCACCGCCAAGCTGGTCAAGCAGACTCCGGACGGCGTCATCACCACGGACGGCCCCTACGCCGAAGCAAAGGAGTCCCTGATCGGGTACTGGGTGGTGGACGTCGCCAGCGAGGAGCGGGCCGTGGAGATCTGCTCCAGCATCGTCAAGTACGCGCAAGTGGTTGAACTCCGCGCCATCCCGGACGGCCCGCCGGAGGTCTAGCCTATGGCCGGGCCACCGGAGAAGAGCCACCTTGAGGACCTGCTGCGCACCCTCGCGCCGCAGGTCCTTGGCGCGCTTGTCCGCAGGCACGGCCAGTTCGACGCCTGCGAAGATGCCACCCAGGAGGCGCTCATCGAGGCTGCCCGGCGGTGGCCATCCGGGCTTCCGGACAACCCGAAAGCCTGGTTGCTCTCCGTGGCCAACCGCCGGTTGATCGATGCCTGGCGCAGCGAGAGCGCCCGCCGGGGCAGGGAAGAGCGGGCAGCGGCCATGGAGCCGTCCTCCACCGAGCTGCCGGAGTCTGCGTCCGAAGCCGACGATGCCCTCACCCTCATGTTTCTCTGCTGCCATCCGGCTCTCTCCGCACCGTCGCAACTCGCCTTGACGCTCCGGGCAGTAGGTGGACTCACGACGGCGGAAATCGCCTCGGCGTTCCTCGTCCCGGAAGCCACCATGGGGCAGCGCATCAGCCGCGCGAAGCAAGCGATCCGGAAGGCGGGCGCCAGGTTCGAGCAACCGGCGACGGCGGAGCGGAACGCAAGGCTCGGCGTCGTACTTCACGTCCTCTACTTGATCTTCAACGAAGGCTACGCGGCAAGCTCGGGTGACTCGCTGCAACGCGAGGACCTCACGGCGGAAGCGATCCGCTTGACGCGGCTGCTGCTGGAATCCCTTCCGGACGAGCCGGAGGCAAGAGGGCTGCTCTCATTAATGCTGCTCACGGATTCCCGGCGAGCGGCACGGACCCGGACGGACGGAATGCCCGTGCCGTTGGCGGATCAGGACCGCAGCTTGTGGAACCGCGGGCAGATCGAGGAGGGAATCGCCTTGCTGTCCTCGGTCCTGGGGCGAGGGTCATTGGGCCGCGGGGCACCGGGGCCGTACCAACTCCAGGCCGCAATCGCCGCCGTCCACGCCGAAGCAGCGTCCGACGCTGAAACCGATTGGCGTCAGATCCTTGCCCTCTACACGGTGCTTGAAGCGTTGGCTCCGAGTCCCGTGGTGACCCTCAACCGGGCCGTTGCCGTTGCACGCGTCGGCGGACCCGCCGCGGGGCTGGCCGTGCTGGACGGACTGGAATCCTCGCTGGGGAAGTCGCACCGGCTGGATTCGGTACGGGGACAGCTACTGGAACTTTCCGGTTCGTTCCGGGAAGCCCGTTCCGCGTACGTGGCCGCCACCGGCAAGACGGGAAGCCTGCAGGAAAGGCGGTACCTGCTGGGCAAAGTGGCGGATCTGGACTCCCGGGGCACTTGGTGATAGCGCTCACAAACACCATATAGTCGAACCCATGGAACAGCGCATACTTGGCAAGACCGGCCGGAACGTTTCGACCGTGGGGTTGGGCACCTGGCAACTCGGGGCCGATTGGGGATCCGTCACCGAAGAGGACGCATTGGCGGTACTTGAAGCATCCGTCGACGCCGGCGTTACCTTCTTCGACACCGCAGACGTGTACGGTGACGGCCGCAGCGAGCAGTTCATCGGCCGGTTCCTGCGCAGCAACCCGGACCTCGGCATCACCGTGGCCACCAAAATGGGCCGACGCGTCAACCAGGTGCCGGAGAACTACACGTTGGCCAACTTCCGCGAATGGACCGACCGCTCCCGCCGCAACCTCCAGCAGGACACCCTGGACCTGGTCCAACTGCACTGCCCGCCAACACCCGTGTACAGCAACTCCGAAGTGTATGACGCCTTGGATACCTTGGTCAGCGAAGGCGTCATCCGTAATTACGGCGTCAGCGTGGAACGCACCGATGAAGCCCTCGAAGCCATCAAGCGCGGGAACACCGCCACTGTGCAGATCATCCTCAACGCATTCCGGCTCAAGCCCTTGGACGAGGTACTGCCTGCCGCCAAAGAGGCCGGAGTCGGGATCATCGCACGGGTTCCGCTGGCGTCGGGCCTCCTGTCCGGGAAATACACCACGGAGACGGAATTCCCGGAGAACGACCACCGGAACTACAACCGCACCGGCGCGGCATTCGACGTCGGTGAAACCTTCTCCGGCGTGGACTTCGCCACCGGCGTCAAAGCAGCGCAGGAATTCAGCCGGCTGGTTCCCGACGGCGTCACCACCGCCCAGGCGGCCCTCGCTTGGGTCATCGCCCAGGACGGCGTCAGTTCAGTCATTCCTGGTGCCCGGTCGGCGTCGCAGGCCCGCGCGAACGCTGATGCGGGCTCCGTCTCGCTGGACGGCAGCGTCTTTGATGGTGTCCGGGACATCTACGACCGCTACTTCCGCGAAGCGATGCACCCGCGCTGGTAGGCGGCAGCTGTGGCGGCGCCACTAGTCGGTCGCCGCCACAGCTGTCCTATGGCGAGTTGCGGGCTCGTCCTCGTCGACTATGGATTGAGTCCGCGGCGACGGCCGCAATGAGTCCCAGCGTCATGGCCGAAACGCCTCCATCAACGAAAGCCATGGCGAATAGATTGGTCCTCGTCATGTGGATTGGTTCGTAGAACAGGATCGATAGAACCGAGGCCAACACCAAGGTGACGAGCACGAGTGCCTTTAGGCGAACACTGACCGCAAGCCTTCGATAGCCGACGGTAGCCGAGAAGCACACTAAGACAGTAGCTACGTGAAGTTCCCAAGGAAGCCGCTTGGCAATTGATACTGCAGGCGTGCCGGTGAAGTCAAAAAGATACCCGTTGAGCATGCCCTCTGATTGCAGAGCGAGATATCCTGCCGCCAGCACGACGGCGAATGACAAGATTGGAACCACAGCTAGTGAAATCTTCGAATGCTGCATCTAATTGCTACTTCAAAGCCAACGGCAGTTGTGAATAGCTAAACTTGACGTTGCTCTGTAGACGGTCAAGTTCAATTTGCCCTGACGTGGGGGAAGCATTCGGTTGGACCACGAGATTGCTTACAAACTTCCCGGTCAAATTCGAGTTGGCTCTAATGGGAGTTGCATCCACATCCGCGGGCAGGAGGTGTGTGACGACAGACCGCCCTCCGTTCTCCTGAACGCCCACTCTTACGCCTGAAAGGGCGAACTGCTCTTTCGTTGTGCACGAAGATCCCCCTACAGAGCCAACACCGCGCAGTTGAACGATGATGCATATCTGCGTTCCGCCCTCTGCTTGTGCAACGGAATATTTGCCGTTTGTGTCCTCTCCAAGAAGACGAACACTGGCGGGGTCGACGGCAGCTTGCCCCGGTATAGACCTTGCGATTTCCATGTCCTGCAAACCCTGAGGGAAAGCCAGCGCGGGGACCAGCACCGGCGTATCCAGAGAGGTGATCTGTTCAGCCATAGCCGGTGACGCTGCTACGGCCAGGCCTGCCACTGGGACGCAGGCCAGTGAAAGTACCTTGGAAAGTCTTTTCATGGTTTTCTCCTTAGAAGTCTTCTTGCCATCAATCACGGAATTGCTCACAAGTCATCGCAGGCTGCCCTGGATTGGAATAGTTTGAATTCCACCAGCACTCCTGAAAGGCGCTGTAGTGCAATGTTGACCAATTATTTGTCCAACTACCCGTATCGCCAGATGCAGAAGAGATCCAATAACCCGTAGCGCCGTCGTAACTTGCCGTGTATTGATAGTTGCTAAAGCCGTACCCCGCCGCGCCCATGCCCGTGTAGACACGACCACCGGAGTCAGTGCCGGTTGCACTTCGCCAGAGATTATTTGCATAGCTTTCACCCTCAAAGTAACGATAATTCCATGAGGCGTGCGCTGCTGGTGCCAGAAACATTAGTAGAGCACCCAGACAGCACGCCACCATAGGCAGTGCGAAAGGTTTCAGCTTTGACGTTGAAGTTTTCATTTTCCCTCCATCGTTATGGTGGGAACCCCGTTCCGAGGCTAGTACTGATGAAGAAAGTTATCAACGACCTCGGTCAATTTCCACGGTTAATGCTGTCGACCACCCGCGGGCAAAGCGAGAACGACCTCGAAACACAAATCTTCGATTCGTGACGCGAGATATATCGAATTTAGTCCCGAGCTGATGGCTAATGGTTTTTGGAGGAAGACTTCAGGCTATTGGAGAGTGGCACCCACGCTGGTAGGCGGCAGGCCGGCGTCGTGCCTTCGCGGCGCCGGCTTCACCAGCCGCTGCGGGTGGGCGTGTGGCCTTTCCGGGCGTCGTCCGGCATGGCCATTTCGGCGCGCAGCCCCAGCAGGCGGATAGGCCGGTCGGGTTCCATCTTGGAGGTCAGGTCCAGGGCCTGAGCGAGGACTTCGGCGCGGTCGAAGGTTTCGGGGATTTTCCGTGCATAAGTCTTGGTGAAGAACGGTTTGTAGCGGACCTTGAGTGTCAGTCCGACCACAGGCCTGCCCTCTGCTGCAACGTCTTCCAAAACCCTGGCGGCAAGTTCCTTGATGGCGTCGCTGATTTGAGCGGGTTCGGTCAGGTCCTGCTGGAAAGTGGTTTCCCGCCCGTGCGCCCGGGCAACCCAAGGGGTATCGTCCACTTCGCTGGCACCTTCGCCCCGGCCGAGCTGTGCGTACCAAGGGCCCATTTTCGGACCGAATTCTTCCACGAGGCTGGACGGTTCCACGGCGGCCAGTTCATTGACGGTGTTGATGCCGTGGGCCGCGAGCCTCTTGGAAATCTTGGGTCCGATCCCCCACAAATCCCGCGTGGGGCGATCCCCCATGACGTCGAGCCAGTTTTCCCCTGTCAGGCGAAAGATGCCGGCCGGTTTACCGAAGTCCGTAGCATTCTTGGCGCGGACCAACGTATCGCCGATGCCCACGCTGCAATGCAGTTGGGTGCTCTTGAGAACCTCCTGCTGGATCTGCCTCGCATAGCCGTAAGGGTCCTCCGTGGTCACCCCGACGAACGCCTCATCCCAGCCCAGCACCTGTACCGTGGCGCCGGGCTGATCCCGGAGGGTGGCCATCACGACTTCCGAAGCAGCGAGGTATGCCTCCTGGTCTACGGGGAGAATGATCGCGTCGGGCACTTTCCGGGCGGCAATGCGCAGCGGCATGCCCGAACCTACTCCAAACTTCCTGGCCTCATAGGACGCCGTGGACACCACAGCCCGTTCGGTCGGATCCCCGCGGCCACCCACAATCAGGGGTTTCCCGGCGAGTTCGGGCCGCCGGAGTATCTCGACCGCTGCAATGAAGTGGTCGAGATCGACGTGCAGGACCCATGGGATTCCGGTCACGGGATTAGTCTGCCTTACCGGACCCCGGCTTGGCTGTACCTCCAGACCTGCTTTGGGTTGCGCAACCCAGTAAATCAACCCATTCCGGGTGCATTCGGGCGTTAGCGCCGTCAAAGTGGGTCGTGACGGCACGGGGCCGAAGCGAGAGTGGTAAAGCAAGGCCCGCGTCCCGACCACTCGGCTCACCGACATAAGCTGATCTGGTGCAATTTTCCCTTTGGCTGGCCTTGGTTGGTGCCGGCACCCTGATCAGTTTCACTCCCGGCGCCGGGGCAATCTTCACTATGAGCAACTCGCTCAACTCGGGCTTCCGACGCTCCATTTGGGGCATCCTCGGCCAGCAAGTGGCACTGGTCATCCACATCGTGATCGTGGCGCTGGGCGTTGGCGTCCTGGTGTCCAATTCGCCGCTGATCTTCAACATCATCCGCTACGCGGGGGCGGCCTACCTTGTTTATTTGGGAATCCGGCAGTTCCTTCACAAGCCGGACCTGGACAAGGAGTCCGTCGAGGAGAAGAAGAACGAACCCGCGCTGTCCATGTTCCAGCGCGGCATCTGGGTGAACCTGCTCAACCCCAAGGCGATCGTGTTCTTCCTGGCTTTCATGCCGCAGTTCATCCGGCCGAATGAGCCCCTGCTCCAGCAATACGTCGTGCTGACGGCCACGGTGATCGTCATCGACATCATGGTCATGTGGTTCTTCTTTGCCCTCGCCGCCAGGTCATTCCAGCGCTTTACCCATAACGCCCACGGGCAGAAGATCCTGAACCGCATCTTCGGCTGCCTCTTCGTCCTGGTTGGCGTCCTGCTGGCCGTGATCCACTGACTGCGGCTACGCGGGAACAGTCGATCCCCGGACCACCAGCGAACTCTCCAGCGTTACATGCGGTTCTGTCAGAGCCAGCCCCTCCATCAGTGCCCGCAATTGCTCGCCCGCTTTCCGCCCCAGATCCGTCGCGGGCAGGTGCACGCTGGTGAGCGAGGGGTTGCTTGTGGCGGAATACGGGAGGTCATCGAAGCCGGCCACGGCCACCTCCTCCGGGATCCGGATACCTTCCACGCGCGCTTCCTGCAACACGCCATAAGCGTGCGTGTCGGTGCCGCATACGACGGCGGTAACTCCTTCGCGCTGCCAGGAGGGCCAGGCTTCGGCGAAAGCAGCGGCGGCCTCACCGACGTCGATGGACGTGCTGATGACGTGGTCCGCCGAGACAGTAAGCCCGCAGCGGGAAGCTTCCTCGAGAAACGCTTCACGGCGCAGTTTAAACGTCTCCGTCCCCGTGATGCCGTCCAAATAGGCGGCCCGGGTGTGTCCGGATGAGGCCAGGTGGCGCGCCAGTTCGCGGGCGCCCTGAGCAACATCCAGGTTGACTGACGGCGCCCAGGAATCCAGCCCGGGGGCGTCAAGCAGGACCAGCGGACCGCCCGCGGAAAGGTCCTCCAGGAACTCGGCACTCGGGGCGCCGACCAGCAACCCGGCGGGTCGGAGAGCCAGCAACTTACGGACGTCGTCGGCCCGGGGCGATTCGCCGGCGTCGGTCACGGAGAGCAGCAGCTGGTATTGGGCACCCAATGATTCGCGTACCCCGGCAATCACGTTGGCGAAGAAGGGGTTGGACACATCGGGCGTCACCAGGATCACGATCGAACTGACACCGCGCGCCAGGGAGCTGCCGATGCTGTCCACCACGTAACCGAGCTCAGCTATCGCAGTCCGGACCCTGGAAATGTTCTCCTCGGAGACCCGCCCTTGGGTCTTGCCGTTGGCAACCAGGGAGACGGTCGCCGTCGAAACTCCTGCCTTGGCCGCCACCATCGCAGCCGTAACGCGGGGCGCGCGCGTGCGGGTCTGTTGGGGGCTGTCCATGCATCGATCCTAGCTGCGATCCGGGCAAATCTTGTCCCATATGGCATCAAGCGCTTGACGTATGGAACGTTAAGCGTTTGACGTTTTCCCTCAATGAGTGCCATGATTCCCCGTGAATGCCGAGCACCCTGTCCGGCACTGCGTCCGCCCCGTCACGGGGCAGACGCGACGGACAGGCCCCAATGACGTGGAGAGAGACGTGGAAATAACAGCCCGCAAAAAGATCATTCTTGACTGCGACCCCGGCCATGACGATGCAGTGGCATTGCTGCTGGCTCACGGCAACCCGGACATCGAGCTGCTGGCTGTCACCACGGTGGTAGGCAACCAGACCCTCGAGAAAGTCACGCGGAACGCACTCTCGGTAGCCACCATCGCAGGCATCACCGGCGTCCCGTTCGCCGCAGGCTGCGACCGCCCGTTGGTCCGCACCATCGAAACCGCACCGAGCATCCACGGCGAGACCGGCATGGACGGCCCGGAACAGCCCGAGTCCGCGATCGAGCTGGACCCGCGCCACGCCGTCGACCTCATCATCGAAACCGTCATGGCGCACGAGCCCGGAACGGTAACGCTGGTCCCCACCGCGGGCTTGACCAACATCGCCATGGCCGCCCGCAAGGAACCGCGCATCGTGGAGCGCGTCAAGGAAGTTGTCCTGATGGGCGGCGGCTACCACGTGGGCAACTGGAGCGCGGTGGCGGAATTCAACATCATCATCGACCCCGAAGCGGCACACATTGTGTTCAACGAGAAATGGCCGGTGGTCATGGTGGGCCTCGATCTGACGCACCAGGCGTTGGCGACGGATGAGGTCGTCCAGCGGATCGCCAGGATCGGCACCAAGCCTGCCACGTTCGTCCTGGAGCTCATGGAATTCTTCAAGAAGACCTACAAGGATGCCCAAGGCTTCGACTTCCCGCCGGTGCACGATCCCTGCGCCGTTGCCTACGTCATCGACCCCACGGTCATGACTACCCGCAAGGTTCCCGTGGACATCGAACTGCAGGGCAAGCTCACGCTCGGCATGACGGTGGCCGACTTCCGCGCGCCCGCTCCGGAGGACTGCCACACGTCCGTTGCCGTTGACCTGGACCATGGCAAGTTCTGGGATTTGGTCATCGATGCGATTGAACGGATTGGCGAACCAACGCACGACGGCGGCGCTTCCGCAGATGCGCTGGTCACCGAGACTGCCGAGGCCGTGCTGGCTGGAGAGACCAAGTGATGACTACCCCAACCGCCACCCGTAACAACGTCACAGCCCTCATGGTTGCCCTGCTGGCGGCCTGCGTGGCCTTCCAGCTCAACGCGTCCATGCTCAGCCCTGCGCTGGTGACCATGGGCAACGAACTCCAGACCGACCAGGCAACCATCGGCCTGTCACAGACCTGGTTCTTCACGGCAGCAGCCCTCTTCTCCTTGTTCCTGCCCCGCCTCAGCGACATCGTGGGCCGCAAGAAGATCCTCCTGGGCATGATGCTCCTCATGGCCGTGGGCTCTGTCATTGCAGCACTGGCACCGGATGTCACCTGGCTGTTCGTGGGCCGCATCATCCAAGGCGTCAGCGGCCCGACTGTCCCGCTGTGCCTCATCATGCTTCGCTCGGCCGTGAGCAACAACCGCAAGTACGGCGCACTCATGGGCCTTATCACCGCGGTCAACGGTGGCGTTGCGGGCGTTGATTCGTTCGTAGGCGGCTACTTCGCGGAGAACTTTGGATTCCGCAGCATCTTCTGGCTCATGGTGGCCCTGGCCATCGTGGCGACTTTCCTGATTGCCTTCCTGGCCAATGAGAGCAAGCCCGCCGCCGGCACCACCATGGACTGGCTCGGCGTGTTCTTCATCGTCATCGCCGTCGGCGCCCTGCTGACCGCCCTGAATGAGGGCGCCAAACTCGCCACTGCCTTCGACGCCGGAACCCTCACCTTCGCCGCCGTGCTGACCGTGATCGCCGCCGTCGCGTTCTTTGCCTTCTGGACCGTGGAAAAGCGCGCCAAGCAGCCGATGGTGGAAACCGTGCACCTGCGGCAGCGTTCCACGTGGGCTCCCCTGCTGACCACGACGCTCACCATGACCGGTATCTTCGCGGTGATCAACGGGATCGTCCCGGCGTACGTCCAGGCTGCCGACCCCGGATTCGGCGTGGGACCCACCGAGATGTCGCTCATCATCCTTACCCCGTACGCCCTGCTCGGTTGGCTTTTCGGGCCGATCAGCGGCCGGCTGGCTCCGGTCCTGGGCTACACAAAGGTGCTTCGCATCGGCCTCGTCGGCAGCCTCGTGGCCTTGGCAATCATCGCCCTGTTCGGCCTCAACAACCTGCCCATGATGATCGTCGGCACGGCCTTGCTGGGCATCATGTACGCCGGTACGGTCAACATCATGCTGAACGGACTGGGCGTGGTGCTCTCACCGCAAGGCAACCCCGGATTCCTTCCGGGCATGAACGCCGGGGCTTTCAACCTCGGCGCCGGACTCAGCTTCCTGGTCCTCCCCGCCGTCCTGGTGGCTACCTCAGCGCTGGGTGACGCGAAGGGGTCCTACCTGACGGTCGTCGTCGTTGGTTTTGCCATCACCTTCGCCGCGTTCGCCGCATCGCTGCTGATCCCCAAGCCCGTCGACGCCGAAGTAGCCGAACACGAAGAGGTAGCAGCATGAGCAGGTCCGGGATCGTCGTCGTCGGTTCGCTCAATGCGGACCTCACCATCTACACCGAGCGCCTCCCCCAGCCCGGAGAGACCGTGCATGGCAACGGCTTCGCGGTGAATCCCGGCGGCAAGAGCGCCAACCAGTCAGTCGCGGCCAGCAAGCTCGGCGGGAATGTGACGCTGATCGGTGCCGTCGGCGAGGACGCCAACGGAACGATGCTCCTCGAGTCCACCGCGGGCGCCGGCGTGGATGTCTCCCGCGTCCGGCGCTGCGACACGGCCACCGGCGTGGCGGTGATCTCCGTGGACGCGCGCGGCGAGAACAGCATCATCATCTCGGCCGGTGCCAACGGCACCCTCGCCCCCGCGGACGTGGACTTCGACGCGTTCCGCGACGCCGCCGTCGTCTGCCTCTGCCTGGAGGTGGGCATCGACACGGTGGTAGCCGCCGCACAAGCCGGGCACGACGCCGGAGCAACGGTACTGCTGAATCTGTCGCCTTACGCTGAGGTGCCTGAGTTGTTGGCCGGATTGACGGACGTCCTGCTGGTGAACGCCCACGAGGCCGCACTGTTCCTGGGCTCGGAGGCCGGCATCCCGGATCCGGATGCTGCAGTGGAAGCATGGGAGCCCGTGCGGAGTCGCTTCGCTGACAGGGGCCTGCAGCGGGTGCTCGTGACCCTGGGCGCGCAGGGTTCGGTGGTGCTGGATTCGCTGGCCGTGGGCGGGCAGCTGACCCGCATTGCTCCGACGCAGGTCTCGGCCGTGGATACGACCGGTGCCGGTGACGCCTTCACGGGCGCCGTGGCTGCGCGTTTGGCTGCCGGCGATTCGTTGGTGGAGGCTGCGTCGTTTGCCTCGGTGGCGGCTGCGCTGGCTGCAACAAAGAAGGGCACGCAAGCCGCCTACGCAACCCTCGAGCAGGTAGAAGCCGCCCAGCCATTTCCCAACTAATACGAAAGTAGGGGTGGGTTAGGCTGCGGTGACCGGGGTGATCG
>NZ_JAPDNV010000061.1:0-13003 GCF_026013155.1 Paenarthrobacter sp. PAE-2 | reverse complement strand
TCGCAGTTACGCACGTTTTGAACCCTCAAAACGTGCGTAACTGCGACCCAGTTGGGTATTAGGGGAGGTTCGAGCCGCGGGCCGTGATCCACAGGCCGTACCACTCGGCGCGGGTCATGCTGCCGGCTACAGCAACGGCATCCGCGCAGGCACCGATCCGCGAAAGGTTGGTGGTCCCCACCACAGGCGAAATCCTTGCCGGATGCTTCATGAGCCACGCAAGCAGCACTGATTCCGGAGTGGTGCGCTTCTCCGCCGCCAGGCGGACCAGCATCTCCGACGTCGCAGCCTCTGCCGGTGAGTCGGCACCCGCTCCCGTATACCGGCCCTGCGCCAACGAACCATAGGCCTGGAGTTCGATGCCCCTGTCCATGCACAGCTCAAGCGTCCCGTGCGGAAAACTGTTCTCCCGCCCTTCGGGATGGTTCACCAGCACCGTGCTTTCCAGCCAGTCCCGGCGCAGCAGGCTCATCTCCAGCTGGTTCGCCACGACGGGCGTCTGCAGCCGGTCCTGCAGGTACGCGATCTGGGCGCCGGACATGTTGGATACACCCACGTGCCGCACCTTGCCTTCGGCCATTAACTGCCCGACGGCGTCCGCCACCTCGCGCGCGTCCATGAGGGGATCCGGACGGTGCAGGAGCAGCACGTCCACGTAGTCCGTTTGGAGCCGTTGCAGGCTCCCGTTGACCCGTTCCATGATGGCCTCGCGGCTGAGGTCGTAGTGGCCGTCCCGGCCTCCTTCAGCCAGCCTGATACCGCACTTGGTCTGCAACCGGATCTTCTCCCGCAGACCGGGGGAACGGACGAGGACTTCCCCAAAAACAGCTTCGGACTTACCCCGGCGGTAGATATCAGCGTGGTCGAACAAGCCGATGCCTATTCCCCGCGCCGATTCAATCACGGCGGCGGCTTGGTCGATTTCCGCAGCACCGTAGTGGTTGTTATCCCAGGACCCGCCGAGTCCCATGCAGCCATAGATGAGGCGTCCCCGCCCGTTCACGTTATCCATGTAGTTGTGTCAGCGCCGCAGACTAGGCGTCGCGGACTACCCACGCGGTGGTGTCGGCCGGCAGCTTGCCGTCCTCCAACGGGCCGCTGCTGACGACGACGGTCCCGGCCGGAAGCTCGAAAGCTTCAGTGCCGAAGTTGGTCACCGTCTCCCAACCGCCGGGGCGGCTGAAGTGCAGCACCTCCGGGTTACCGGTCTCCACCCACTCAAGCTCTTCATCGGTCTGCAGCTGGCGGCGGAGGCCCAAGGCCTTGCGGTAAAGCTCGAGCGTGGAGCCTTCGACGCCTTCCTGGATGGATACCGCGTAGTCCTTGAACCACTCCGGCTGGGGCAGGTGCGCCTTGCCCGCGCCGAAGCCGAAGGACGGGCCTTCAGGGGTCCACGGCAACGGCACACGGCAACCATCCCGGCCGATTTCAACGCCCTTGTTGCGGAAGAATGACGGGTCCTGACGTTCGGAGTCCGGAATTTCCGCCACTTCACGCAAGCCCAGTTCCTCGCCCTGGTACAGGTAGGCAGAGCCCGGCAGCGCCAGCAGCAGGAGCGATGCGGCACGGGCACGGCGCAGGCCGAGTTCAACGTCCAGTTCTTCCTGCGGCGCACCGGCCAGGAGCCAGCCCTTGCCGTCCTGGCCCTTGGGCTTACTGCCGGTCACGTCCTGGGCCGCGTTGGTTCCCTGCGCCACGGAACCGCCCTTGGGGAGGCCATAGCGGGTGGCGTGGCGGACGACGTCGTGGTTGGAGAACACCCAGGTGGAGGATGCGCCGGACTCCTTGGCGTGGACCAGGTTGTCCGTGATGATCTGCTTGAAAGATGCGGCGTCAAAGTCCGACTGCAGCAGGTCAAAGTTGAAGGCCTGGCCCAGGCCCTCGGGGCTGGCATAGCGGGCACGGCGTGACTCGTGGACCCATGCCTCGGCAACGGCGGTGCGGGGCGGGTTGTATTCGTTGAAGAGTTTGCGCCACTCGGCGTAGACCTCGTGGACTTCGTCGCGGTCCCAGAAGGGGTGGGAGCCGTCAATGAAGCCGTCCGTGCCGTGGGCCCGTGCGAGGAGGTCATCCTTCATGGGCATGGGCTCGGACAGGTCCTTGGCCATGCCGTGGGCAACGTCGATGCGGAAGCCGTCCACGCCGCGGTCGGACCAGAAGCGCAGGGTCTTCAGGAAGTCCTCGCGGATTTCCGGGTTCTCCCAGTTAAAGTCCGGCTGTTCCTTGGCGAAGATGTGCATGTACCACTGGCCGGGAGTGCCGTCGGGTTCGGTGATGCGCTCCCAGATGGGGCCGCCAAACACGGAGTCCCAGTCCGACGGCGGCAGTTCGCCGTTCTCGCCCTTGCCGTCGCGGAAGATGTAGCGGTCGCGGGCAGCAGACCCCTTTGGCGAAGCAAGTGCTTCCTTGAACCATTCGTGGCGGTCCGAGGAATGGTTGGGGACGATGTCCACCACAATCTTGATGCCGGCTTCATGCAGCGCAGCCGCCATCTCATCAAAGTCCGCCAGCGTGCCCAGCTTGGGGTCGACGTCGCGGTAGTCATCGACGTCGTAGCCGCCGTCGGCGAGTGCCGACGGGTAGAACGGGCTCAGCCACACGGCATCAACGCCGAGTTCCTTCAAGTACGGAACCTTGGCCGTGATGCCCTTGAGGTCACCCAGCCCGTCACCGTTCGCGTCGTAGAAACTCCGCGGGTAGATCTGATAGACCGCCGCCTGGCGCCACCATTTCGGATCGGCCATGCGTTCGGAGAGGGACAAATTTGCCTTGGTGGCGGAGGTGCTCACGAAACTCCTTTGATTTAGATTCTAAATTTAGTTCCTTGACCAGTATCTGACGGCTGGCTCAGGAGGTCAACAGCCCGGCAGGTCAGCCCTTCACGGCACCCTGGGTGACGCCTGCCATGACCCAACGCTGGGTGAACAAGTACGCGACGATTGCCGGCGCCATGGCCATCAGGTATGACGCGAAGGAGACATGGTAGTTGTTGCTGAACTGCGTCTGGAACAGGTTCTGCCTTACCGGCAGAGTCTGCAGGGCGGGGTCGGAAATGATCAGCGACGGCATCATGAAGTCGTTCCAGGCGTACAGGAAGGCGAAGATTCCCACCGTGGCGCTCATCGGGGCAAGCAGCGGGAAGATCAGCTTCCAGAACGTCTGCCACGTGGTGGCGCCGTCAATCCTGGCGCTTTCTTCCAGTTCCATGGGAATGGAACGCAGGAACGCCGTAAAGAGCAGCACGCTGAAGCTCAGCTGGAACATGGTTGCCAGCAGGATGACACCGAACGGATTGTCCAGGCCCAGGCGGCCGGTCAACTGGATCTGCGGCAATGCCACCACGGGGAAGGGAATGAACATTGCTGCCAGCAGGTAGTAGAACGAGTACCGGAACAACCGGCGATCCCAGTTACGGACAATCGCGTAGGAAGCGAAGGCAGCCAGGACAATGGTGGCCACAACCGTCCCGGCGGTGACAAGGAGGGACATTGCCGCCCCGACAGGGAAGTTGGTCAGGTTCCATGCCTGGACGAATCCCTCCATGCTGAAGGGCGCGGGAAGTGAGAAAGCATTGCCGTCCACTGCCTGCCCTTGCGTCTTAAGGGCCATGGAAATGGTGACGTAGAGCGGAAGCAGGACCGTGACCGAGCAGAGGACAAGAACGGTGGTCGCCGACCAATTAATGCGTTCAGGCCTGGTAGCTTGCTTGTTCATCAGAGGGCACTCCGTCCGCGGGTCAGCGAAAGCTGTACAAGAGAAATAACGACAGCCACCAGGAAGAAGATCGTGGCGTTGGCCATCTGGTAGGCGTAGTCGCCGCCGTTGAAGCCGGTGATGACTGTCATGGCGATGCTCCGGGTTGACGTGCCCGGCCCGCCGTTGGTCAGGCCCACGATGATGTCGTAGGCATTGAGGAAGCCCTTGAATCCAAGGATCACGTTGATCACCACGTATCCGGCGACGAGGGGCAGGGTGATCCTCCAGAGCTGTTGCACTTTGCCGGCGCCATCCAGTTCCGCAGCCTCGTAGACGTCCCCCGGCACTGCCACGAGTCCGGCGATGTAAATAAGCAGTGATCCCGGGACGGCCTGCCACGCCGTGACCACTACCACCGCAATCCAGGCGAGGTCCGGATTAGCCAGGAGGCTGTTCTCAAGCCACGGAATTCCGGCTGCAGTACCCAGCGACGGAAGGGAGTTGGAGAAAAGGAAATTGAACACGTACGCGATGATGATGCCCGACACCACCATCGGGATGACAAAGATAGTCCGCAGTGCCGACTTCATGCGGATTCGCGAAGTAAGCCCGACGGCCAACAGGAACGCAATGACATTCACGGCGATCACCGTGACGATTGAGAACCCGAAGGTGAACAGGTAGCTCTGCAGGATGGCGGGGTCGCTGAAGATCGCGATGTAGTTGGTCAGGCCCACGAACTCCCAGTCCCCGATCCCGATCGAATTCGTGAAACTAAAAAAGATTCCAACAATTCCGGGAACGGTAATGGCGAGCGTGAAGAGAACAAGGCTCGGCAGGAGGAACAGATAGAAAATCGGCTCCACCCGGCGGCCGCGGCGCGGGGCTGGACGGTTCCCCGTTGACCGGTTCCGGTCCGGGCGGCCCTGCTCCGGCGTTTTTGATGGCACGGTTGTGCTGGTGACGGACATAGTGTGGCTCCCTGTGTCTGCGCTACTGGCGGAAGGCCAGGCGTGCCCAATCGGCGTCGAGTGTGCTGAGGGTGGATGCAGGGTCTGCGCCAAACACGAGCGCCTGCGTGTAGTTCATGATCGGAATCGTCTTGGGCACCAGCACCGACGGACCCTGGTAGACCTGGGCGTTCTGGTAATAGGGCACCATGCCCTCGATGCGGGGGTCAGGGGTGCCGGAGGCATCCTCCGTTGGCGTGAAACCCAACTGGGATGCGTTGTAGGCCTCGATCACCTCCGGCCGGTACAAGTACTCAAGGAATTCACGCGCAGCTTCCTTATGCTTGGATGCCTCGGGGATCCACGCCGCAAGGTCCACGTTGACGCGGACGCGCAGGTCCTTGGGGTCTTCCGTCACGGGCAGCGGGAACGTACCCAGCTGCAGGTCCGGAGCGGTCTTGGCCACCTCGCTGAACGCCCAGGGGCCCTGGAGGTACATTGCGGCTTTGCCCTGCGAGAAGGCCAGGTTGCCATCGCCGTATGCCCGGCTGGCAGCATCCTTATTGACGTACTTGCCGGCCAAGGTGAGCATCTTCTCCACCGGGCGTTCGAAGTCCTTCCGGAACGAAGCTTCCGAACCGGGCCCTACCTCAGTACCGGCCTCGGCCAGCTTGTCAAAGAAATCGAGGGTGTCCACCTGGCCGCCCACCGAATAGTCGAACCAGCCCTGGGCAATCGTCCAGTCGTCCTTCCATGTGGCATAGAACGGAGTCACCCCGGCGGCTTTGAGCTTGTCGCAGACGGCGATCAGCTCCGTCCAGGTCTTGGGGACCTCGAGGTTGTGGGCGGCGAAGATTTCCTTGTTGTAGATCACGGACGAAGCCATGACCGAATACGGCAAGGCACTGGTCCTGCCCGGGTACACCCCGTACTGGTCCATCAACGGCTGGAGGTCTCCCCGGATGCGGGAGGCCGCGCCGGTACCGGACAAATCACTGAGGGCTCCGCGCTGGACGAAACGCGCGGATTCCATGTTGTAGTTTGCCAAGGCGATATCCGGCGGGTTTCCGCGGACGAAGCTGGCGGAGACGACGTCGACGCCGGAAGTATCCAGCACCACCTCGGTGTCGTCCTGCGAAGCGTTGTAATCTTCCACGAGTTTGGTCATGAAACCTATGGCTTCACGCTTGCTGAACGTGAACCGGACGGTTTCCTTTGCCTGGGAACCGGCGCAGCCCGAGAGCAGCCCGGCCAGCAAAGCCAGCCCCAAGCCCATGGCCGCGAAGCGTTTTGAGCGTGTCACTTTCACAGACACGTAGTCCTTTCGTCGAACGGACCCCACTGCCGAAGCCCGTCAGGGCAATGGCGCGCAGCACTGCCCGGGAAATTTAGATAGGAGATAAATTTATGACCCTGCGTAAGTATTCTGTGAGCATCGCCACATCGTCAAGCCCGGGACCGTAACAGGGCGAAGTCTAAATTTATGTACTAAATTTAGAGCGGCCGATCCTTTTGCCTCAGGGACGGCCGGGATAGCGGGGAGCAACATGCTTGGTGAAACGGCACCATCAACACAACTGGTACGCAGGGTCAACGCCGGTGCCATGCTCAAAGCCATGCGCGGTGCCGGCATCGTCACCGGCACCGAACTCATGGCCAGGACAGGCCTCTCCCGGGCAACCGTCATCTCGATATGCGACGAACTGGTTCGCCTTGGCTGGCTCCAGGAGTTGGAGAACCAGCGCGGGGCCGGCGAATACATCAAAGGCCGCCCCGCCCGTCGCTTTGTCTTCGACGACGGCGCCGCGAGCGTGCTGGGAATCGACATCGGCGCCAACAAGATCACCACGATCGTTGCCGACATGGCCGGAACCCCGCTGTCCCAGGTGACCATGCCGTTCCGCACCTACAACGTCTCCGCTGCAGAGCGGGCGGACGTCCTGGACAAGATCGCCGCCGACGCGCTGGAAAAGGCCGGTGTCCCGGCAGAATCGGTCCTGGCAGTCTCCGTCGGTGTAGCAGCCCCCGTGAACAGGGAAGGCGAAGTGCTCACCGTCCAGGAGTTCTGGCAGTCCTTCGATGTCCGCAGGATCGTCTCGGAACGGCACGGCTGGCACGTTCTGCTGGAAAACGATGCCAACCTCGCAGCCCTCGCCGAGAGGTGGCAGGGAACAGCGCAGGGCGTCGACCACCTTGTAGTCATGCTCGCCGGAGATCGCCTGGGTTCCGGCATCCTGGAATCGGGCCGCCTCCTGCACGGCCAATCGGGCGGCTTTGGCGAATTGGGATTCCTCAACAACGTCGATGGCGTCGGCAGCACCTACGGCATAGCGCATTCAGCGGTATCGGCAGGCCGGCAAGCGATCGAGCGCCAACAGGACACCATCATGCTGGAGCTCTGCGCCGGAGAACCTGAAGACTTGACGGCCGAGATGGTCTTCGAGGCCGCAGCACAAGGCGACCAGGCCGCCGTCGACGCCCTGGACAGCGTTGCGCTCCGCATGGCCAAGGTCATCGGAGCCATCAGCACGCTGGCCAACCCTGAATTGGTGGTGCTGGCCGGAGGAGTAGCAGCCTCCGCAGAAGTACTGCTGCCTACCATCACGAAGGAACTTCCGGAGTTCACCTTCACTCCCCCGCGGCTCGCCACCTCCACGCTCGGGGAAGGCATCGTGTCACTGGGGGCCATCCGCCACGCCTTGGACTACGTCGAAGAGCACGCCCTGGATCTTTCCCCGGCATCATTGCCGAAGAGAGCGTCCTGACTACTTCCGCAACTGGCGCCTACTCCGGCATGGACATGGTGCGGAGGTCCAGCTGCCGCAACACGCGGTCTGCAATCTCGGGATCGGTGCCGGGCTCGTTGCGGGCGTCCACCACTTCCTGCCTTGCGGCATCCAGCGCAATGGCCTGCACCGCAATTGCAAGTTCACGGCCCCGCTCGCGCTTCTCCGCCGTCGACTCGTTCTTCAGCGTGCCGTCCAGCAGTTCCGCGTGCAGCCGGCGCATCTTGTCCCTCACGAGTGCCACCGTCTCCGGCGGAAGCTCCTTCATGAGGTCGTGATCCTTCAGGGCCGCCACCGCCGCCGACTGGGCACGTTTGGCCAACAGGCGTGCAGCGTCTTTCTCATGCGAGCCGTCCTCCGTGGCATTAAGCACCCGCATCAGCCACGGGAGGGTGAGTCCGGGCAAGACCAGGGTGGCCAACAGGACCGCGCAGACAATCACCAGGATCTCGTGGCGGGCCGGGAAGTCGCTGCCGTCGGGCAGTGTCAGCGGAAGTGCCAGGGCAAGGGCAAGGGTGGCCAGCAGCTCCACCACGTCCCAGAAAGCACGGCGGGTAATGCGTTCGGCAGCGTCCTGCGGCCTGGAGTGGCGCTGCAGTTCCAGGGCAGTCACGACGACGGCCACCACATCGGAGGCGTGCAGCTCCTCGGCGAGGATGTAGGCAGCGAACGGGACCACCAGCGTGACCGCGCTGCGGGCGACCATCGACGTGACGAGCTTGGTGATGAACTTGGTCAGCCAGCCCATGGCGATGCCGATCACCACTGCCAGGGCCGCGCCCACCACGAACTGGATGATGACGTTGGGCCCCACCTCGCTGCCGGCCAAGGTGGCGGCAACCGCTGCCTGGAAAATGACGATGGCTGCGGCGTCGTTGAAGAGGCCCTCGCTCTGGAGCACAGTGATCAGGCGTCGCGGCATGTGCACGCGCCCTGCCACCGATTCCACGGCTACCGGGTCAGGCGGTGCGACCATGGCGCCGAGGGCGATCGCGGCCGGAATCCCGATGCCGGGGATCATGAGCCAGGCCGCCCCCGCCACCACGGCGGTGGAGACCACCACCAACGCCACGGCCATCAGCAGCAGGGTCCGCCACCGGACGCGGATTACAGCCCAAGAACTCTTCTGGGCCGTGGCGAACAGCAACGGCGGGAGGAAGATGGGAAGGATCAGGCCCTTAACAACATATCCCGGGGAACGGCTTCACTCCGCCGTGAGGGCGTCCACTACGTCCACGGTCCCGTCCCTGAACGGGATGGTCCTGCCAATGGTTTCCGGCAACTCCAGTACAGCAGCAGCTACCAGCGCAACGTTCGCCCGGGAGGTTTGCGTGCCGTCGCCCGGATTCGCCGGGTTCACCTCGATCAGCCCCGTTGGAGCATCTTCGGTCAGCGCTCCGGGCCCCAGCACCGTCCAGTCCAGCCCGGTGTTCCTGAGGTACTCGTCAGCTGCGGCCTTGGCCTCCGCGTAGGCGAAGAACGAATTGTCCTCGGGAACGCCATGGTCCTTGTCCGCACCGAAGTAGGACACCATCACGTAGCGCTTGACGCCGGCTTCAACGGCAGCATCCATGGAGCGGATGGCAGCGTCCCGATCCACGGCGTACGTGCGCGAAGGGTTTCCCCCACCGGCCCCGGCGGACCAGACAACGGCGTCATGGCCCCCGAGCGCCTTGGCGAGTTCCGCCGTCGTCGAGTTTTCAACGTCCAACACCTCCGCGGAAGCTCCCGTGGCAGTGACATCAGCCACATGCTCGGGATTCCGGATGAAGGACGTGACATCGTGACCTTCCCCACTAAGAATTCGGGACAGGTGCAGGGCCACTTTTCCGTGGCCGCCAATGATCGCAATTCGGCTCATGGACCCATTCTGTCCCACAACGGGGCAGGGGCGTGCGGGAGGGAAACAAAAGGCCCCGCAGACGAATCTGCGGGGCCTTGCTTTTGGTAGCGGTGGGGAGGCTCGATCTCCCGACCTCACGATTATGAGTCGTGCGCTTCTACCCCTTGATTGCTAAGAATTCCCCGACCAAACCATCCACAAATCATCCACGGCTAGAATCGGCACGCTGGAGGCCTACGCCTCATCCTGCAGAAAGAAGTTCGTCCACGGCCCGGGCAGAGGAATGGAGATCATCCTCATAGTGGTGCGCGTAGACGTCCATAGTTGTGACGGCCGACTTATGACCCGCGATTTGTTGGACGACCTTCACGTTTGCCCCGGCACTAATGGCCAAGCTCACGGCGGTCCTTCGCAGGTCATGAAAGACGATTTTTGGGAAATCGGGATCCTCCGACTGGCAGCGCTCAATGGCGGGATGCAGTATCCGGCGGGCAAAATTGGACGAACGAAGCTCCGCGCCCTTTGGCGACGTGAAGACCAAGCTGCCCTTCGCGGCGTCCGCCAGATGGATGGCTAGTAAGTCCGCTACGGACTTTGGAATCGGTACGGTGCGAGGCCTCCGGCCTTTTGTCGTTTCCCTGAACTGCTGCCGGCCGTCAACCGACACCAGAGTCGACTGAACCTTCACGTGCGGCTTCGGACCGAACATTAGTGAGGTCGTACGCAGCCCTGCGACTTCCGACCATCGGAGGCCGGTGGTTCCGGCGAAGAGAATAAGCAAGCCGTAGGCGTCGTGAGATTGCCCCTCATATCGCCCCCCGGCGCTGCACTCATCGGCCAACGTGTGCAGCTGCTTGGCGGTCAGGGGCGCCGCTTCGCGCACCGGGTCCGGCTTGGCGATATTGTTTACGGTGGGGTTTCTCGCCACATTCGAGGCTAAGTACCCCCTATCCACGGCATGCTGCAGCATCCGGCCGAGCTGCCGGTATGTACGACGCCGCGCATCGTCACTCTGGAAAGTTTCCAGCCAAGCATTGACCACCTGGAGCGTAATCTGCGCCAAAGGCCGGTGCTCAAAGCTCGGCTGAATATGCGTTCTGTAGATTCGCCGGTACCCGGCCACGGTCACCGGCGATGCCGGGCGCGACCCGTCGGCACCGGCGGTTTCGATGCGCTTGATCCACTCTTCATAAAGGTCGTGGAATCGCATCTTCCCGCCGGCACGAGTATCCACAAGCGTCCCGCCAGCCCTCGCCGCCTCTACACCTTGAAAGTGTTCCTTGGCCGCGCGCAGGGTCGGGAAGCGCTTGAAGATTCGCTTTCCGTCGATCCGGTAGTCGACTTGATACTTTCCATTCTCGAGCTTCTTAACACCCATGGCGCTTCCCCCTACTTCCCTTTGCCTGCCGACTGAACGGACGATGTTACTTTCGGCTGCCCGCCACTCCTCGCGGCTAACCGAGCGCGTAACTCATGCTCAAGTTTCTTGAAGGACGGGGAGATATGGGCCTGCCGTCCACGTCCCACGAGAATTCCCTTCGCCCGCGCCCTTTGAAGTCTGGCGGACCATGTTGCTGGCTTGACCCCGGTCCACTCCGACAAACGACGAATGGGTTCCGCCGACGGCCCGGTCACCAGATCCACGTAGGCGCAAGAGACGTGCATGTAGTCATCATCGGACTCGATGCGGTCGGGCATCGGCATGAACACATCCCGGACGAGGCGCGAGGAGAGCTCCTCGTAGGGTCGTCGAAGAAGATGCCGGGCGTGCGCCATCGGAATGGAACGAAGCAATGGCGTGGTCACACCATTGAACATTTCCCGCTCGCCTTCACCCATTTCCGGATCATCGCCATTCATGAAGTCAGCGAGCGGGCCATCGGGCCGGATGGTTACGCGGTCCGGGGCGGAGAAATAGTTAGATGGGCTAACGGTCCACCCGATCACGAGCTCGAGTCCGTGCATGCGGTACTCAATTTCAACCACGTCCAAGCCAAGACTAGGGTCGCCTTGCCGTGGGCCAGCGTGGTGGACAACGCCTTCCGGGAGGCTGGGTTCGTCAATAGAGGTCATGATCAGGACATTAGCATAAGCGTGCTGGCATATCGATTATGCCTGACAGAGTTGACCTGACAGGCCGATTCGACTAGCTTAGCCACGGCGACATAATCAGACTGTCAGCCGAATTCGATTAACAATAACAAGGAGACGAAACTGATGAGCGTAGTTCCGACCCACAGGACGGCCCCACTGTCGATGGCCGAGGCCCAACAATTGACAGGAAGCGTCTACATCAGCCGAAGGGAAGCAGCGGCTTACATGTGTGTCAGCGAGAAGTACCTGGCCACGCATCTGCACGATGGACCGAAACGGCTGCGAGTGGGAAGCAAGGTTGTTTACCGCCTGGCCGACATCGAAAACTACATGCGACAGATGGAAGTCCTCTGATGAACCCCTACCGAGTGAAGTGGATCAGTCGCGTCCACAGCGACCATTCGTTGAGTACTGGCGTGAAGTCGGTGGCGGATGTACTAGCCTCCGCCGGCGTCTTCGGTCAGGTCGCTTTGACCAACTGGCAGAACATCAACCGCAACTTGAAGCGGCCCCCACGAGACACCCTCGTTCACCGCCAGATAGAGGAGCTGCAACAAGCCGGCTACCTCGGCCGCTATCAAGGTAACAAGTACAACCAATCGCGGGGTTGGCGTCTCTATCTTCCCGAGGAGGAATCCAATCTCTTTGAATTCAGCGACCGGTGCGCGTGACCGCGCTCGAAGTTCTCCCCCGGGCCGCCCCAGTTCCCCTTCCTACAAGGGCGTCCCCACCAGCGGTGGACAAGTGGAAAGCATCCGGCAGCCCGGACTGGTACTGGTTCATATGGAGGGCGCAGGAGTCCGCCCTCCTTTGGCCGAGGCCAGGCGAGTACTCGAAAGATGAATACTTGCGCACGTTGGGCCGATCTATCCTCAGCGCATCTGAACTTTCGACGATGATGGCGATGGCAGACGTCTCCACCAGCCGTGGGATTACAACGGTGGACAGGGCAACCATTAGCCGCGCGGTGGGTGTCAGCGAGTGGACTGTGACTCAGCATTGGAAACGGGCGAGAGAGCTGCGCCTGCTTTCCAGCCAAAGACGATTCGACTCTTCTTCAGTCCACTATCTCCTCATAAGCGGCAGCAATCCGTGCCCTCTCGACGCGAACATCAAGGAAAAGAACGCGCACGCCTGGAGCGATGGCGAACTGGCTTGGTGGGCGTCTGTTGGGACGGTCGACGAGCTTCCGCCGCCATGGGGCGAGGGGCACCCGCCATTTTGAGGACCCAACTATAAGACAAGGGAACGTTAGTGTTCCTTGGCTAGAGAGTTGTATAGGGGAACAAACCACGGCGGGGCTTCAGGGCCCGCCGCTCCGGGCCGGGCCGACTCAAGTCGGCACTCCTAACCGTCACGGCACGCTCGACGTTCACATAACGAGCCATGGCTGGGGAGACGCGTCAACGGCGGGGGCCCGCATGGGCTCCCGCCGCATGAATATTTCGCCGGGGCATTGCTGCCAACATGTGCCGTGCGCCCCGAGCTCCGTGGCGAGCAGCCCGACGAGCCTGCATTAACAATGCGGCACTCCAGTTGTGGACTTCCGGCCGTTGGAAATGAATAAAAACCATCCCGTTGTAAGCGGCCATGAAAAACTGCCCATAGGCGGCCACGTAATTGCCCACTGATGG
>NZ_JAPDNV010000060.1:0-14692 GCF_026013155.1 Paenarthrobacter sp. PAE-2 | reverse complement strand
ACCTGCCCGCTCAAACCCATAAACCAAGCCTTCCACCCCACCCAAACCCTGTAACCAGACCCCAGCCCGTATGTGGAAAAACCAGCCAGGAAACCAGCCAAAACCTCCCCAAAACTCCGGTAAATGGACCCTCGGATGGGTACACATTCGGTACGTCGTACTGGGTAGGACTCTCCATCCCAGACTCAACAGTGCCTCCCTCGACTTCGGAATACAGGGTTAGATGGAGGTATCCGCACATCGTTATAACGCAGGAGAAACATGCCTACCGCTACCGCATACGCTGCCCCTTCGGCCACAGGAGACCTCGCCCTCACCACCATTGAGCGTCGCGAAGTCGGCCCGCACGACGTCCACATCGACATCAAATTCGCTGGCATTTGCCACTCGGACATCCACACGGTCCGCGGCGAATGGGGCCCGCAGCAGTACCCCCTGGCACCCGGACACGAAATTGCCGGGATCGTTACTGAAGTAGGTTCCGAGGTGACCAAGCACAAGGTCGGCGACCGCGTCGGTGTGGGCTGCATGGTCAATTCGTGCAAGGAATGCGCCAACTGCGAAGCAGGCGAAGAGCAGTACTGCTTGAACGGTAACGTCGGCACCTACGGATCCGTGGACCTCGACGGCACCATCACCCAGGGCGGCTACTCCAGCGACGTGGTGGTGAACGAAGATTTCGTTGTTTCCATCCCCGAATCGCTGGACCTCGACGTTGCAGCCCCGCTGCTGTGCGCCGGAATCACCACCTATTCACCCCTGCGTCACTGGGGCGCGGGACCCGGCAAGAAGGTCGCTGTGGTGGGACTCGGCGGCTTGGGCCACATGGCTGTCAAGCTCGCCAGCGCCATGGGTGCTGAGGTCACGGTGCTGTCCCAGTCCCTCAAGAAGATGGAGGACGGCTTGAAGCTCGGGGCCAAGGACTACTACGCCACCAGCGACCCCGCCACCTTTGAAAGGCTCGGGGGAACTTTCGACCTCATCATTAACACCGTCAGCGCATCCATTGATATCAGCGCCTACCTGAAGCTGCTGGCCTTGGACGGAACGTTGGTCAACGTGGGAGCCCCCGCAGAACCGCTCCCTGTCCAAGCGGGCGCCTTGATCGGCAGACGCAGGTCCTTCGCTGGGTCTGCGATCGGTGGCATCCGCGAAACCCAGGAAATGCTCAATTTCTGTGCCGAGCATGGCCTCGGTGCCGAGATCGAAGTCATTCCTGCGGAGAAGATCAACGAAGCCTACGAGCGCGTCCTCGCCTCGGACGTTCGGTACCGCTTCGTCATTGATGCGGCCACCATCGCCTAGCCACCCCAGCGCCCAGGCACGCAGCACCCAAGCCAGCCAGCATGGGGACGGCCCCGAACTCCTGAAACAATAGGCTGGTGACTTTTTCACTGGATGCCATCGGAAACGGCCTGGTCTTCGCCGGTTCCCTGGGCAAACTGACCGACGCTTTGGAAAGCGGGCACGACGGCGGCACGGCAGTCGTGCAGGCACCCCCGGGAACCGGCAAGACAACTCTTGTGCCGCCGTTGGTGGCCAATGTCGCAGCGCGGCGGGGCCGAACAGCTCCGCGGGTGGTGGTGACCCAGCCCCGTCGCATTGCTGCCCGCTCCGCCGCCCGTCGCCTTGCCACGTTGGACGGAAGTCCGCTCGGAGACCGGGTAGGCTACACCGTCCGTGGCGAGTCGCGGACAAGTCCCGGGACCGTAGTGGAATTCGTCACCCCGGGCATCCTCCTCCGACGGCTCCTGGCAGACCCCGGCCTCGACGGCGTTGACGCGGTGGTCCTTGACGAAGTCCACGAACGCGGCCTGGAAACGGACCTTCTGCTGGGCATGTTGTCCGAAGTGGGGCAGCTGCGTGAGGAACTCATCCTGGTGGCGATGTCTGCCACGCTTGACGCGCAACGTTTCGCGGCCCTGCTGGGGCAAACCTCCGACGGCGGCGGGCCGGCGCCCGTCGTCGACTGCCCATCGGCGCTCCACCCCCTGACGGTGGAATGGGTTCCAGCCCCGTCACAGCGACTGGGCGAACGTGGCGTGACCCGTGCATTCCTCGACCACATTGCGGAGACAACTGCGGTGGCCCACGCAAGGGCTTTGCGCAGGGATCCCTCGGTGGACGCGCTGGTCTTCCTCCCGGGCGTCCGTGAAGTCTCGGACGTGGCGGCGAGGCTTCGTTCCGGGCTCGTTCCCGGAACCGAGGTGTTGGAGCTTCACGGGCAGGCAGCTGCGGATCAGCAGGACCGGGCCGTGTCCGGCCGGCGGTCCGGGGACCCTCCGCGGATCATCGTGTCCACCGCCCTCGCGGAGTCGTCACTGACTGTTCCGGGGGTCCGGTTGGTGGTGGACTCGGGGCTTTCCCGGGAGCCCCGGCGTGATTCGGGGCGTGGCATGTCGGGGCTGGTCACCGTATCAACGTCGCGGGCGTCGGCCGAGCAGCGGGCTGGCCGCGCCGCACGCCAAGGTCCCGGTACAGTGGTCCGCTGCTACGACCAGCAAGCTTATGCAGCCGCTCCAGCGCACCAGACCCCGGAGATCGCCGTCGCCGACCTCACCTCAGCGGCCCTGCAGCTTGCCTGCTGGGGTGCGCCCAGGGGAGAAGGCCTTGCCCTTCCCGATGCCCCGCCGCGGGCTTCGATGGATGACGCGGTGGAGGTCCTGCGGGAACTGGGGGCCCTCACCGATGCTGGACTGGCAACAGACCTCGGCAAGGTGCTGGCACTAATACCCGCGGACCCCCGGCTGGCCAGGGCTTTGCTGGACGGGTCTTCCACCGTCGGGGGGAAGCTTGCTGCAGAGACCGTGGCCCTCGTGTCGGGAGATCAGCGTGCCCCGGGCGGAGACCTGGTGCAACTCCTCAGGGCGATGCGCAGTGGATCCCTTCCGGCGTCGCGGCGTTTTTTAGAAGAAGCCCGGCGGCTGGAATCCATGACCCGCAACGTGGGCAACGCCGTCGTTCCGTCCGATACGTCCCTCAAGCTGACTGGGGACCAGGCGCCCGGATACGTTGTTGCCCTGGCGTTTCCGGACCGGATCGCCCGGAGGGCATCGGACCACGGTTCCAGCTATCAGCTCACCTCGGGGACCCGCGCCGGGTTGCCGGCAGGGAGTCCGCTCGCCGCGCACGAGTGGCTCGCGGTTGCGGAAGTATCGCGGGCCCAGGGGCGCGATGTTGCCGGGACCGGGGCTGTGATTCGTTCGGCTGCTCCGCTGTCAGAATCTTTGGCCCGGGCAGCGGCTCCGGGCCTCGTGCAGGAAATCGTGGAGGCGCGGTTTGACCAAGGTCGCCTCAGCGGCCGTTTGGAGCGGCGCATCGGCGCGATCGTGGTCTCCTCGACGCCCATCCGGCCTTCTCCCGAAGCGGGGCGGGAAGCCATTGCCACGGCTTTGGGCAGGGGCGGCCTGGCAATGCTTGGCTGGTCGGAAGCGGCTGACTCGCTTCGTCGACGGCTGGCGTTGTTGTACCGGGAGTTGGGCGGGCCGTGGCCCGATGTCAGTGAGGCGGGCCTCTTGGCGCGCCTTGACGAATGGCTAGCCCCCGAACTCGAGGCCCTTGCGGGCGGCAAGCCGCTCAACGCAGTCGACCTGGCCGAACCGTTGCGGCGCCTTTTGCCGTGGCCGGAGGCGGTTCACTTCGACGCCCTCGTTCCGGAGCGGCTGGAGGTTCCCAGCGGCTCGCGCGTACGCATCCTCTACCCGGAGGTTGCGGAAAGAGCAGCGGACGACGGCGGCAGGCCAGTGGTGGCGGTCAAGCTTCAGGAATGCTTCGGCTGGGACCGCACGCCGCGGTTGGTCGACGGCAGGGTACCGGTTCTGTTCCATCTCTTGTCTCCGGCGGGCAGGCCGCTGGCAGTGACGGACGATTTGGCCTCGTTCTGGTCGGGTCCGTATTCCCAGGTCCGTGCCGAGATGCGGGGACGCTACCCGAAACATCCCTGGCCGGAGGACCCTTGGACCGCGCCCGCCACGGCCAGGACCAAGAACCGCATGTAGCTCCCGGACTTCTTGCGTAGCATTGCGACGGTGACTCAAACCCCTGTCGAATCTTCCAGCGTGCCCGCAATATGGTGGTCGGCCGTTGTCCGTGGTTTTACGGACGTCCACACCACAACGGTGCCGCTGCCGGTTCTCCTGGCCATTATCGGCGGCGCGACGCTGCTGAGTCTTCCCCGCGTCACGTGGCGCTGGTTCGGCCTGTATGTCACGTTTGTCCATGAACTCGGCCACGCCTACGCCGCCCTGATGACAGGCCGCTTCGTCCATAGCCTCCGGATCGGACTGGACCACTCCGGCCGGCTCGTCAGCAGTGGACGCAGCGCGTTCGGAGCCGCGTGGTCCGGTTTTTGGGGGTATCCCGCACCTGCCGTTGTGGGGCTGGCCCTGATCGCCGCCTTCTCTGCGGGCCGGGCCGGCGCCGCCATGTCCGTCGGCGCTGTGATCCTCTTGGTCTCCTTGATCTTCCTCCGTAACCTGACAGGCATCCTGGTTGCCGTCATCAGCGCGGGAGTAGCCCAGCTGCTGCTTGTGTTCGCCGACCCCGGGACAGTGAACTACGTCGTGCTTGCCCTGGGCATCGCGCTGTCCGTGGGGGCCGTGCGGGACCTCTTCAAACTGGCCGGGGTGCACACCCGTCACAGGTCGCGGATCCAGTCCTCTGACGCGTGGATCCTGGGCAGAACCACGGGAGCACCGGCGTTTGTCTGGTTGAGCGCCTTCACGGTTGTTATCTCGGCAAGTGTGCTGGTGTCCGGCTGGTTGTTGTGGGGCATGCTGGATTTTGTGCGTCCCTAGTGCTTGCCCTGTGGTCGCTTGAGGGTGTCCAATCCTTGTACATGTCCGAACCGCCTCTGAGCTCGGACACGAACTTGGCTACCACCCAGGAGGTGCCCATGTCCGCGAAAGGTACGCGCGAAGCGGCCAAAACCACAGTCCAGGGCGGACCCGAGCCACGCCGGTCCGAGAACGGGACAGCCCTCGCAGCCAGCCAACCCGCCAACGTCCGGAACGTGGCACTCGTAGGACATTCGGGTGCCGGGAAGTCGATGCTCGTTGAAGCGCTCCTCGCGGCAACGGGGGCCATCACACGGATGGGGTCCATCACGGATGGAACCACTGTGAGCGACTCGGACCCGTCCGCTGTCCACCAACAGCGCTCCGTCACGCTCTCCGTAGCGCCGATCCTCGTGGGCGACGTGAAGGTCAACCTGATAGATACCCCCGGCTACACCGACTTCACCGGCGAATTGCGTGCCGGTTTGAGGGCCGCGGACGCGGCCCTTTTTGTTGTCTCGGCCGTGGACGGGATCGACGGCGCGACCGTCGCGCTGTGGGGCGAATGCGAGAAGATCCAGCTTCCCCGGGCCGTGGTCATCAGTCGGCTGGACCACCCACGGGCAGACTTCCGCGCCGCCGTCGAACGCAGCCAGGACGCTTTCGGAGAGGCCGTACTGCCGATGTACCTGCCCACTCCTGACGTTGTGGCCGGCGTCCTCGACCCCCCGGGCTCCGCAGACCCCGCGCTTGAGTCCGCGCTCGAGGCTGCCCGTGGGCCGCTCATTGAGGGCATCATCGCCGAAAGCGAGGATGAAACCCTCATGGACCGGTACCTGGGCGGCGAAGAACTCCCTCTGTCGGACCTCCTCCAGGATTTGGAGACAGCGGTTTCGCGGGGCCGTTTCTTCCCGGTCATGCCAACCTCGGCCGAAACCGGTCTTGGGTTGCAGGAGCTGATGTCGCTGCTCGTCGATGCCCTGCCGTCGCCCCCGGAGCGTCCCGCGCCGCCGGCCATGAAGCTGGACGGGTCATCCCTGAAACCGCTGAGCTGCGACCCGGACGGGCCGTTGGCTGCGGAAGTGGTGAGGACCACGGTTGATCCGTTCCTCGGCCGGGTTTGCCTCGTGAGGGTGTTTTCCGGAACCCTGCGGGAGGATTCGTCGATCCACATCGGCGGTCGTGGTTTGGCGGACAGGGGCCACGAGGACCACGATTCCGACGAACGCGTCACTCATTTGTATTCGCCCGTGGGTTCCAGCCTCAAAGCTGTTCCCTATTGCATCGCGGGAGATATCTGCGCCATCAGCAAACTGGCCGGAGCCGAGACCGGGGACACCGTGTCGGACCGCGAAAGCCCCTTGCTCATCGAGACGTGGAACATTCCCGAACCGTTGATGCCCATCGCGGTCGAAGGGGCCTCACGCAGCGATGAGGATGCCCTCGCCAAGAACATCGGAAAGATCGCGGCAGCAGACCCCACCCTGAGGGTGGAACGCAACCAGGACACCCACCAATTGATTCTTTGGTGCATGGGCGAGGCCCACGCTGAGGTGGTCCTGGACAGGTTGCGTGCCCAGGGCGTGAAACTCCAGACCGTCGATGTCATCACGCCGTTGCGGGAGACTTTCGCCGGCAACGCATCCGGTCATGGACGCCACGTGAAGCAGTCCGGAGGCCACGGACAATTCGCCATCTGCGACATCGACGTGGAACCGTTGCCGCGCGGTGGGGGTTTCGAGTTCGTGGACAAGATCGTCGGAGGTGTCATCCCCGCCACCTACGTGGCTTCCGTGGAAAAGGGCATTCGGGCCCAGATGCTCAAGGGCGTGGCTGAGGGCTTTCCTGTGGTGGACATCAAGGTGACGCTAACCGGCGGAAAAACCCACAGCGTGGACTCCTCCGATGCCGCCTTCCAGGCAGCCGGCGCGCTGGCACTTCGGGAAGCGGCAGCAGCCACCAGGATCCAGCTGCTGGAACCCGTTTCCAGTGTGGTGGTGAACGTTCCCGACGAGTACGTGGGCGCGGTCATGAGCGACCTCTCGGGCCGCAGGGGACGCGTGACTGGCACTGACGCAGCTCCCGGCGAGGGCGCCGAGATCAGCGCGGAAGTGCCGGACCAGGAACTCCTCCGCTACGCAGTGGAGTTGAGGGCCCTGACTGCCGGCACCGGACGCTTCCGGCGGTCCTACCTTCGGCATGAACCCGTCCCCAAGTAGGCCAGGCTGGTACTGCCGCCAGCCGCTCAGGGATTGCCCCGCACAAACTGTGCAACGGCGGGTGCCAAGGAAGCCCCGATCTCCGCCGCGCTCCGTTTGGCACCCTTGACCGCGAAAGAGTGGTCCCCGCCCTCACACCACTGGAGCGTCGCCGTCGGTCCAATGCGTTCTACTACCGACTCCAACAGCCCGGGCGTTGCAAAGGTATCCCGGGTGCCTTGAAGGAAGAGCATGGGAACAGCGATGCCGTACAGGTGCTCATCGCGCAACTTGTCGGGCTTCCCGGGGGCGTGCAGGGGATAGCCGAGATACACCAGACCGCGCGTTCTCATGCCCTCCACGACGGCCATGGACGCCATCCGGCCCCCAAAGGACTTTCCGGCCGCCCACAGCGGCTCGCCCTCGGACAGTCCGGCTGCTGCCTCCATCGCCGCGGTCCACGCAGCGATGGCCAGCGGTGGCCGGTCCGGGAACCGCCTGCCGGCTTCGCGATAGGGAAAGTTGAACCGGAGGGTCGCCACGCCTTCATCGGCCATTGCCTCCGAGAAACCCTGCAGGAACGGATGCTCCATCCCGGCACCCGCTCCATGGGCCACCACCATCGTGGCGAGGGGCTTGGAGGGGCGGATCGAAAGGCCGGAAACTTCGGCGTCGCCGACGTGGATGGACACTGCGCGGGGCGTTAGGGGCATGCATCCATCATGAAGGACGCGTGGCCATATTCGGGCGCATTGCGCGAAATGCCTTCGAGCTGCAGACGCGCACGGCCCGGACACGGTAGCTTGTGGGCATGGCGAGCGAATCCACCACCATCACAGTGCCCGGTCCCGATGGCCCCCGGGAGGTGCGGATTTCAAGCCCGAACCGGGTGGTGTGGCCGGAAGCGGGTCTCACCAAACTTGATCTTGCGAACTACCTGGTGGCAGTGGGGGAGGCCTTCGTGGCCGCCAACGGCAACCGTCCCGTCAGCCTCCAACGGTATTCCGGAACCATCGAAGGCGACATGTTCTTTTCCAAGAACCCGCCCAAGGGTGCCCCGGACTACGTCAGGTCGGTGATGGTGACCTATCCCAGCGGACGGTCGCATCCGCAACTGGTCATCGACGAGCCTGCAACTGCCGTGTGGGCAGCCCAGATGAACACCGTCGTCTTCCACCCGTGGGCCTCCAAAGCAGATAACCCGGACAACCCCAATCAACTCCGCATTGATTTGGACCCCCAGCCCGGCACGGACTTTGCCGATGCGATCCCGGCGGCGCAGGAACTGCGCAAGGTCCTTGACGAGGCAGGACTGACCGCCTTTATCAAAACGTCCGGCAACCGCGGCCTCCACGTGTACGCACCTATTGAGCCCAAGCACGAGTTCCTCGAAGTCCGCCATGCCGTGATTGCCGCCGGACGCGAGCTGGAGCGCCGGATGCCGGACAAGGTCACTACGGCGTGGTGGAAGGAAGAGCGCGGAACCCGGATCTTCGTGGACTTCAACCAAGCGAACCGGGACCGCACCATTGCCGGGGCTTACAGCCCCCGGGCGGTTCCCCAGGCACAGGTTTCCTGCCCCCTGACGTGGGATGAACTGGAGGATGCCGACCCAGCGAAGTACACCATCCGGACTGTCCCGGAACGGCTGGAAAAGTCAGGGGACCCGTGGGCCACCATGCACGATGCCCCCGGGAACATCGATGTCCTGCTGCAGTGGTGGGAGCGTGACGTCAAGAACGGCCAGGGCGAAATGCCGTTCCCCCCGGAATTTCCCAAGATGCCGGGGGAGCCGATGCGCGTGCAACCCAGCCGGGCCCGCAAGCCGGAGGATTAGGCGGGGTCGGACAGTGAGATGGGGGCTGACTCCAGCGGTAGTTGCGGCACGGCCTGGCCCCCGCCGCTGCGTGGGGGCGCGTCTTTCGGCTGCACTTCTTGGACTCGGCCTGCTGACCGCCTGCACCGGTTGGCCGGATCAGCCGCCGCCTGACGTCCCCTCGCCGGCAACTACTGCAACTGGACCGTCGCCTACCCGGTCAGGTCCGACGTCGGACCCTCCTGAGGCGTCCTGGTCGCCGGCAGTACCTACTGACGCAATGACAGCATCGGCGGCTTTCCGTGAGTTGCAGTCCAGCATTGAACTTTTCAGCCGTGAGATGATCGCGCTCGGCGCCCCGGCTGTCATCGTGGAGGCGAGGTCCGGTGCCCAGGTCTGGAAGCACGCGGCGGGCTTGAGGAACACTGCAACCGGCACACTGGCCGGGCCCGATGATCCCATGGTGATGGGTGGGGTGTCCCGCAGCATGCTCGCGGTTTCCGTGCTGAAGCTCGCTGAGGAAGGGATCCTGGTTCTGGACGCCCCGGCCTCCGCTTATCTCGCGCCTGCGGACATCCCTCCTGGCGGTGCGGCCGCGACCATCCGCGGGTTGCTCGCGGACCCGGACAGCGGGCGTACGGACTTGCTGCTGCGCCGGGTTGTGGAGGTTTTGCGGGGCACTGGGTACTCCGAGGTCCTGGCCCGGGACATCCTCGATCCGCTCGGCCTTCGCGCGGTGGCTGTCTACGGTCCTGAACCCATACCGCCCGGGGTGGTGCACGGCTACGTACAGCTCAATGGGAAAACCGTTGATGTGATGGAGACCGGAGCGCTGGGGTCCCGCGGTGCGCAGTTGTTTGGCACGGTGGGGGACATCAACGCTTTCTACTCAGGCCTCCTCGGCGGCAAGCTCGTGGCACCCTCCAGCCTTATCCTGATGAAAGGGAGCGTCCTGGAAGAGTACGGACTAGGCCTGGACCAGTGGCAGGATCCCTGCACCAACGGAAATTACTACGGCCATGCGGGCGATGTGCCTGGGTACGGAGTGATGTCGCTGAGCAGCGCTGACGCCAACAGGCAGATCACTATCGCCGTGGCGTATCCGCCGGCGCCTTTGGCGGAAGCACCGTCGGCCGTAGCTTTGGAGATCACCAGCCTCGCCCAAGTGGTGCTCAACGCGGGCTGCCGGTTCCGCTTTGGATAACCCGGGGGCTATTCGAAACGCGACGGATCGCCGGTTCCGCGGCGGACAACCTCGGCGAAACCGCTGGAGAAGTCGATGACGGTGGTCGGTTCCGACCCCGTATCGCCGGAATCGATGACTGCATCCACCTCGTTGTCCAGGCGCTCCTTGATTTCCCATCCCTGGGTCAGTGGTTCTTCCTGGTCGGGCAGGAGAAGCGTGCTGGACAGCAGCGGCTCCCCGAGCTCAGCGAGGATGGCCTGAACCACCTTATGGTCCGGAATTCGCACCCCTACCGTCTTCTTCTTGGGATGCAGGAGGCGCTTGGGAACTTCCCGGGTAGCCGGAAGGATGAACGTATAGCTCCCGGGGGTGACGGCCTTGATGCTCCGGAAGACGTCATTGTCCAACATGACGAACTGTCCCATTTGCGCAAAGTCCTTGCAGACCAGGGTGAAGTGGTGTTTGTCATCAAGGTGCCGGATGGTGCGGATCCGGTCCAGCGCCTCCCGGTTTCCTATCTGGGCTCCCAAGGCATAGCAGGAATCAGTGGGGTAGGCGATGAGGCCGCCGTTTTGGACCATGTTCACAACCTGGCTGATGGCGCGCGGCTGTGGGTCAACTGGGTGGACGTCAAAGAATCTGGCCATGGGATGAGCCTACGTCAAAGCTACGACAGAACGTCCTTATTGGAGAATTTCGCGTACGCCAGGGCGCCGCAGACCGCCACGTACCCTGCCTGGAGAAGCGCGTTCTCCCCAAAGGAGTTCCAGGACATGGGTTGCCGCAGCAGATCGGCGAAGCCAAGCCAGTGGTGGCTGAACAACCACGGATGCAGCCAATCGAGCTGCGGGAGGTTGTCCAGTACCTGCGAAACCACCGCCAGAACAACCGTGGCGGCCATCGCGCCAACCGGGACATCCGTGAAAGTCGACACCAGGAGGCCGATCGCGGACAGCCCCAGCAGGGAAACCGCAATGTAGGCGGCAATGAGGAGCGTGCGCACCGCGGCCTCGCCCACACCAATAGTGTCACCCGACAGTAGGGTCACCGGACCCACCGGAAAAAGTACGACGCCGGCCAGGGCACCTGACGCGGCCACCATCAACGTCGCTGCGCAGCAGAAAGCCACCGCCCCGGTGTACTTCACCAGCAGTAGCCGGACGCGCCCTGCCGGCGCGATCAGGAGATACCGCAACGTCCCAAGGTTGGCTTCTCCGGCGATGGTGCCTCCCGCTACGACACCTACCGTGAGGGGGAGAAAGAGGGGAACGCACACCACCAAGGCGGTAAAGGCAACGAACAGTCCGTTCTGGCTGACGCGGTCAAGGTAGAGCGGACCCCGTCCGGGCGGCACGTCCCTGCTGGAAAGCTTCACGGCGACGGCAATCAGGATCGGCACAGCTGCCAAGGCCAGGAGCATGGCCCACGTCCGCACCCTCCGGAACAACACGGACAGCTCTGAACCCAGGAGGGCCAGCCCCGGACCGCCCGAGGCGCCTGAACCGCCGTCGGGCTGCCTCCGGGTTTCAGCCGACGACATCGAACCCCGCGCCCGTAAGCGCAACGTACTGTTCCTCGAGGCTCGCGTTTTCCACCGAGAAACCGCGCACCCTGACGCCGTCCCGGACCAGGGCAGCCGAAATCGACTCAGGGGCAACGCCGTCCATCCCGGTGGCCATCACCCATCCTGCCGACGGCGTGCCGGGCACCAGGCCAAGGCGCGCCAGGACACTGACGGCTTGATCGACGTCGGGCGTCTTTACCGTGACCCGGGACTGTCCGGCAGAGCGCAACTGCTCCAGCGGCCCTTGGGCAACCAGCCGGCCGGCGCTCATGATGCCCACGTGGGTGCACATCTGTTCCACCTCGGACAAGAGATGGCTGGAGACAAAGACCGTGGTCCCGTCGGCCGCGAGGGAGCTCACCAGATGCCGGACCTCCCGGGTTCCTTGCGGATCCAAACCGTTGGTGGGTTCGTCGAGGACCAGCAGTGACCGGTCCCGCAGCAGCGCGTTCGCCAGGCCCAACCGCTGCTTCATGCCCAGCGAATAGGCCCGGACCTTCTTCCGGGCTGCATGTTCCAGGCCAACCCGTTCGAGTGCCGCGGCCACCCGCCCCTTCCGGGTTGCCGCTTCGGCATGCCGGTCGGCAGTATCCAAGCGCAGCAGATTCGCCTCTCCGGACAGGAAAGGGTAGAAGCCCGGCCCTTCCACCAACGCCCCAACGTCGGGGAGTACGTTGGCAAGCCCCCGCGGCATGTCCTGGCCCAACACGGTGATGCTGCCTTGGTCGGGTGACACCAGGCCCAACAGCATGCGGATGGTGGTGGTCTTTCCCGATCCGTTCGGGCCAAGAAAGCCAAACACGGAACCGCGGGGAACGGCCAGATCGGTGCCGGCCACGGCGGCTCGTTGTCCGAACCGCTTCACCAATCCTCTGGTCTGAATGGCCAGGGCTGTGCTGTTGCCGCCCCCGGGCTCCGCCATGGAGCCGTCCTCAGCCGGCAGCAGTCCCGCGCGCACCGGCAACGTCCTGGAGGCGTTCCAAGGGAACCATTCCGGCGAACACGCGGCCGTCGTCGAGGATCAACACGCTCAGAAGGGAGGTAGTCAGGGCACGTCCCCCGGCAACCGGCTGCAGGGCCTGGGCAAGCTGCGGATTGGTCACGAGGCCTTGTGGGGCCGAACCTGCTGGCAGTACCACCACCGAGTCCCAGCCCTGGCCGGAGACTTCTTTGCTTGGGTGGCGTGGCCCTGCCGGGCCCGAACTTTCGGACGGCTTCGGACGAGGTGCCCACGTTGGTGCTTCCTTTTCCGTCACGGCGGCCTCCTTTACGGTGGCACCGGGCGGGGGAGTGAACGTGAACAACGCAGGGTCCGGAACGCCCGGATCAAAGCTTGAGAAGCTGGCGCTGAAGGCAGGGTCTGCCTGCCCTTTCGCCCGGACTGTGACGCCCAGGGGGAAGCCCGTTTCGGAATCGACGTTGATGGCGATCCTATCCACCAGGGTGTCCGTGCTCCGGGGCACGAGCATCAGGGTGTATGCGCCCCGGCCAGCTACGGTTGCAGGTTCGCCAACGCTCACTTCCGTGTGGTCGTCCATGGCTTCGAGGAACCTGTCCGCGAGTGCTTCGGGGCTGGGGAGGTTCCGTGCGGTGTCGTCAGGCGCTGCGGGGCTGGTGGCGGCCTCCGGACGTGCGGGCAGCGTGGTGTGAACGGCGCTGTTGTCCGCCGAGCTGTAGAACCAGGCCTCCGTGCCGTTGACCACCACGTCGCGCTCAGCCATCCGGTCCAAGACTTGCAGCCGCGCTTTGGAGGGACCGGCCACGTAGATGCGGGCCTCGTGCGAACCCGTGAGGAATTCGAAAAGGGAAGGCTCTCCCTGGCCTCCGCCGGGTACGCCTACGTTCAGGTCCGGAAGTCCCAGCTTGGAACTCTGCGACACCGTGCTCGAGAACGCGCGGACCTCGGTCCGGGCGATCATGGCCACGATTTCCTCCGCTGACTTGGGCGGCAGGGTGGGAGTTGCGCCGGCTTGCACCGTGCCCACCAACACCGCAGCAAGGAGGGCAAGCGGAATCAGCAAGGCGGGCAGCCACCGCTGCTTTGCCCGCGCCATTGCTACCGACCACCGCTAGTGAAAGGCATGCATCCAGATTACTCCGGATACCGGCACTAAGTACCCAGTAGACCTTCGGCCAGCGTCACTGCTCCCTGGACAGGGGAGCGATCCAGGATCCGTACCGCGGAAGGATCGTCCAGGGAGAGCTTGCGTGCCACTGCATCGGCCAGTTGCCTCTGATTAACCAGGAGTCCACCTGCCATCACCAACGGCAAGTCCAAGCCAAGTTCCCCGAGGACCTGGCGTGCCATGGTGGCCAGCGAGTGCGCCGCTTCGGCCTGGATACGCAGGGCCGCGGGGTCCCCGGATACTGCCAGGTCAAGAACCAGTGGCGCCATCGACGCCCAGTAGTCCGGTTCGGGTTTGGCATAGAAGTGGTCCATCAAATGGAGCGCGTCCGCGCTCTGTGTTGCAGTCAGCACGGCCTGTACCAGGGGACCTGGTTCCAGCCCGGCGTAATGCTCACGCAATGCCTCGCGGACTGCGTCCCGGACCACCGAATAGCCCCCGCCCTCATCGCCCAACAGGTAGCCGTAGCCGCCGCTGCGGGCTTCCCTTCCCTCCCGGTTCCGGCCCCAGGCAACCGAGCCCGTACCGGCCACCAGGACCGCCCCTGCGTCGAGGCCTGCTGCTGCGAGGATGATGCGGGTGTCATGGACGACGTCGATCACGGCGCCGGGAAAGTGCTCGGCGAGCAAGGCGGACAGCACGGCCCTGCTGGCTGGAGTATCGGCTCCCGCTGCTCCGGCGCAGACGGCCCGGACATCCTTTCCGACGGCCGCGGCTATCCGGCGAAGGACCGCATCCACGCCGTGGTGGCCCACGGAGGACAGGTTGGCGCTGGTTTCGGTGATCTCCGGGGTGTCCGGTTCATTCCGGGACTGCCCCGTGCGCCCGGGCTCGTGCCGTAGCGCGTGTGTCCTGGAACCACCTATGTGGAGGCCCAGTACTGCCGGGCTCACAGTATTACCCCAAGGCTGGCGGAAGGGGACTGCCGGGCGGGGTGCTGCAGGGGGATAGGCAAGGGCAATCCTTCCGATCGGGCCGCGGGGCGGGGAGCCGGGGCGGTGCACCAGCGCTGGTGCACCGCCAACGC
>NZ_JAPDNV010000059.1:0-15188 GCF_026013155.1 Paenarthrobacter sp. PAE-2 | reverse complement strand
ATCACACCCTGAATCACAGGTGCAGAAACGCCGATAATGGACCTTATGTAAAGTAGTAATGACTCTAAGTGCTTTTCCTGCACATCGTGAGGATGTGGGAAACGCCTGCTGGACCTCCCCCAAAGCGGTGCTGACCTGCGATTTTGCCTTGACGGCGGAATTGCCGGGGTTCTGAAGGTGCCCGCTGTTCCGGGCTCATTGTGGGCGCCGTATTTGCCTTCTGAACTGCGGTTTCACTCCTGAGCGATTGCGGTTCTCGCAAACTGTGTGCGAAAATTGCAAAGGGTTCTTGATGATGCGAGGCGAACCATGGCACGGGATGACGGGAATGTTCTCTATGTTCCTTTCGGCGGTCAGACGCCGGATCCAGACTCGTTCCTGGCCCTCGTCCTGGATGGCTGGGCACGCCAGCAGCGTGCGCAGGATTTCTCGCCAGGGACCATCCGCACCAAGCGCAATGTTGTCTTGAGCTTCGTGGACTTCTCGGGCAAATATCCGTGGGAATGGAGCCTTGGCGACGCGGACGACTATTTTTCCCACGCCCGGGCCGTGAGGAACCTCGCCCACGGCACTGTCCGGGGGTATCAGGCGGCGGTGAAGCTGTTCTGTGACTATGCCTGCAGCCCGCAGTACGACTGGTGCGAGCAAAGCGCGAAGCTGTTTGGCCGAGTCTTCTCCCAGGTCGTGACGGAACTGAACCGGGTGACGCATTCGCAGCCGACCGAAGCCCGGCCCGGGAAACGACCCTTCAGCCAGCGTGAGCTACAGGAACTCTTCGACCTCGCAGATCTCGAGGTCGTGCGGATCCTGGACTCGGGCCGCAAGGGTGCCTTGTCTGCATGGCGTGACGCGATTGCTTTCAAGTCTGCCTACAGCTGGGGTCTGCGCTCCGAGGAATTCCGCCGCTTGCAGGTGTCCGATTTTTCCCGCAACGGCAAGGCACCCTACCTCGGAGACCATGGCGTCGTTCTGGTGCGCTGGGGCAAGCCGCACAGGGGTTCAGCCAAGAAGGTCCGGTCCGTCCTCACCGTTTGGGAGTGGTCCGCGGAGATGGTGGCCGATTGGATCAGAAACGGCCTCCCCCGCTACGGCCATCCAGTCACGGACCTGTTCCCCACCAGCGGCGGGAAAGTCGTCAGTGAGTCGCATCTGAACGACCGGCTCCATGACTTCCTGGATGAGCTGGGATACCCCAAGGGACTGGACCTGCATTCCTTCCGCCGCTCCTACGCCACGCACCTGAGCACGGTCGAAGGATTTGATCTGACCTTCGTGCAGCTGCAACTGGGCCATGATCACGCCTACACGACGTCCCTGTATACGCTGCCCTCCCCTGACTACCAGCGCCTCGCCCTTGAGCAAGTGCATGAACGAACCATCAAAGCGGCCCTGGCGCTGCCCTCAGAAAGGAAGCACCCATGAGCAGACGAGAAATCGCCTACACCTGGCGGGTCCGCGAGATCATGGCCCGTCGAGGGGTCCACACCGCCAAGGAGCTCGCTGCTCTCCTGCACGAGCGCGGCATTACCCTGACCGCCAACGCAATTTGGCGGATCGTGACCCAGGAGCCCGAACGGATCTCCTTCAAGGTTCTCGTCGCACTCTGTGATGCCCTGGATGTAACACCCAACGACCTCATCACTTACTCAGCCACCGAAGCCAAGACCATCCGGCACCGCAAAGCTGCCGGCGAAGACATCCCTGACCTGCACAAATACCGCCCAGTGCGCGCACGAATCGTCGAGGACGATGGCTAACCCGGGACGGCCCGCCACCGGAGGCAACGGATCCGCGCGGCCACCCACAATCAATTACCTGCAGACCTCCAGGAAACGGGGCCGGCCACGCTCCAGCGGGGATTATCTCTGCGGCCGGTGCAACCTGATGGTGGCTAAGATCCGGGTGCGCTGGCCTGACGGCCCGGTCTGCGGAGCCTGCTTCACGGAAGCCACCCACACTCGCGGCAGATGCCCCCGCTGCCTCGAAACCCGCATGCTCCCCGGACGCTCCCCTGACCACCAACCGATCTGCCGCGACTGCGCGGGCATCACCACCGACCTCACCTGCACCCGATGCAACCGTGAAATCGAAAGGTTCCGCGCCGGCCTTTGCATCCGCTGCGCTCTCCAGGACGACCTCACCGCGGTGCTCAAACCCGGTGACAACCTCAGCCTCCACCGCCTCATCAGCCTCCTCACCGAAACCGGCAGGCCCGAAAGCATCTACACCTACATGCGCCCTGGCACCCGAGCCAGGGAACTACTGAGCTCCATAGGCGACCGAACTCTCCCGCTGACACACGAAGCCTTTGACGCGCTCCCCCGGTCAACCGCCGCAGAGCACCTGCGCTACCTGCTCATGCACCACCGCATCATGCCCGGACGCGGCAACGAAAAGCTCGTACGCTTCGAGCAATGGCTTGCCAGCAAAATCAGCGACCTCCCCGATGATGGAACAACCCAAACCATCGAACGCTTCGCAACATGGCACCACCTCAAGCGCATCCGCGACAGAGCCACAGACCCAACAGTGAACCTCGAAACCGTCACCCACGCGGCCAAACAGGAAATCACCGAAGCCGCCAAACTTCTCATCTGGCTCCGCAATACTCATGGCATCGGAGCCGACGAACTCAGGCAAGCCCACATCGACGAATATCTCAGCATCGGGCCCAGCACCCACAAACATGTCCGCAACTTCGCACGCTGGCTCAACCGGCAAGGCCGCAGACCCTACGGGAAGCTCGACGTGCCCTTCAGGCCCGCACATTCCGTGCCAATGATCACCCAACAGGAACGCATCGAACTGGTCCGCAACTGCCTCGATTACAACCACGTCATCACATCGACACGCCTTGCAGGCCTCATCCTGCTGCTCTGGGCTCACCCCATCAACAAGATCGTCATGCTCAGCCGGGCCGACATCGAGAGCACCCCCGAGGGCATGTTCCTCAAGCTGGGCACCATTCCCGCCGCAATACCTGAAGCACTAACAGGGATGTTCTGGAACCAGCACCAGGGAAGCGGGAACCGGAACACCACTAACACGAACACTAACTGGCTGTTCCCAGGCACCCGGGCAGGCCAGTACATCCACCCGGCGACCCTTTCCGAACGACTCAAAGTCCTGGGCATCGATGGCCAGAGAGCCCGAAACGCAACACTGCGCGACCTCACCCAAGAAGTCGACGCCCGAACGCTGATGGATCTACTCGGTTACAGACCCGCCATCATCGCCCAACACGCCGCGAGATCGGCCACGAGAATGTCTGACTACATCGCCCTCAAGCAACGCCGCACCTGAGCATCCTGAGAAAACGGATAAAGCATTGCGCCACTAACTAAGTTGAAGCTTCAAGTGAGTGCTCTTTTCAGCTTATCACCGGCCCGCTTCCGAAGCATGGTGATGGACACCACCGATGCCGCGCGGATAGTTTCTGACCAGCACCATCCGGTGCTGCCGCGCACGACACCAGCACCCCGGGCCGGATACGGATCGGACACCCCGTGCCGGGTACGGATCAGAAAGGAAGCAGCAGGCGGGGCATGAGCCATTTTGACGACTTTCTCCGGGAATCCACCAGCACCGAACCCGGCAGCGAAACCGGACTGGACGCCGAGGAACTCTACGGGCTGTATATCAGCTGGTGCGCGCTGAGCGGGTGCCCGCCGGAGTCGGCCGAGGCGCTGTGGGATGCCCTCGCCGCCAGGGACGTCGACCCGGAATCGAATACCCTGTCAATGACGGGGCCGGCTGCGGCGGACTACATCGTCTCGAGCGCACCCGACCTCCCCTAGGAAGGACTGCCGCCGTCAGCAATTCAGGCCGACAGCCGGCATTATGTCAACCGTCGGCTCGAGGGCCTGGACAGGGATCACCTGCGGATCCGGGGTGCTCCCTTTACCCCTCGCATTCGATGCAGTAGGACTGTCCATTGTTTTCCCGCGCCAGCTGGGACCGGTGCCGGACCAGGAAGCAGGACGAGCAGGTGAATTCATCCTTGCCTTGCGGGATGACCTGAACGATCAGCTCCTCGGAGACAATCTCGCCGCCGGGTGTCAGGCCCTCGTCGAGGGCGTCGGCTTCGTCAAGCTCGGTGACGACGCTTCGTGCGTCCGGGGCGCTGGCCGACTGCAGGTCTTCCAGCGAACGCTCCTGGGATTCCTTGACGTCGGAGCGGACTTCGTCGTAATCGGTTGCCACTGCTGGTACTTCCCATTCCTGATGTGGTTCTTTTCGGACGAGGGTGCAACGTCCCCGGCCGTACCCATGTTCCCGCATCAGATTCTGGATGAAGATTGCGATTGGGGCGCCACGGCAGTTGCCGGGCGCAACATGATAACCACCGTGCGGCCCGTTCTGGCCCTGCCACTCCCCCGGGCCGCGCGTGGCGAAGCTCCGGCCAGATAGCGGCTGGACCGGAGCTTCACCTCAGTGTCTAGCTGCAACCTGAGAATTCGCTGACAATGCCGGCGACACGAGGCCCTGGTTTGCGGCAGTTGAGCCACCCGGCGCGAGGCGGGCCTGACTGCGTGGCGGCTCTTGACGCGCATCAGGAATGGCGCTGACACTCAATCCCACACGGTGAAGGGTGGAGGCAGCCATGGCAGGTCAACGCATCGGGTACGTGCGCGTAAGCTCGCTGGACCAAAACGAGAAGCGCCAGCTCGAAGGCCAGGTTTTAGACCGGGTTTTCACCGACAAAGCTTCCGGCAGGGACACCGCCAGGCCCCAGCTCGTAGAGCTCTTGCGGTTCGCCCGCGACGGCGATGCCGTGGTGGTGCACAGCATGGACCGGCTCGCCCGCAACCTGGACGACCTGCGCGCCCTGGTGCAGGGCCTCACCCGCAGAGGAGTACGCGTCGAATTCTTGAAAGAGAACCTGGTCTTCACCGGCGAGGACTCACCGCTGGCCAACCTAATGCTCTCCGTCATGGGAGCATTCGCAGAGTTCGAACGCTCATTGATCAGGGAGCGGCAACGGGAAGGAATTGCCCTCGCCAAACAGCGCGGAGCTTACAAGGGACGGAAGAAAACACTCTCACCGGAACGGGCCGCTGAAATGGTGGAGCGCGCCGGCACTGGGGTCTCGAAAGTCACATTGGCCCGCGAGTACGGGATCAGCAGGGAAACGGTCTACCAGTACCTACGCCATTCCTGGCTGGAGTAACCACCCTATGTCCGGGCCCCACGATGCTGGCCCGAGCGATCCGGCAGTACGGCATTGATTACCCCGCCCTCCCCTGTGATCCAGAGTGTTATTTAACGCTATTCCGCGTACGTTGGCCTGCGCTGTCTGCCAGAGAAACCCCGCAGATTCAGTTGCCGACGGCTTTCCTATTTATCCTCTTTGATGATGGGGACCAGAAATACATCGACGCTTCGTGAAGCGAGTGCCCGGTCCTGCCGCCCAAGATTGACCTGAGTAAAGGTGTAGAGGGAGTCTGCGTCCAGCAGTTTTCCCGTTTTGGCCATAACGATAACCACCTGCTTCGGCATGAGCTGGTAGTCAGCCGGATCGGCGCCTTGTTGTTCGATCCTGGCTGCGAGGCTCTGCCTTGCCGTCTTGTCGTAGGTCAGGACTTCAGTGGACACCAACGCTTGGGCGAGTAGGTGGCTTGCTGGTGATGACGAATCCGCGTGCTTAACGTGGATGAATGTTCCATCTTTAAGGAGCACGTCGCAGGCCTCAATCCTTCCCTTGCGCGTGTCGCCTTGGATCAACTGACGATCAAGGCACAGACCGCCGGTAAGTTCGGCAAGCTCCTGGTTGTAGGCCAACTCGTCCCCGGATTTAGTCGTCCACGCTGGGAGCGCTGGCAGCGGCGAAGCCCTGTTGAAGATCTCCACGGTCCGTTTCCGGACAGTTTCGGCGTAGTCCTGTTCCATGATGTACCACCGTCCCCCATGGAGAAAGTACTTCCGGCCGTCTCTGTCAGTTTCGTACGATATCCATTTCCGTACGGGCAGCTTGCCGCTGGCCAGCTGCTCATCCGCGTTTTCCAAAAGGATGACGGCAAGGCTGTCGAACTTTTGCTTCCGGCGAGCTGGGGGCGCCTTGCGAACAGGCTCCAGCAGGGCATCGAGTGTAGGAAGTCCGTCTCGAGGGGATCGTTCCGACGTGCCGACAAGCTTGTATGCCTGGGGCATGCCGAATTCGTCAATGGTTTCGTGAGGCCATGCCAGGCCAAGCCGCTTACCGTCGGAGTCAATGATGGCCTCGAGCAAGTCTTCGTCGAGGGTCGTAATCAGCTCCTTGTCTTTAATGAGCGTCAGTTTCTCCAAGAAGCCCAGCTCCTCACTCACAGGTGGGAGCTCCAGTGTCTTCTTGATGCTCTCCAGGTCTTGGAGAAAGGCCTCGGGCTTCTTAGACAGCGGCAGGCTGAGGGCATCGGCGCCGCGGATAGTGACGGGCTTCAGGGGGTTGCCTACGCCTTGCACGTTGCCGGAGGCCACGAGGCGCGTGGCGAGTTCGCCGATGTCTTCAAAGCCAAAGCTCCGCAGTGACGCCCCCGACGGGATTGATGATCGCTCTGTCTTGGCTCTTTCATCGAGAGTTACTTTGGTGAGGGAGTTCAGCCTGGTTTGGTCAGCACAGCGTATAGCTATGCGCTGACCGAAGCCGTTATCAACGTATCGCTGATCAAGGAGCTGGAATCCCATGCCAAACGTAACTGCCCAGACAACACCGTCGTCCGCAGCGGCCTCTACTGCTGCGGCCTCGTCCTGTCTGCTGTGCGAGACGCTCGGCTGCTCGTCGGGGATCAGGAGTACCGCAGCAGGAACAGAGCTTTTCAGGCTGACTGCCTTGCCGCTCAGGCTGTGAAGGTTGGGGCCCCAGCCCACGTCCTTTTCCTCGGTCCTACCGGAGAAAAGCAGGGCCGAACGGTCGCCTACGTGCACTGTCTCACCGTGGAAGCCTTCCACGTATTTTTCTCGGATCGCATCTACTGACGAGACGAGCCCCGTGAGTCGATACAGGGACATCCGGCTTTCTTCACTCGCCGGCACTGGCACCTGTTTCAGCCCTTGGTAGAACGAGGGTCGTTGGCAGGGCTGATCGTGTCCTGCTTCCGAATCTGGCCGTTGAGGCCTCTGACCTGGAGCTCCCCTCCCCCGTCTTTTGACAGGAATTGCCGAGCCCGAACTATCGCTTCACCTTGTGTTCTGGCTACAGCAGACGCCCGTGTGGACTCCGGTTTTTTGACTTCGAACGTGCCGTCATCGCGTTTCTGCACAATCCGCCTGTTAGTCCCCATAACCCGTCCTTCATCTTGAACCAGACCCGGCAGTCTTCCGCTGCCCTCCGGCAACCATAAGCGAGAAAAGTCGAAGAAGCAAGGGTTTTGCTTAATTTCTCCGCACAGAAAGCATGTTCAGCTAATTTTTCTGGCTCCGAAATGGCTATTGATGCTGTGTGCTTTACTTGTTGCATGTACCCATGGAACGCAGGCGGACTTGAGTTTCTTGACTCACTCACAGACAAGTTCAGGGAGTCGGAACTGCTGGACTGGCTTCACAAGACGATCAGTGATGTCTGGGCCATCAACATGGATCGCTATGAACCGGCCGCTCTTGGGGACACCGCCGGCGCGTTCGGCATCTTGTCCGCGCACAATATTCGTCAAAGGGCTTTGAAAGCATTTCAAGCGGGGGAAGGTGCTTGGGGGGCGACCCGAGCCAGGGCATCCGAACCTGACGGCTCGCTGCTAATCACAGCAGGGGGTGTGAATCTCCATATCCTCAAGGCGCCGCGCAGCGGAAGCAGGACTCCCTTATGGGAACGCGACTTCAAATGGGACAGCAACAGCTTGACGAGATTGAATGCGGCACTGCGGAACGCCGCGTTCACGCCCACTCAAGCAAGTAGTTCAGGCCAGGAGTCTCTGTTCGATCTAGCAGCCGTCGACCAGAACACCCGTTCTGCAGTTCATGCCTACTCTGATGTGTTCTTGGTGTGGAGCGGGCAAGAATCCACGGGACTAACAGCTGGCTGGCTGGGCATTCCGGTGATAGGCCCTAGTCCATGGATTGCAGTAAGCCGCCCTTTGTGGCTGGACGAAACCGACGAGGACATGATGTTGCCCGACCCCTCATCGATACAGCCAACGGACTCAGCCGACTTTGACGCGCTCGAAGAGCCGACGCCAAAGGTCCGGCTGAAGATCAAGCCGTCTAAAGAGGAATCGAAATGACCAGCGAATCCGACCAGCTCACGGCAGCACGACGACGACGTGCCGACGGCGCTGTGGTCGACTTCGATGGGCAAAGGCTGGCCGTGGCGCGACGACTCAAGCGCCTCCAGCGAACCACCCTTGCCTCGAACGCGGGCATCACACCAGCCGCCGTAACCCAATTCGAGAAGGGACAAAGCCGCCCCACACGTACGGTCCTGGGACAACTGGCCCTCGCGCTCGGTGTACCTACCGAGTATCTGCGGATGGGACGACCCATCACCCAAGTGCCAGCCACGGAAGCGCATTTTCGATCTCTTCGCGCTACGCCCGCCCTCACGCGCGACCAAGCCCTAGCCTTTGCCGAAACGGGTTTGGCCGTGATTGACGTGCTTGAACAATACGTCGAATTGCCGGAAGTCAACTTGCCAGCCGCTTTCCTGCCGGAAACGCCAAGTAGCTCGGAAATCTCTGCCGCTGCCGCCGAGGTCCGCAAATCGTGGGGCGTTCCTTCCGGGCCAATAGCCAACATGGTGCGACTCGTTGAAGCGAATGGAATCATCGCTCTAAGGCTTCCCAACTTCATCGACTCGGCCGTCGACGCCTTCTCTACCAACGCGGGTGAACGTCCGCTCATCCTCCTCTCTCCACAGAAGGACGACAAAGCACGAAGCCGCTTTGATGCAGCGCACGAAGTAGGCCACCTTGTGATGCACGAAGGAGTCGGACCTGGTTCCAAGCTCGTCGAGAATCAAGCGCATGGCTTCGCGGCCGCCTTCTTAATGCCAGAAGAAGAGATCATCCCGGACCTGCCCAAACGGCTCGATTGGGAAACACTTCAGCAAGCAAAGAAAAAATGGGGAGTTAGCCTCAGAGCTCTCTGCTTCCGAGCCAATCGGCTCGGCTTATGGTCAGATGCACTCTACCGCAGGGCAAACATCCAACTATCAACGATGGGACTACCCGAACCTGGACCACTTGGCCCACCAGAGTCACCATCTCTTCTAGAAAAGGCCAAAGATCTACTCCTCTCCGAGGCCATTTCCCTTGAAGAGATTGCAACATCTAGCCGCTTTCCGTTAGAGCAGCTCGAATCGGTAATAGCGGCTGGCAGTGGCAGGAAGCAGCGAAAACTTGTCGTGGTGGACCCTCACTAGATCTCACTACCTGTCGGGTCAACTGCGGAGGCCTCGTCGACTTGTTGATCCGGCAAGTTGAGCCGCCCACACACTCAGCAGACAGAATCTGCAATTTGGACGTAGCCCGTCATACGGTCGTTATCGTGGCGGCTCATCGATTCACCGCTAAGAACTTATACACCCCGAGGAATAAGCTATAGGCTAATGGAATGTCAGGTCTCGTCATAGCTCTCATCGTGGACATTGTGGAGTCTCGGAAGCTCAAAGATCGCGTCGGTGCCCAAAGGTCCATCCGCACCACGTTTGAAGACGCCTTGCGGGTGCACCGACCCCTCCGGCCTCTTTGGCCTACTGTCGGAGACGAATTCCAGGCCATATTCCCAACACTGGGTCACGCTCTTCTAGCGACAACACAAGTCCGTCTATCACTACCCGACGATGTGGACTGCAGATTCGGATTGGGGCGGGGGGAAACAGTCGACGTTGATGAGCAGGCCCCAGGGGCTATCCAAGATGGATCGGCATGGTGGAATGCACGAAGAGCGATCGAGGAGACGCACCGACGAGAGCATGGCGGAGAACCTTATCTTCGCTCGTGGTTCATATCCAATACCCCCAGGGAAGTCAGTGCAATGGCGCTGGTCAACAGTTTTTTGCTGCTCCGAGACGCATCCATCAGCTCAATGCGCCCGCGCGATCGTCGGCTAACTGCAGGCTCCCTTTACGGATATACACAATCCGAACTGGCAGAACAGGAGCAGATCACTCAGTCTGCGGTCTCGCAGAGCTTACGGCGGTCGGGGGGAGCGGCTCTTGTGGCAGCCCAGCATGAACTGCTGAAAGGCGAGATCCAGTGATTGGCTCCATTCTTCTTCTGATGGTGGGCCTAGTTGATTTCATAGTGGGACGCCGCTGGCGGTCCCTAATGCTCCGGCTCGTGCTTCTGGGGACTATAGCGGCGCTGGCAGTCATCGGGTTGGGGTTTGAGCCGCTAATAGCCGCCGCCTGCGCAGTGATTGCCTTGTGTTGGGTGTGGGCCACGCGCCCCTCAAAATCGACGCCCAAGGACAATGGCGATTCGGGCGTGCCCGCCCCCAGGCTCTGGCCACCCATCTCGTTGTTCGTTCTCGTCTTTGTCATCACGGCCTACGACCGAACGCCTGAAACGGCCAAGGGATTCCTTGTAGACGCTCACTCGGCTGCAGTTCTAAAATCGGCAGCGTCCATTTCTCTTGAAACCGTGCTGGCGGCGATAGCTGCGGGCTTCTTTCTTTTGAAGAGTGCTAACAACGTCACGCTTGCAGCGCTGGGACGCGCCCACGAGGAAGACGCGTCAAAGGCAGCCAGCGCCAGCACGGAAACCGAAGCAACCAGTGCGGAGTCCAAGAACAAGTGGGAACTGTTCATCAGCAGCGTCAAAGTGGCAAGCGTACGCGCCGGAGAAAAGCCGAAACGAGGCCCCGAGCTAAAAGGCGGCCGGCTCATCGGCCCGATCGAGCGCTTACTTATCGTCGTACTTGCATTCGCCGGCGCCCCGCAGATTATCGCGGCATTGGCGGCAGCGAAAGGCATCGTCCGTTTCCCCGAGATCTCAGAAGACCGGGGTTCCGGCTCGAAGGCGGAGGAGTTTCTAGTGGGGAGCCTCGCGAGCTGGACACTTTCTGCCATCGCGGTCCTCTACCTGAACTTTGTTCACAAGGGTTAGACAACGAATATAAGCTGCGGACTAATATCATCCTACGTATAAGCGGTGACCTTATGCCGGCCCCGGCAACCCTGTGGGTGTCGTGCCCAGCAAGGCGCGGCGCAAATGACGCGCTCTGCCCTGTGTACATAAGTTGTGAGCACCACGATAGCTCCCTAGACACTGGGCACTACGAGTCAACTCGCACGCTTGGGGTCTAGTCGGCATGGCCGTTGCCTAATTCCTGACAGATGGCGACGTCTTAGGGGGCTGCAGGAGACCAGTTGCCGGCGCGCGGGGAGTGCCTTCTCGGCTCTTGCTTTACAGAATATCCATTATCGGCTCTTGAGTGGGACGAGTAGAAGTAGATGAGAGGACTCGTCTCGATCTGCTTTTCGGAAGTTTCCGCAGGTCAAACTAATCCTTCGTCGACCTGATACCGATCATCCCTAGCGGGCGATTGTGCGCCAAGGCGCGGCGTAGCAACGTAACCTCTCATTAGATGAGAGATTTTTGCGTACAGTTGGGTCAGTGAGCATCGAACCTGGGCTCATGACCTCTCCCCCGCCGCCAACGGTAGCTTGACGAAGGCTAACTATCGGCCTGCAGAGGGGCGACGCTGCAGGTCGTGCTGGCCGGGCCGCGCTGGAAGCGCGGCTGGAAGGCTGCACCGGCCCGACCGCGCTGGGGGTGTTGTCCCTCCTGGGCAGTAGCGAGGAAGCAGTCCTTGGCGTAGCCTACAGCGGTCTAAGACAAGTCCATTTGAGTTAGGGTTTACCTGCTGATCGCCCTGGAGGCCGAGAATTCCCTGCCGTCCCTGATGGTCTACCTAGCCGCCCTGTCCTCCGGCAATCCATTGCTGATCCTGCCCGCAGCCGGCGGGACGGCCGCTGCGACCCTGATTGCCGCGTACGATCCGGACATCGTGGTCCGCGCATCCGGGGGCGAGGCCGTCGTGGACGTGCGGAGGGAGGAAACCCGGCATGAGCTGCACCCGGAGCTGGCGCTCCTGCTGAGCACCTCCGGATCCACCGGCTCACCGAAACTCGTACGTCTGTCCGCCGAGGCCGTGCAGGCCAACGCCTCAGCAATAGCCCAGTACCTGCACCTGCGCCCCGGCGACACCGCGGCCACCACGCTCCCCTTCTCCTACTGCTACGGGATGAGTGTGGTGAACAGCCACCTCCTGGCCGCGGTGGAAGGCCAGCATGACCTTGCACTGGTGGCCAAAACCCTCGCCCAGGATTTGGGCCTGCCACGCTCGGCGATTCAGCTTCATCCCGTGAAATCCATACCGCGGCTCACCAACGGAAAACCGGACTACCCCGCCGTCCTGGCCCTGGCATCCCGGAAGAATGACCGTGCCGGCGCCACGCCCATTGCAGCTGAACCAGCGGCATACCCGGCTTACGTGCGGAGGATCTTCGCAGAGGTCCTTGAACAGGAAAACATCGCCGACACGGACACCTTCGTTTCCCTGGACGGTGACTCACTGTCCTACGTGGCAGCGTCGGTCAGGCTGGAGCGCGCACTTGGGATCATTCCGCAGGACTGGCACCATGCCGGTCTGTGAACTTGCGCCTGCCCCGCACCGCGCGCAGAGCACACCGGCCGCGGCCGCGTCTGCGTTTGCAAGCCGACGAATCAGTCCCGCCGGGCGAGCGCCGCGGGGCTGGCACCGGCGGCTACTTGCCCCGATGGAAACGGGCATCGTCCTCCGCGCCATTGCCATCATCTTCATCGTCTCCACGCGCATTGGTTTCTTCGACTAGGAAGGCACCGCCCACGTACTCATCGCCGTTGCCGGTTATAACTTTTGCCCGCTTCCAGCTGACCGGAAACCGCCGTACCCGGCTCCGGAGGCAACTGCGCAGCGCTGCCCGGATCGTCGTGCCCAGCGTCGCGGTCATCGGCTTCACCTTCGCCGTGACCGATACCTATACCTTGGGCCAATGTCTTCCTGCTGAACCCCCTGCTGGGCCCGGAAGGATGGACCAACTACTCCCGGTTTTGGTTCATCGAAATCCTGGTCCACATCCTGCTGGGCCTCGCCGCCCTTCTGGCAATACCGGCCGCTTACCGCGCTCAGCGCAGATGGCCGTTCGGGTTCGCCCTAGCCCTGATAGCCAACGCCGGACATTCGGACACTCTCCAACTCATCGTTGAGCCTCGTCGAAGTAACCATTGTTTGGCAGTTCGGTAGATCAATCCTGCCTCCACGACCGCGCCGACGCCATCCTGTGCGCTGTGTGCGAGCAACATTTTCCGCTCGCCGTGCAGTGCATGGGTCGGATGTCACCTGGCCGCGACGGCGGTCGCTGCCCTCCTGGGCCCGAGCTGAGCAGATAGAACACGCTCATGTCATCCCGCAAAGCCAGGACTGGGGGCAAGCCAAGATGGCTTACAGCTTGCAAGGCAACCGGCGCCCGCTCGTGCAGCGCTCGGTAGATCGGCACCCTCAATGCGAGGGATAGCGCCCGAGGAGCGAGCCGATACCCAGAGCTTGCGTTGTCCACAACCATGCCCGCTGCCTTCAGGCTGAGAAGCAAGCGATGGGTCGATGAGATCGAGTCGCCCGTTGCGCTGGCCAGCGACCGGACGGTTGCGTGGTCGGCTCGAGCCAGCGCCTCTAGAACGCTCATGGCCCGCAACACCTTTGTTGAGGTTTTGGTGGACATAGGGGTTGGCTGTCTCGCGTCTCGCTCTGTGTGACACAGCGCAGTGTGGCAAGCACACACCTGACACTATAGGCCCCACAACAGAGGCCAGCCGATGGAGTGCAAAATGAGCGCACGTCAGCGTGTAGGCGTAATTGTCTCTTCGGTAAACACCGTGAGGCGAAGACGACCTCCGTCTTCGCCTTGCGGCTGAAGTGGATTTTAGCGTCGGCATGTCGGTCGAGGAGTTCGAAGCGCTACAAGACATTGCGCCTGCCGAGGCTCTGCGGGACGCTGGTGTGGACCTCATCCTCTTCTCCTGCTCGGCAGGCAGCATGAATGGCGATCCTGGCTTCAATCAGGAGATGTCTGCCCGCCTCAGCGAAGTTGCTGGCGTGCCGGCAGCTACCACGACGATCTCGGCGCTACAGGCACTCGGTGTGCGCCGCTTTCGCCCCCACAACACCGATGGCACCGTGGGTGCACGAGGCGGAGGTAGGCTACAGTTAGCCTTTGATTTCCTTTGTAGGTCCTCCGGTATGAGCTTCTAAGGCAGCCCGATCGTGCCTCGCGATGCCCAGTGAAGCGCCACTACAACACTTCCAGGAGATACAGTGTCAGATCTCTCGACGCCGGGCACCCTCCCTGCGCCACCGACAAAACATCAGCTGGCACTGATGATCTGGCTGGCCGTATTTCCGACTCTGACTCTAATCAATGTCGTGTTCGAAAACTGCCTAACTAATTTGCACCCAGTCCTGCGTACCTTCGTGCTGGCGACGGTGACAGTTCCTATCGTTACCTACGGGATCTTGCCGTACCTTCACCGGCTGCGTTATCGACTGTTGGGACGGAGTGCGGGTTCGCTACCTGCGGAGGGTCGCCGTGGTACGTGACCGCCGGCCAGAGAGTTGCGGCTCAACTCATCCGTAAGTGATCTCGATGAGCAGTAGAGTCGTTCTTGGCTGCCCCGTCAGCTGGCACTGACGGTTAGGCGGCGGCGGAATTTCCACGACAAGCAAGGCTAGCCGGGATGCTGGCGCATGTGCTCAACTGCAATATTTGACTAAGTCGTGTAACGAGATTTAGGGAAATGATTCCCACATAACGGACTGGCTAATAGGGGCATCTGGAGCTGTTCCACCTTGCACCAGATGCCCCTGAAGTCGCTGCTTTGCTTAGCCCGGACTAAAGGGGTGACCCATTCAGGCGGCGAGGAGCAGGTGGCCGTATTTTACGGTGGATTCGGCGCAGGAATCCCGCAAACGGGAGGCCACCCGGTCCCTGCTGGATCATCAGCGCACCGTGAACCGCAATGCCCTCACGGCCCTGCTCCGCAGTATCGACCTCGGAATCGACGCGCGGTCATCCCTACGGGACGCACAGATCACCACAATTGCAGCCTGGCGGACCTCAAACAGCGCCGACCCTGTAATCCGAATCGCCCGCGTCGAAGCCAAACGCCTGGCCCTGGCCGTCTGTCAATGGCCATTGGTTTCTGCCCACGGACGGCCAGTTAATCGGCCCGCTGGTG
>NZ_JAPDNV010000058.1:8559-15464 GCF_026013155.1 Paenarthrobacter sp. PAE-2 | reverse complement strand
CTCACCGCAGCCTAACCCGCCCCTACTTTCGTATTAGGTCGCAATTGTGCGCGTTATCAGCGTTCTAAACGTGCTCTGCTGCGACTTAGTTGGGTGCGGACGCTCTGCGTTAACCTTGTACGGGGCAGTTTTCGCTGCCAGCCAGGTTTCGCAGCAGCTGAAGGAGAGTAGTTGTCCCGTTCAGCCATGTCCTCCGCCGACGCCATCAGTGCCCGGCTGAGGGACCTCGAACAGCTCACTAAAGGGCCGGCCTGGACGTTGACGCGTTCGGCGCCGTGGGTCATCGCGGTGCTCCAAGCCTCCTTCACCCGCACCCGGCCTCAGCTTCCGCTCGAAGAGTTCCATGCCGACGTCGACGCTTTCCTTGAGCAGCTCCGCCGCCAGGACCCGGCCCTCGGCGGGCAGCTGAACGGCAAAGCTTTCGGCGACGAGTGGACCCGCAAACAGTTCCTCACCCGTCGTAACCAGTCCGGCCAGATCGTCTACGAAATCACCGAAGCCGCAGCCCGCGTGCTCGCCTTCCTCGACAGCCTGTCCAGTGAACGCTCCACCCTCAACGGTTCCCGGCTGGGCACCCTGCTCGGCGATGTGGAGAAACTCGCCAACGAGACCAACCCGGACCAGAGCGCCCGCCTTGAAGCCCTCGCGGAGGAGATCCAGGAGCGTCAACAACTGGTGGAAGACATCAGTTCCGGTGAATTCGACGGGCTCCTGGACGATGAGGAAGCGGTGGAGGCCGCAGGCAACATCCTGGACCTCGCGGCCAGCCTGCCCGCCGACTACAAGAAGATGCGTGACCGCATTGAGGAACTGGTGGGCGAACTCCGGAACCAGATCATCGAAGAGTCGTTGAGTAAGGGCGCCACCATGGCCCAAGTGCTCGAAGCGGACAAGCGGCTGAGGCAGAGCCCCGAGGGTCGTACGTTCCGTTCATTCACGGCTTTCCTCGAAGACCCGCAGCAGCAATTGCGTTTCCGCTCAGCCATCGGCGAGGTCCTGAGCAGGCAGTTCGCGGACGACCTCACGCACGATGACCGGGAAACCCTGAAGAACCTCGTAGCCGAGCTCCGGACGCAGCACAGCGAAATCCAGCGGATCTACGGCAAGCTGTCGGAAAGCCTCAACACGTACATCCAGAGTGACGATGTCCGCCAGTCGGTCACGCTCCGCAAGGTGCTCGCCGAGGCCGAGCAGGCAATCCGTTCCATGCCATACGAGCGGGACCGTCCGGGCCTTGTCCCCGGGCCCGTCCTCTACAACGCGGGCTTCGAGTCGCTGGCCATGGTCAAGCTCTTCGACCCCGACGAGTTCGCCACGCCACCCCGCCTGGCGGACCCCATCGCTTTCACCGACTCGGACCGCGTCAAGTCCGCCCGCACCGGAAAGGCAAGGCCCGACGTCGTCCGTGCCGCCATGGCAGGGTCCGCAACCCTGGGCGAGGCGTGGGAAAACCTTCCCGCCGAGGAACGGCACCTCAACACCGTCCGTTCCCTCCTGTCCATGGCCTTGCAGACCGGTGCCGCCTTTGACCGGGCCGCCTGGGAGCACATCGACTTCGAACAAATCGACGGCAGCATCCGCACGGCATACCTGCCCGTCGTCACGCTGAATGAGGATTCTGATGACTGAGGAAATCACGACGACGGAACTCGCCGCGACGGATAACCCCACCGTGGATGGTGGCCGGGAAGAGGTGGAGACGCCCACCACGGATCCGTTCCGTGTGTCCCCGAGGGATACCTTCGTTGACGGTGCAGCTCTCTTCCCCGGGGATACCGGCGTCCTGCCCATGAAAGTCCGGCACGCCCTGGTCAAACTGCTGAAAGGGCCATACATCGACGGCGGCCGTGACGAGAAGCTCTGGACCACACTCCTGGATAACCAACTGATCCTCCGGAGCCGGTTGTCGGAACTCTTCCTGACGCTCCAGCTGGACCACGACCGCAAGATCGCTGTCCTGCGCCCGGTCGATCCGGAGATCATCGGGGCAAGCTCCCGGTCCAGCATCCTCCGCCAACAGCGCGCCCTGAGCCGGGTGGAAACCATCGTCCTGCTGCGTCTTCGACTGCTCCTGGACCGCCATGTCACGGCCCAGACGGATCCGACGGTAACGCGCGAGGAGATCTCCGACCTGGTGGCGAACTACACCCCGGCCGGCCAGCAGGATGCCTTGCGGGACTCCGACGTCGTGAACCGCACCATCACCAAACTCCTGGCCCGCCAACTGCTCCTGGCCACCCCGCTGGATGACACCTACACCATCAGCAACGCACTACCGCTGGCCCTCCCCTTCGAGAACATCGGCGACATTCCGGCCCACATCGAAGCCCTGGTGGCAGTAGCAGCCGACGAATCCGGCACCGAACCGCTGCTTGACCTGGACTCGGGTTCGGATGAGGACGACGACACCGATGGGAACGGCACGAGCGAGCAGGCAGAGCATGTGTCAGGAAGCGTTGCGGACGCAACCGAAGGAGCAGCCAAGTGACGATCGCAAGCATGCTCCCGTTGGGCGAACAGACGAACCCGGGCCAGATGCGCCTTGCCCTCGTCCAGGTGGTCAACTGGGGCACCTTCCATGGCGCCCACACCATGCACGTGGACCGCAACGGCACGCTCCTCACGGGTAACTCCGGCGTCGGCAAATCGACGCTCTTTGACGCGATGCTCCGAGTATTTGATGCCCGTCCGCGTTCCAACGAGGCCGCGGCCCAGCGGTCCGGCGGTGCTGTGGAGGACAAGAGGACCACGTTCACCTACATGCGCGGCAAGGTCGGTGATAGGGCGGTGGGTGACAGCTCGGCCAGTGCCTTCCAGCGGCCGGGTGCCACCTGGTCCGCCGTCGCACTCACGTTTGATAACGCAGCCGGCACCAAGGTGACGATTTCCGCGCTGTTCGATTTGCCCAAGAACGGCACCGAATCGAGCGTCGGCCGGTTCTATGTGATCGACAGCAAGCCTTTGGATCTTGAAGCGATCGAGGGGATCGCGCAAAAGCGGTTCACCAAGGGCGCGCTGGAGTCGATCTTCCCCGAGGGGCAGGTCTTCGACGTCCATAAGGCTTTTGCCGAGCGGTTCCGGCGGCTTCTGGGCATCAATTCGGACCAGGCGCTGCCCTTGCTCCGCGTCATCCAGGCAGGTAAGGGCCTGGGGGGCAGCGTCAACACCTTCTTCCGCGACCAAGTGCTCGACGCTCCTGCGACGCTTGCCGCCGCGGACGATGTGGTTGAGGAATTCAGCAACCTGATGTCCATCCGCCAGCGGTTGGAAGATGTCCGGCAGCAGCGCGACCAGTTGGCACCGGTTCCCGGCCTCAACAAGGAATACGCGCAGGCGTTGCTGGATGCCAACCGGCTCCGTGAGCTGACGGGCGAGGAATTTGAGACGTACAAACAGCAGCTCGCGGTTTCCGTGCATGCGAAGACCTTGGCCAGGTTCAGGGAATTGGCCCAGCAGAAAGCGCAGGAACTCGCGGCGGAGCGGACCATCCGGGACGCGCTCGCCAAGGAACTGCGGGAGCTGGAGTCCGACTACAACAACCGCGGCGGCAACGCGATCTCTGCCATTGAGCAGTCGCTGGAGAACGCCCGCGTCAGCCTGAAGCTGCGGCAGCAGGTGGAGGAATCTGCCAGGAAGGCGTTGTCCGATGCCGGGCTGAACCTGGAATGGTCGGCTGAAGGTTGGGACCAGGCCCATGAGCAGGCCGCAGCGCGTTCGGCATCCTTGCAGGACGACTCGGAGTCCCTCAAGGAACTCCGTTTTGAGGCGTTCGATGCCCACGCCACCAAGAAACGCGAGCTGGCAGCTGCCCAGCAGGAGTTGTTGTCGCTGCGTTCGCGCAAGTCCCTCCTGCCGCCGTCAAGCATTGAAAACCGGGCTGCGATAGCTGCGGCCACCGGCGTACCCGAGGAACGGATGCCGTTCGCGGGAGAGCTCATCGATCTCGCGGAGGGCCAGGAGCAGTGGCGTCCAGCCGCCGAACGCGCGCTCCGCAACCTCGCAACCACTCTGCTTGTCCCGGGTGAGTACTTCGCGGCCGTAACCCGCTACCTCAATGACAACACCATCCGCGGAGCCCTTCGCGCCGTGGATGTGTCCAAGCCGCTTGCAGGCGGCGCACTTGCTGTGGAGGATGTGTCCGACGGCGACCTCTTGACTAAGTTGAGCATCCTCACGTCGGGGGCCAATGCAGAGGCGGGGGAGTGGGTCCGTGAACGGATCGCCGTGGACTTCGCCTACCCGTGCGTCGAGGACCCGGACGAGCTGGCTTCGCTGGACAAGGGACTGAGCCTGGGCGGCGTGGTCAAGCGCAACCGGCACACCGTGGAGAAGGACGATCGCTTCACGAGCCGCCAGGACTACGTCCTCGGTTTCGACAACGCGTCCAAGTTGGAGCTGGTGGCGGCCCGCGTCGGTGAGCTCGAGAACGAGTTGGCCAAGGCCGCGGAACTGGCCCAGAGCCGGGAAGATTCGCATCAGGGAATGGCCCGCCAGTTGGAAGCCCTCCGTCGGGTTGCCGAGGACGAACGTCCTTGGGAACAGGTTTCGGCAGCAGTTGCCGGCGAGGAGTTGGCGCGAATCGAGCAACGCCTTGCCGACGCTTTGGCCGCGCAGGCCGACCTGGAGCCGTTGCGGGCAAACATCGAGGCAGTGCGTGAGAAGCACCAATCCTCCACAGGTGCTGCGGCCGTCCTGCAGAGCGAGTACAAGGCGCTCGACCATCAGATGACCACGGCCGACGGGCTGTTGGAGGCGGCGAGGCTGAAGCTTGAGCAAGCACCGCCGTCGAGCTCCACCGTTACGGCGCTTGAGCCGTACTTCGCCGGCGCTGCCGACGTCACCCAGCTGTACGAGCTGGACAATCTGGCCAACAGCGTCCGCAACAAGCTGCTTGATGAATTGCACGCAGCCGAGTCCCGTGGGCAGGCAACGGCGGAGCGGTTGACCCGGATTTTCGAGGCGTTCGTGCGTGAATGGGGCAGTGCCATCAGCGCCGATCATGGCACGTCGATCGGGGCCGCGGGTGATTTCGAAGCCCGTTACCATGCGATCGTGAGCGACGGCTTGCCCGCGCAGGAAGCGGAATTCCGGTTGTTCTTTAACCAGCGCACCCATGAATCGTTCAGCACGCTCCTGCACCTTCTTGACGAAGAGCGCCGCAGCATCACCAGCCGCATCCTGCCGCTGAACGGGATCCTTTCCCAGGTCAATTTCCACGAAGGCAGCTACCTGGAACTGGATATCAAGCAGACACTTCCTGCTACTGCCAAGCAGTTCAAGGACGCGATCCAGAACGCCCTCAAGGCCAAGCACGCACGCCCGTCCCGGGGAGCCGCGCCGTCCGAGGTGGATGAGGACGCCGAGCTCACTGCCCGTTACAAGTCACTGGAAACCCTGGTGAAGCGGCTCGGCTCGCAGACCCCCGAGGACCGGCGCTGGCGTTCCGAGGTTCTCGATGTCCGCGGACACCTCTTCATCCAGTGCAAGGAGCACCGCGAGGTGGCCGGCACCTCGGGCAAGAAGAAGACGGAAGTCTTTATGCACGCGGATACCGGCTCCATGTCCGGCGGCGAGCGTCAGCGATTCACCGCCTTCATCATGGCGGCTGCCCTGAGTTACCAGCTGGGCATCGCCGAGCAGGGTTTCACGACGTACGGCACCGTGATGATGGACGAGGCGTTTGTCCTGGCGTCCGAGGAGTTTGCGGGGGCGGGCATCAAGGCGCTCCACGAATTTGGGTTCCAGTTGCTGTTGGCCGCACCGGAGAACGTCATCGACCTGTCACGCCACCTAGGCTCCGTCACGGAAATCCTCCGCGACAAGCGCACCAACCGCAGCGGCGTGCTGACCGCGCCCGTCATTTCGGGGCGTGGCGAGCCGGGAGCGTGGCGTTCGGAAGCCAATCCCGTGGACATCGTCCTCCGCTGACGGCCGCGCCGCCGTCTCCCATGCCGTCCCCCAACTGACTGGCAGCAGGGGTTGTTCTGAGCGCTCATGACAACCCCTACTGCCAGTCACATTGGCCTATTTGCCGCGAACCCTGCTCAGGAATTGGGCCGTGCGGAATTCCAGGCCTGCGATCTGCTTGAGTACCACGGCAGCCGGGTCCGGGTTGATCTCGTTGACCGGCGGCTCCTTGCGGACGTTGGCACTGCAACCGAATTCTGCGCAGATCAAGGTCCCCACAGTGTTGCCGTCCTTGCCGGGCTGTCCCGCCCTCTTGGCAACCCACAGGTAAACGTCATCCTTGGAAAAGACGTCCCGGCACAATTCGCACAGGACTGCACGGTTCTTGCCGGAGCCGCCTTCCGGAGCGCGGAGCAGGACACCGGTCAGCTTTCCTTCATACGGCACAACCAGGTACCCCCGCTGGGGCATCTTCTCGTCCCGCCAACCGAGGAACTCCAGTGTTTCCCATTCGATCGATTCGAAGTTGCGGGGAAGATTCAGTTTGGCAGCTTCTGAGCGGCTGGCATTGATGAACGATGAACGGATTTGTTGGGCAGTGATTTTCTGCATGGCGAAGCTTCCTTTGAAAAATTACGACGTCGGCAGCGCACCTGGCGCTGCGTCATGGCACGTTAGGCGCGGGGTCGTCTCTGTGGAGCACAAGGGCACGCCGAAGAAACCAACAGTGGCGTTGGAGCTTGGTGCTTGCGGTGCTACTTGGACGATGCCGGCGCGTGGGGGTGTGCCAAGCAGGCCAAAGCGGCCACCTCGCCAACCATGGCTGCGGCAACTGATGCAGTGCGCATGCTCATTCCCCTCGCAATTTTTTCTGGAAGCGGTAGTCCGCTGCCGATATCCTCCCAAATCTCCGCGGGAGCTGTCCACCGGCAAGGGATGTGGCAGAGGGATTCCCGAAAGGGGGTGGGATGTGGGAGAGGGATTCCCGAAAGGGGGTG
>NZ_JAPDNV010000058.1:0-8459 GCF_026013155.1 Paenarthrobacter sp. PAE-2 | reverse complement strand
TCCCGAAAGGGGGTGGGATGTGGGAGAGGGATTCCCGAAAGGGGGTGGGATGTGGCAGAGGGATGCGGGGAGGGATTACGCGACAGAAACGTTTCGTAATTATCTGAAGGATAGGCTAGCCTTACTTAGGTTCGCATCACTTACTTAAGGAGTCCCGTGGCTTCCCATCTCCCACGCCGCGCCCTGCTGAAGACTGCAGGTTCCGCGACGGTCGCACTGGCCGCCGTCGCCCTTACCCTCTCTGGTTGCTCCACCGGGCCCGCCACCTCGGCGCCGGCATCATCGGAAGCAGCATCGTCGGCTTTCCCCGTCACCATCAAGCACGCCTTCGGTGAGACCACCATCAAGGAACAGCCCAAGCGGGTCGTCACCATTTCGTGGGTCAACGATGACATCGCGATCGCCCTCGGCGTCGTTCCGGTCGGTGTCCCCAAGAACGAGTGGGGCAACAATGACAAGGGCTCAACCCCGTGGAAGGACGACGCCCTGGAGAAGGCCGGCGCCGGCTTTGGTTCCGATAAAGCTCCCGTCCAGTTCTCCGAAGCAGACGGAATCAACTTCACTGAAATCGCCAAGCTCAGCCCGGACGTCATCCTCGGCGCGTACTCCGGTCTCGAAGAAGCCGACTACAAGAAGCTTTCCGAAATCGCCCCGGTAGTTGCCTATCCGGAGCTGGCTTACGGCACGCCGTGGCAGGAGAGCACCACCATGATCGGCAAGGCGCTGGGCAAGGAAGCCGAGGCCAAGAAGCTGGTTGAGGACACTGAGGCCACCATCAAGGACAAGGTTGCCAAGTACCCGCAGATCAAGGACAAGACCTTCATCTACGGCAACCTCGAGCCCGCCAAGGGCGATGGCGTCAACGTATACACCGCTATCGACAACCGCCCCCGGTTCCTCTCCGACATCGGAATGAAGCTGGCGCCGGTGGTCACGGAGAACACCAAGACCAACAAGGACTTCTTCATCCCGTGGTCGGCCGAGAAGGCCAACGAGCTCGACTCCGACATCTTCGTCACCTGGGTTCCGGATGCAACCACAGCCGAGGCCATCAAGACTGATCCCCTGCTGGGCCAGATCCCTGCCATCAAGAGCGGCGCGCTGGTTGCCGACTCGGACAACACCCTGACGCTGTCCATCTCTGCCTCTTCCCCGCTGAGCCTGCCGTGGGCGCTGGATACATTCCTGCCGCAACTGGGTAAAGCAGCGGACGCAGCAGGCAAGTAAGTCCAGTGAAGTTGAGTACGACGACGGCGGCTACCGTGGAGCGGGTTGGTGGCACTTCGGTGCCTGGCAACCAGCGAGGCATCGCTCACGGCAGCAACGCGACCGCTGCAAACGGTTCGCGGACAGCAGGTAAGCGCACCGCCTTACTGCTGCTCGCCGTCGTCGTACTCGCAGCTGCGTGCGCCGCGTCCTTGGCGATCGGCGCACGCGGACTTCCCCTTACAACCATCTGGGAAGCCGTCACCAACTTCAATCCGCAGGACGGCGACCACGCCGTAGTCATCGCCCGGATTCCGCGTACTGTGCTTGGCCTGCTCGCTGGCGCCGCCCTTGGCCTGGCGGGTGCTTCCATGCAGGGTGTTGCCCGCAACCCCTTGGCCGATCCCGGAATCCTGGGCCTCAACGCCGGTGCCGCGCTGGCGGTCGTGGTGGGCATTTACGTCTTTGGCATCACGTCGCTGTCCGGCTACATCTGGTTCGCCTTCATTGGTGCCGCGGCGGCCGCCGTCGTGGTTTACGCCATCGCCTCCCGCGGCCGTGACGGTGCGACGCCGGTCAAACTTGCCCTGGCAGGCGCGGCGCTGAGTGCCGGGTTGTTTTCGCTGATGAACGTCATCCTGGTCTCAAGCCAGGACACCCTGGACCGCTTCCGTTTCTGGCAGGTGGGCAGCATCGGCGGCCGTGACTGGTCGGTTCTCCTTCCCGCACTGCCGTTCCTCCTTGTCGGTGCTTTGGTGGTGGTGGCGGGCGGGCGTGTCCTGAACGGCCTGGCCTTGGGAGATGACGTCGCACGCGGACTCGGCCAGAACGTTGGCCTTTCGCGCGGAATCATCGGACTGGGAATCGTTTTGCTCTGCGGTTCCGCAACTGCCTTGGCCGGTCCCATCGGCTTTCTGGGCCTCGTTATACCCCACGCCATCCGATCCCTGACCGGGCCGGACTACCGCTGGATCCTGCCGTTCTCCATGGTGTCCGCACCCATCCTGCTCATCGCCGCCGACGTCATTGGCCGCGTCATCCTGCTCCCGGGGGAAGTTCCCGCCGGCATCATGACCGCATTGGTGGGCGCACCCGTCTTTGTCTGGCTCATCCGCCGGGGTAAGGCGGCCGGACTATGAGCACACTCCACAAGCTCCCCACCGAGATGGCAGTTAATGCCAATCCGGCCCCCAAACACCCTCATCAATTGTCATTTCGGCGGGTCCTGAGCCGCACGTTCATCCTGGCCCTCGCACTTGTAGCGATGTTTGCGGTGTACGTGCTTCTGGGCAGCTACACGGTGACTATCCCCGACTTCTTCACGATCGTCATCAACCACCTCACCGGCGGCGAAAAGATCCCCGGCGCCAGCTTCATTGTCATGGAACACAAACTGCCCCGCGCGGCGGTGGGTACATTGATCGGCGTAGCGTTCGGCCTCGCCGGTGCCTTGTTCCAGACCATGCTCCGGAACCCCCTCGCGAGCCCGGACATCATCGGTATCAGCTACGGGGCAAGCGCCGCTGCAGTCACGGCAATCGTAATCTTCGGAGCCTCGGGCGCCGTGGTATCCGCAGCGGCCTTGGGCGGCGCACTCGGCGTGGCTGCCATCATCTACGCCATCTCACGGAGTGCTGGCAATGGTGGCGGTAACCGCGGCAATGCGGCAGGCAATCGCCTCATCCTCGCCGGGGTGGGCATCGCCGCCGCACTGCACGCGGTAGTGAATTTCCTGATGACCCGCGCGGACATCCGCACGGCCGCGGATGCCCTCGTCTGGCTCAACGGGTCCCTTAACTCCGCCAACTGGGAACGCGCCGGAATCCTGGCAGCAGCCTTGCTGGTGCTCATTCCGGCGGTGATGTTCCTGTCCGGCCCGCTGCGCATGCTGGAGCTCGGCGATGATGCCGCTGCCGGGCTCGGAATCAGGGTCAACGCCACCCGGCTGGGACTGGTGGTCACCGCCGTCGCGCTTTCCGCCGTCGCAACCGCAGCTGCCGGACCGGTAGCGTTCGTAGCTTTCCTGGCCGGACCGATTTCCCGCCGGTTCGTCCGCAAAGCCAGCCTTCCGGCGTCGGCCCTCACAGGCGCGCTGATTGTCCTCGCCGCCGATTTCTTTGCCTCCAACATCGCACCGTTGATCCTCGATGGAACGGTCCTGCCGGTCGGCGTCATTTCCGGCGCCCTCGGTGCACCGTTCCTGCTGTGGCTCCTCGTCACGTCGAACCGAAAGGAAGCCTGACATGGCCCTCCTTAATGCCAAGGACCTGACGCTCCAGTATGAGCAGCGCAAGGTGGTGGAAGGACTTTCCACGGAGATTCCCGAAGGCAAAGTGATCATGATCGTCGGGGCGAATGCCTGCGGCAAGTCCACTCTGCTGCGGGGGCTGTCACGGCTCCTGAAGCCGGCCGGTGGCGCCGTTACCCTGGACGGCAAGGACATCCACTCCCGTCCCGCCCGCGAACTTGCCCGCACGCTCGGGCTGCTGCCCCAGCACCCCACCGCCCCTGACGGCATCACCGTCCGGGACCTCGTGGGACGAGGCCGGTACCCGCACCAAGGTCTCTTCCGCAGTTGGAGCGCCAACGACGACGCCGCAGTCCAGCGCGCGCTTGAGGCGACCGCAACGCGGGAGCTGGCAGAACGCTGCGTCGATGAACTGTCCGGCGGCCAGCGCCAACGCGTGTGGATCGCCATGGCGTTGGCCCAGGAGACCGAAGTCCTGCTGCTCGACGAGCCCACCACCTACTTGGACCTCGCCCATCAAGTGGAAGTCCTGGACCTGGTGACCGACCTCAACCGCACCCGCGGGACCACGGTAGCCATCGTGCTGCACGACCTCAACCTTGCTGCCCGCTATGCAGACCACGTGATTGCCATGAAGGGCGGTTGCATCGTGGCTGAAGGGTCTGCCTCAGCCGTGGTGACCGAGGAATTGGTGTACACAGTTTTCGGCCTGGAATCCCGTGTGGTCCAGGACCCAATTTCCGGCACACCGCTGATCGTCCCGATCGGCCGCCATCACGCCCAGCCCGCTAGAACCAACGAACTGGAGATCGCCTCATGAGTGCACAACCCACCCAGGCCACAGCGAGTGCTGTGGAGCCGATGACGCTGGCGTTCGATGTCACGGTGAGTGCTGTCCAGGAACTCAGCCCCAACTTCCGGCGCATCACGTTCGGCGGCTACTCCCTGCGGAACTTTGGCGTAGCCGGGGACACCCTGGATCTCCGCGTGAAACTGATGATCCCGTCCATGGATGCAGCGGGACAACCGATCCCGTTGCCCGAGTTCACCATGGAAGAGGCTGGCTGGTACCAGGAATGGCTGGCCATGGACCCCGCTGTCCGTGGCTCGATGCGCACCTACACTGTCCGCTCGGAGCGCCTTGATGCCGTGTACCCGGAGATCGACATTGACTTCGTCATGCACTTTGACGATTCCGGCCAAGGCGGGCCAGCAGCCAACTGGGCCTTGGCCGCCAAACCGGGGGACACCCTCACCATCATCGGCCCCAACAACCGGGCCGCCCAATGCACCACCGCCGGCGCGTACGGCGGCATCGAATGGCGGCCTGGCCTGGCCCAGCGTGTCCTCCTCGCCGGCGACGAAACCGCAGTCCCGGCCATCAGCGCGATCCTCGAAAGCCTCCCGGCCGACATGACAGGGCATGCATTCCTTGAGGTGCCCTCTGCCGCGGACTTCCAGGAGATCAGCACGCCGGCAAATGTCGAGATCACCTGGCTCGCCCGCGGCGCATCCATCGGACGCTCGCGTCCCCACGGTGAACTCCTCAAGGCTGCCGTGGCCAAGGCCGTTCCCGTTCCCGGCTGGGTGGGCTTGAAGGGCGCCGAAACCGCCGCCGGCCCCGAGCCGGAGGACGTGAACGTGGACCAAGAGATCCTTTGGGAGACCCCGCAGCGCATGGACGCGGCAGCTATCGAAGCCTCCAAGAACCCCACGCTGCCGGCCGGCGCCTTGCCCTTCTACGCCTGGATTGCCGGGGAAGCCTTCGTGATCAAGGAGATGCGGCGGTACCTGGTGCGCGATGTCGGCATAGACCGTAAGCAGGTAGCTTTCATGGGCTACTGGCGCCGCGGCAAAGCCGAAGGCTGACTCGCTGTCACATCCTGCGGGGTTTGGGGCGTTCCTCTGTCACATCCCGCGCGTTTTCAGGCGCTCCTCTGTCACATCCCGCGCGTTTTCGGGCGCTCCTCTGTCAGGAATCCAGCAGGTTCTCGTAACCGTCCGCCACGGTGGTGGCGTTGAATTCGATGATCTCGAAATCCGCCACTCCGTTGCTGTAGAACGGGTCCTTCGCCAGGGATTCATCCAAAGTTGCCCTGTCCACGTTGGAGAGCAGGACTCCGCCAACTGCCGGGACGCGACGTCCGGACGCTACGAACACACCGCCGTCGAACGCTTCCTTAAGCCAGGCCATATGGCCCGGCCGGTGGAAGTCCACAATCTCGTCGGGAACCCTGTAGGTCAGTGACACAACAAACATGCCGTCAGCCTACCGTTTCGGGATTGCGCGAACGGGGGAGGTAACGGATTCTCCTAAGATTGAAGCCATGACTGAACCGCGCTGGCTTAACGCTGAGGAACGCCGGGCTTGGCTGGCCCTCCTGAGCATCAACACCCTTCTTCCGTCAGCGTTGGACACGCAACTGCAGTCCGCCGGAAAGCTGTCCCTTTTCGACTACAACGTTTTGGCCATGCTCTCCGAGGCTGAGGGCCGCTACCTTCCGATGAGCGAACTCGCTGCCCGCACGAGTGCTTCTTTGTCCCGCCTTTCACACGTGGTGACCAAGCTGCAGAAGCGCGGCTGGGTTGAGCGCGAGGCGCACCCCGGTGATGCCCGGGTAACTGTTGCCCACCTGACAGAGGCGGGGATGAACACCATCGTTTCGCTGGCGCCCGGACACGTTGAATCTGTCCGCACGCTGATGCTGGACTCGCTGACCCCCGACGACGTGGCGGACCTGGCGCGCATCGGTGAGAAGATCGTGGCCCGGCTCGACAACAACCACTGGATCCTCCGCGATTCCTAGCAGCCTGCCGGCTTTGTTGGGCCGAGCCTTCGGGTGGCAGACTGGCGGCATGGATTTTTCTGCCCGTTATGTTGCCCTGGGAGACTCCTTCACCGAGGGCGTCGGAGACGCTGACTCCTCGCGCCCCAACGGAGTGCGCGGATGGGCCGACATCATGGCCGCCCAGCTGGCCCAGAGCAATGAGGGCTTCGGGTACGCCAATCTCGCTATCCGCGGCAAGAAACTGCGCCAGATCATGGCAGAGCAGGTGGATGCCGCCGTCGAACTTAAACCCACGTTGGTGACCCTGTACGCAGGGGCGAACGACATCCTGCGTCCCAAGATCGACATTGACTCGCTTTTGCAGGATTACGACGCCGGAATCGCCAAGTTAAGCGCGACGGGCGCAACAGTGGTTCTCTTCACGGGCTTCGATGCCAAGGGTTCCAAGGTCTTCGGCGCCATGCGCGGGCGCACGGCGATCTACAACGAACTGGTTCGCGAAATTGCCGAAAACCACGGGGCCCTGCTGGTGGACTACTGGCGATTCGACGAATACGACGACTGGCGCATGTGGGACACGGACCGGATGCATATGTCCACTGCCGGTCACCTGAACATGGCCAAAAGAGTGCTTGATGTCCTTGAACACGAGCACGTCATCGACGTTCCGGAACCCGCGCCACAGCGGCTGCTCAGCCGTGCCGAAACATTGCGTGAAAACGCCCGGTGGGTTCGTGAGTTCGCTACGCCCTGGGTTGTCCGGCGGGTTCGGGGAACGTCGTCCGGCGACGGGCTGAGCCCCAAATACCCTGGGCTGGTCCGGCCTGATTGGTCTTAATTTGGTGCTGCCCGTAGAATAGTTAGGCGCTAGGTAGTGCGGAGCGTGTGCAATTGCTCCGGTTGGCGGTAAATGTTGGTCTAACCAGCATCCCGTGGGCCGGTAGTTAGGGGCTCAAGTTGCGTGCATCCCTGTATTCGCCCAGTATCCCAGGATCTGAAGCAGTGATTTTCACTGCCCTGTTCTGAGGCCAACCTTCTTCGCCGCGTCACTGCGGAATCCATCGGGCTGGTTCGGACTGGACGCGGACGCTGCCTGTCGCACGGTACTGCAGGAAGACCCTGCACGCCGTTACATTCAAACTTTGGAGGAGAGTCATGGCAGCACACTGCCAAGTGACCGGAGCCGAGCCGGGCTTTGGACACAGCATTTCGCACTCGCACCGCCGCAACAAGCGCCGGTTCGATCCGAACATTCAGAAGAAGCGTTACTGGGTTCCTTCCCTGCGCCGCAACGTCACCCTGACGCTGTCCGCAAAGGGCATCAAGGTAATTGACGCTCGCGGCATCGACGCGGTCGTCGCCGACATCCTGGCACGAGGAGTGAAGCTCTAATGGCAAAGGACAAGGACGTACGTCCCATCATCAAGCTGAAGTCCACTGCGGGCACCGGCTACACCTACGTGACGCGCAAGAACCGTCGTAACGACCCCGACCGTCTGGTCCTGAAGAAGTACGACCCCAAGATCCGCCAGCACGTCGAATTCCGAGAGGAGCGCTAAACACATGGCTAAGAAGTCCAAGATTGCTCGTAACGAGCAGCGCAAGGTCATCGTTGAGCGCTACGCTGCCAAGCGCCTCGAGCTGAAGAAGACCCTGGTTGACCCCAACGCGTCTGACGAAGCCCGCGAAGCTGCACGCCTCGGCCTGCAGAAGCTGCCCCGCAACGCCTCCCCGATCCGTCTGCGTAACCGCGACCAGATCGACGGCCGTCCCCGCGGCACCTTCCAGAAGTTCGGTATCTCCCGCGTTCGCTTCCGCGACATGGCTCACAAGGGTGAGCTGCCGGGTATCACCAAGTCTTCCTGGTAAGCACCAAGCTCGTCTAAAGAGGCCGGTAACCGTCATGGTTGCCGGCCTCTTTGGCGTTTAATCGGCGGTTGGGGTTGCTCTATCACTTCCCGTCGGTTTCCCGGGGTTGCTCTATCACTTCCCGTCGGTTTCCCGGGGTTGGTCTATCACCGGGCGTTCCTGGACGGGGTATCACCGGGCGTTCCTGGACGGGGTAGGTGATGGACTTCACATGGGTGCAATCTCGCTGTGCGAGGCTGTTTTCACGCCGCTTCCCTTGTGTTCCAGGGGTTTTGGAGGGGTCTCGGTGCCGATTTGTTTCGGGGGTTGGGGGTGTGTAAAGTTATTCGAGTTGCCGCCGCTGATGC
>NZ_JAPDNV010000057.1:0-16404 GCF_026013155.1 Paenarthrobacter sp. PAE-2 | reverse complement strand
AAGTGTCTACGAAGTCATGAGACATGAAGTGTCTACAAGGTCCTGAGACATGACAGACGTTCAAAATGCGCTCTACTGCGACCCAGTTGGGCGGTTCCGGATTACGTCAGCGGTCCCGGATCAGTTCAGCGATCTCCTTGAACCCCAGCCGCTCAGCGTTTTGCAGGGCAGTCCGGCCCTCCGGATCGCGGATGTCCGGGTCTGCTCCGGCCTCAAGGAGTTGCCGCACGACGTCCTGTTGCCCCGGCCCGCCGTTATTGAGCAGGACCGCTTCCTGCATGGCAGTCCAGCCCAGGTTGTTCACGTGGTTCACCGGAACGCCCGCGGCGATCAGGATCCGCACCGTCTCCGTATGCCCGTGCTCGCTGGCGGGGATCAGCGCCGTTCCGCCATACCGGTTGGTGCTGCGGACGTCCGCTCCGGCTTCCAAGGTCAGCTGCAGGACCTCGTTGAACCCTTCCGCACCGGCGTACAGGAACGCCGAGTCCTGGATTGCGTCCTTGGCGTTCACGTTGCCGCCAGCAGCGATCAGCTCGCGAACCCGGACGGGATCGTTGGCTTTCGCGGCAAGGATCAGCTGGCGGTCGGTTTCCATCTGTGCCTCCGCGGACAGGGTTGGCGGTTTCGCCGGGGCAGCAGCCGACGACGCCGGGTCCGCACTTGCGCTCGACGGCCCGGCTTGTGTCGGGGCTGCTTGGGAGGCAGTCGGCGAGGCGGTCGCCGTCGGGCTTGTCGGTTCAGGTGGCGCAGTCGGGGCGCAGCCGGCGACGAGCCCGGCAATCAGCACCGTCGTCATCAGCACGGTTCCACCAGCCCGGCCGCGCCCGTTCCTCGCACCCATGCTCCGAGGCTACTTCGCGGCCGCGGCCAGCGCATCGGCTCCTGCGGTTGCGCAGGCTTCGTCGAGGGCGCCATCGGGAGCGCCCCCGACGCCGATGCCCGCCACCGAGGCACCGTTCACCTTGAGCGGCACACCCCCGGCCAGGAAGAGGGTGCCGGGAAGGTCTGCGATGGACGGACCGTTGCCGTTGACGCGCTTGGCCAGTTCACTGGTGGGCGCACCGAACGCAGCGGCCGTGTAGGCCTTCTGCTTGGCTGCTTCGATGGTGTGCTCGGCGGCGTTGTCACCGCGGAGGAGGGCTTGGACGGTCCCGAAGCGGTCCACCAAAGCCACGGTCACGAACGGCAGTTTGTCCGCCTGGCATTTGGCGAGCGCCGCAGTGACTGCCTTGCTCGAAGCGCCCACGGTGATGCGGTTCTGTGCGACCACATTCTCCGGGGCAGGCTGGACATCGGCCGGCACCTTCGCGGCCGCGTTCGCCGACGCAGCTGGGGCGCCATTCACCGGCGCAGCGGGGGCGACGGCGTTGGCCACAGCGGTGACACCGCCGGTGAGCAGCAACGCTCCGGCAGCAGCAGTGGCGATCATCTTGTTCGACTTCTTCATGGTTCTCCTCAGGTCGGCCAATGGGTACCCCTCCATGGTTCCCGGGGTCAACCGACGCCCACATCGGCCGGCCGCCGCTCGCACGATCAGCCTTTTGGGCGGACGTGTCAGCCAAAAGGTGGAGAGACCAGCGGGGGCGCGGGATCTAGCATGGAAAGAGCGCCCTCAACACACCAGGAACTCCCATGAAACCCGCCCGTCCCAGGCCCGACACCACGCCTCCGGCCCCGCTCCAGGGGGATGGCCGGATCGATGTTGTGGTGCATTGCGGGTTCGCTGTGCTCATGGTGGCCTCGGGGGTCCGCTACGTCATGCGCCACTCCCCCGCGGACAACCTCTGGACCATGGCTCTGGCGGGTGCGGTCTGCGTCCTCTACGCAGCCACGGCACTCCTCGCCCGCCGCGCCAACGCCTACCGCCCGGCCGCCCGCCGCCCGGGGACGCAACCCACACCATGGCTCCCGTGGACCGTGGCTCTGCTCGCAGCGTGGGCAGTGCTCGTAGTGGTCGCCCCCAGCTTCGCCTGGTGTTCCTTCGCAATCTTCTTCCTCGGCAGAAGCGCCCTCAGCGGCTGGCCCGCATATGTGGCGGGCGGCGTGACCGCGGCCGCAACCGCCGTCGGGCTTTTCCGGATGAGTGACTGGACCGACGTCGCCATGGTCCTGGGTCCGCTGGCCGCCGCTGCGCTACTCACGCTGATTTACGACAAGATCGAACGCGATGCCGCACTGCAACGCCGGCTCCTGGCTGATGTCTCACAGGCGCAGGAACAACTCGCGGCCAGTGAGCGCGCTGCGGGGATTGCCGCCGAGCGGGAACGGGTTTCCCGCGAAATCCATGACACCGTGACGCAGGGGCTGGCCAGCAGTTTACTCCTCCTTGAGGCCGCGCAACGATCCTGGCCCGAGGCGTCGGCCAGGGATGATCTGTTCAAAGCCACGGACCTCTTGCGCCGCAATCTTGCGGATACGCGCAGCCTGGTCCATGAACTGTCGGTGCCTGGCCTCGAGACTGGCCCCTTGGCGGAAGCGCTGGAGCATGCGGCCCGGCAGTATGTGGAGCCGATTGCCGTGCACGTCACCGGGGACCCCCGCCCCGTCCCGCCGGAGGTCCGGCACACCCTGTTGCGCATCACCCAGAGCGCGGCAGCGAACATCAAACTCCACGCCGCCGCGCGGAACGCGAGCATCACACTGGGTTACTTGCCGGACGCGGTCACCCTGGACGTGTACGACGACGGTCGCGGCTTTGTTCCCGCAGCGGTGCCTCCCCCGTCGGCGGCCGGAGGGTACGGCTTGCGGGCCATGCGGCAGCGTGTTCACCGGTTGGGCGGAGAATTGTCCGTGGAAAGCAGTCCCGGGGAGGGCACCATCATCGCCGCGCAGTTGCCACTGCCCGGATCCAGCACCGGTTCCAACTCCGAGACAAAGGGATCGCCATGACCACCATCTCCGTGCTCCTCGTGGACGATCACACCGTGGTCCGGAGCGGGCTCAAGGCGCTGCTGGGCACCCAACCGGACATCGCCGTCGTCGCCGAAGCCGCTTCCGGCGAGGAAGCGCTTATTGCCGCGGCAGAGTATTCTCCCGACGTTGTGTTGATGGACCTCGCGATGGGTCCGGGCATGGACGGCATCGAGGCCATCAAGCAGTTGCGCGAACGCCGCCCCCGGCAGGCGATCATCGTCTTCACCACCTACGATTCCGACGCCGACATCGTCAGGTCCGTGGACGCCGGCGCGATGGGCTATTTGCTCAAGGACGCAGCCCCGGATGAGATTTTCTCCGCGGTGCGCGGCGCGGTCCTGGGCAAGAGCGTCATGAGCGCTCCGGTGGCATCGCGGCTCTTCCAGCAGCTCCGCAACCCCGATGAAGTCCTCACGCCGCGGGAAGCCGAGCTGCTCAGCCTCCTCACCCAGGGACTCAGCAACCGCGATCTTGGCAAGCGCCTCTTCATCTCCGAGGCCACCGTCAAGACCCACTTGGCGCACATTTACGCAAAGCTCGGAGTGGACACACGGGCGGCAGCCATCGCCACGGCCATACGCCGGGAAGGGATGCGCTGAAATTCCCGGCTTCTCCCTATACCTCCTGCGGTGAGCCGGGATTAAACTGACGCTATGTCGGAGGCCGTTGGTCGCAAGATGTTCAAGCATTCCGGTACGGCTTTGCTGTTCCGGGGAGTCCTTGCCGTGCTGTTTGGCCTCCTGGTGGCGGCGCTGCCGGTGGCCACGGTCTTCGCGCTTATTTTCGTGTTCGCAATATTCGCCATTACGGACGGCCTCACCAACATCGCGCACTACTTCTACGATCCGTCGCGCCATTCCCGCTGGACCATGGTGGGCGGCTTCATTTCCATCGCCGCAGGCATTGTGGCGCTGGCGTGGCCGGGAATGACCGCCGCTGCGCTCGGAGTGCTGATCGGGCTGTGGGCTTTGGTCCTTGGACTCTCGGAAATTGTCCTGGCCTTCGCCGCGAGGAACTCCGTGAACGGCTGGCCCGTGTGGTTGCTGACCGGCGTGGTCACTGCCCTCTTCGGCCTGCTGGTACTGGTCAATCCTGGTCTCGGTTTCCTGGGCATGGTGGGCATGTTGGCCGCCTTCGCAGTGGTTGCCGGACTGCTCTTGATTGTCTGCGGTTTCAAGATGCGCCGGGGCTCCACCAGCCCCCTGATCTACGCGCACTGACCTCCACCCGCCGCAGCGTCCCCGCAGTAGCAATCCTCCGGTTGGGGATGCACTCTGCGCCAAGTTCGGTAAGTTAGTGGCTGTGAAGATAGCTACCTGGAACGTGAACTCCCTCCGCGCCCGCGCCGACCGCGTTGAAGCCTGGCTTGAGCGCAGCGACTGCGATGTCCTGGCCATCCAGGAAACCAAATGCAAGGACGACAACTTCCCGTGGGAGCTGTTCGAACGCATGGGCTACGAGGTAGCGCACTTCGGCGTCAACCAGTGGAACGGCGTCGCCATCGCCTCGCGCGTCGGCCTGGAAGACGTCGAGCGGACCTTCGTGGACCAACCGGCCTTCGGCAAGGCCGGTAAGGATCCCGCCCAGGAAGCCCGTGCCATCGCAGCTACCTGTGCCGGCATGCGCATCTGGAGCTTGTACGTCCCCAACGGCCGCTCCCTGGACGACGAACACATGCCTTACAAGATCAAGTGGCTCGAGGTCCTCCGTGGCCAGGCGGCTGAATGGGTCCAGGCTGATCCGAACGCCCAGATCGCCCTCATGGGCGACTGGAACATCGCGCCCTTCGACGAGGACGTGTGGGACATCCAACTGTTCCGCGACAACAACTTCACCCACGTCAGCGAACCGGAGCGGGCAGCGTTCCACGCCTTCGAGACCGCAGGCTTCACCGACGTCGTCCGCCCCTACACCCCCGGCCCGGGCGTCTACACCTATTGGGACTACACCCAGCTGCGCTTCCCCAAGAAGGAAGGCATGCGGATCGACTTCTGCCTCGCCTCGGCACCGTTGGCCGCCCGCGTCACAGGTGCCTCCATTGATCGTGAAGAGCGCAAGGGCAAGGGCGCCTCGGACCACGCACCCGTGATCGTGGAACTCGCAGACTAGGCACCGAACCGGACAAGAAAGGGGCTGGCTGACATGGGTGGAAAGCTGTACCGAGGCCAGGCCGGCCTGCCCTTCTCTTCCTCCCTCCGCATCTACGAACCCCTCGAGGCATTTCCGCCCGAACAGCAACGCCAACTCGTCGCCGACGGTGACCGCATAGGTTCCAGGGCCGCCGTCGAGAATGCGGAGCTGCAGGCGTCCCTGGGGCGCATCACGCGTTCCGGTGGCGACCCCTTCCCTACCGGCCGAACGGACCTCGTGCGTATGACGCGGGTTCCGGGCGGGCGGCATGCCGCCCCCGGTCCGGGACAGGAAGAAGCAGCGCACGACGCCGGACGCCTCCTTTACTGCCCCAGCCAGCTGGTGATTCGGGCCGGTTTGGCAGCGAATGCCTTGATGGACGGCGTTCACGGACCGTTGGCTGATCTCCTCATCCCGGTTTCCCAGCGGGACAAACACCAGCAGCGGATCGACCGCATCAACGCAGGCGACGATGCTAAACGGGTGCATACGCGGGCTTCCACGTGGGGGATCCCCTTCAGCTGGTTCTCCCTGTTCGCCGAATCGGACCGCAAGGAAGTGGTGGAGTCCGATGGCCATATCCAGACCGTCAGGGTGTGGACTCCCCTGACTGAGGCCTTGGACCGGGCACGTTTCGCGGTGGCCCACCTGGCTCTCGCTGCCCCGGACCTGGATATGCTGGACGATCTCACCCAGTTGACCGAATGGCTGGAGCTGTTCCACGTCCAATCCATGGTTGAACTGGATTACGGTGCCGTGGCAGACAAGGTCTATCCCGACGAGTCACCCATGGATGTTCGTCTCGGAATTGAGTGCCTCGCGGAAGGGGACATGACGGGAGCGGCTGCGGCCTACCGTCGTCTTGCCTCGCGGTGGATCCCTATCAGGCAACTGGCGCGGGCTTCGTAGTTCCCCGCGCGTCAGCGGCAAGGCGGGCCGCTCAGCGGATCGCGGGGCCGGTCAGCGGATCGCGGGGCCGGTCAGCGGCAAGGCGGGGCCGTGGTCTCCCTGATGATCAGTTCGTGCGGAGCAACCTGCGATCGGACAGCGCCGTGATGGCCGTCCAGCTCGTCCAAGAGCATCTTGGTGCCCAGTTCAGCCTGGTTGTCCGGTCTCTGGCCCACCGTCGTCAGCCCGAGTGAAGCAGAGAAGTCGTGATCGTCGATGCCGATCACGGAGAGGTCCTGCGGAACCCGGACGCCGTGCCGGTACGCCTCGAAAATAACGCCCATGGCCATCTCGTCCGAGGAGCAGAAGATCGCCGTCGGCTTGCGGCCGGGCTGATTCCAGAGGCGGGTGAACGCCTGTTGCCCACTGGCGACTGTGAAGTCACCCCACTGGTCCCATTCGGGGCGGACCTCCAGCCCGGCGTCGGACATCACTTCCTGAAAGGCCCGGATCCGCACCCGGGGAACATCGAAGTTCAAGTCCGTCTCGTCGTCGCCGTGGAGCAGGGCGATGTCCTTATGCCCCAGATCCAGAAGATGCCGCACGGCGGTGGAGGCGGCGTCGTAATCGTTGATCCCTATGTAGGGGCAGTTCTCAACGTGGCCACCCACCACCACCAGCGGGATATCCAGCTTATGAAGGTGTTCCTGTTCGTCCTCGCTCAGCGCCATGCAGAGCACCAGCAGGGCGTCGATCTGTTTGTAGACCATGGTGGAACTGAACAGCCGTTCGCGGTTGCTGCCGTGGCCGCCGAGGTTGAACAGGGAGAGGTTGTATTTCCTGGAATGCAGCTCCCTGTCCGCGCCCTCGATCGCTTTCGAGAAGAACCAGCGGCTCACGAACGGCGCCAGCACACCGATGGTGCGGGTCCGCCCGGTAGCCAGGCCCGACGCCGAGGACGATGCCACATATCCCAGGGAAGCCGCGACATCCAGGATCTTTTCGCGTGTTGCCGGAGACACCCGCGGCAGCCCCCGGACGGCCCGGGAAACGGTCGCTGTCGAGACCCCCGCGGCCGCCGCGACATCCTCGATGCTGACCCCCGTATGACCGCCACGCTGGGACCGTTCGTTAGTTTTTGCCACTTTAGCCCCCTCAAAGGTGCATGCCGAAGGCCGAGGGCTCCTTCCCGAACGGCGCGTTAAAGCCTATCTGTCCCGGGAGCCCTTCTTCATTTCGCGCAGGGATTGTTTCGACCCGCTGTTAAGTTGAGGTGCCGCCTTGTTGCGGGGGGCCTCAGCTGAGGCGACGTGAAGTCCTTTCAGGGAGTTTGCGGCGGAGCCTGATCATGCCCCACAGCGCGAGTACCGTGGCCAGGAGGCCCAAGGCCCAACCCAAAGCGGGCTGGGCCGTGACTTCCATATAGATGGTGACTGCCAGGAGAACCAGCGCCCAGAAGCCAAGGAGTCCGATGATGATGTCGAAGTCCTCCCCGGAGCGCACGCGCTTTGTGTGGGGATCGACCTTCCGGGCTGCGGCGGCTTGCTGGCGTCGGCTTGCTGAGCTGCTCACTTCACTGCACCTGCCGTCAGGCCGGCGACGATCTTGCGTTGGAACACCAGCACCAGGATGACCAAAGGAATGGTGACGATGGTGCCGGCTGCCATGATCGCGGTGTACGGCTCCTGTTGTGGCTGGGAACCTGCGAAGTAGGCAATGGCCACCGTAACCGTCCTGGTGTCATCGTTGGACAACTGGCTGGCAATCAGGAACTCGTTCCATGCGGAGATGAAAGCCAGGATTGCCGTGGTAAACGTGGCCGGAGCCGCGAGCGGCAGGATCACCTTGCGGAATGCCTGCCCTTGGGTGCACCCGTCGATCCGGGCCGCTTCTTCGAGCTCCCACGGCATTTCACGGAAGAACGAGGTCAGCGTGTAGACCGTCAGCGGAAGCACGAAGGAGATGTTCGGGATGATCAGCGCCTGGTAGGTGCCCATCCAGCCAATGTTCGTGAAGAGCTGGAACAGCGGGGTCACCAAAGCAACACCCGGGAACATCGAGGCACCCAGGATGAAGCCCAGCACCACGAACTTGAACCGGAAGTTCAGGCGGGCCAGCGCATAGGCTGCAAAGACGCCGACGATCAAGGCGATCAACGTAGTGACAGCACCAACAAAGAGGCTGTTGAGCAGGTTCTTGCCGAAGTGGTTGCCGAGGCTCTCGTCAAACACCGTAGCGAAGTTATCCCACGTGAAGTGTGTGAAGAAAGGCGTTGTGTCAAAAGTGAACCCAACGTCGCGGAACGCCGTGACGATCATCCAGTAGAAGGGTGCCAGGCACCAGATCAGGATGACGATTGCACTGATGTAGGTGCGGAACGATCCCCAGTTGAACGGGCGCTTCGGCCGCTCTGCAGGAGCAGTGGAAGTCCTTGAAGCTGTGGCTGTGGCCATGTCACTTTGCCTTTCCGGACGAAGAAGCGGCATCGACCGCGTTTGCCCCCAGGAATCTGACGAAGATGAAGGCGACGATGAAGATGACTATGAACGTGATGGTCGATAGCGCCGCGGCCGAATTGAACCCTTGCCGGATTTGTTGCACTACCAGGATGGAGAGTGTGGTGGTGCCGTTGGCGCCTTGGGTCATGATGGCCGGGAGGTCGTACATGCGGAGGGCGTCCAGCACGCGGAAGAGGATCGCAACCATCAGTGCGGGCTTGACCAGCGGAAGCGTGATGAGGCGGAAACGCTGCCACGTAGACGCGCCGTCCACCTTCGCTGCCTCGTAGACCTCATCCGGGATCAGTTGCAGGCCGGCAAGGATCAACAGAGCCATGAACGGAGTGGTCTTCCAAACATCCGAAATGACGATCGCCCACTTGGCAGGCCATTCCGAACCGGTCCACAGGATCTGGGTGCCGAAGAGTTTGTTGGCAATGCCCTCAAAAGCGAAGATGAAGAACCACAGCTTGGCCGTCACTGCCGTGGGGATGGCCCACGGAACCAGGACGGCTGCGCGGATGATGCTCCGGCCACGGAAAGCGCGGGCCATGATGATGGCCATCCAGAAGCCGAGGACCGTTTCGAAAGCCACCGTAACTACGGTGAAGAAGAACGTGGTGCCCATGGCGTCCCAGAACTGCGAACCCAGGGTTCCCGGAGGACAAGCCACGGCGCCACCACCGGGGGCGGTGCATTGCTGGGCCAGCCAGTGTACGTAGTTGTCGAAGCCGGCAGGGCCGCCTTCGGAGAAGAAACCCGTTGCCGGATCAAGTCCCGAGTCCTTCTGGAAGGACATGATGATGGCGTTGATGACCGGATAGATGATGACGATTGCCAGCAGTACCAGCGAGGGTGCCAGCAGCGTGTACGCCCAGCGGCCCTGGGTCACCTGCTTACGGTCGGCGCTTTCGCGCCTTGGCATCTTGTGGCCGGCATCCGCCGTCGACTGCTGTTTCTGCAATTCTGTTGACATGGCAAGACTCCTGTCAGGGAGAAGGCCGTAGCCGAGTCCGGGCGTCCGCCTGGAGGGCGAACGGCCGGACGTGGGCCCGGGTGGTTACTTGGCTCCGGCCGACTCGATTGCCGCCTGCATGTCGGAGATCGCCGAATCAACGGTCTTCTCACCCTTGAGTGCTGCGTAAGCGTTGTCCTGGACAGCCTTGGTGACGGCCGGGTAGAACGGCGTTACGGGACGCGGCACGGCGTTCTCGATGGACGTCTTCAGCACCGGCAGGTAAGGCAGCGCGGTGACAAGCTCCTGATCGTCATACAGCTTGGTCAGCACCGGGGCGAGTGAACCCTGGGTGGCGTAGAACCGCTGGGTCTCTTCGCTGGTGATGAACTTGATGAAGTCAGTAACCGTTGCCTTGTTCTTGGAGTAGACGCTCATGGCAATGTTGTGGCCACCCAGCGAGGAAGCGCCGGGGCCGTCCTTGCCGGGAAGCGGAGCCATCTTGAAGGTGTCCTTCACCGTGGAGGAACCATCAGTCTTGGCCAGGTTGTAAACGTACGGCCAGTTGCGGTGGAAGAGGAGCTTGCCGGCCTCGAATGCCTGGCGTCCCTGCTCTTCCTGGAAGGTGATGGCCTCGGTGGGGATGTTGCCGTCCTTGTAAGCCTGTACCAGGTTGTTCAGGCCTGCCTTGGCCTCGGCGGAGTTAACGGCCGCCTTGCCGGAATCGTCAACGATCTTGCCGCCGGCAGAGTTGATGGCCTCCGCAGCGTTGACCGTAAGGCCCTCGTACTTCTGGAACTGACCGGCGTAGCAACCGATGTTGTTCTGCTTGGCGATGTCGCACATCTGCATCATCTCGTCCCACGTCTTGGGCGCATTGGGCACCAAGTCGCCGCGGTAGTAGAGGATGCCGCCGTCAGAGCTTTGCGGGGCTGCGTAGAGCGTGCCGTTGTAGGTGGCGCTCTTGACCGTCGACTCCAGCATGCCGTCGGTTGAGATAGCCGTCTTGTCCTTGAGCGGCTGCAGCCAACCCTTGGCAGCAAATTCGGCTACCCAGATCAGGTCAACGCTCATGACGTCGTAGTTTGCGTTCTTTGCCTGGAAGTTCTGGACGAGATCATCGTGCTGCTGGTCAGCCTGGTCCGACTGCTCCTTGAACGTTACTTTCTCGTCCGGGTGCTCGGCGTTCCACTTTTCGATCAGGGGCCGAACAACGTTGCTGTTGTCCTTGCCTTGGACGTAGGTGATCGGCCCACGGCCGTCAAGGTTGTTGGCTGCGTCGCCGCTTGCACCGCCGCCGCCGTTGGTGCTTCCGCCCCCGCCCCCGCCGCCACATGCAGTGAGGGACATAGCCAAGACTCCGGCGATCGCTGCCGGAAGAAGGTACTTCTTCGATTTCATGCTGGGAACTCCTCAGTGAGTGGACCAGGTGATTTCCGCGGTGCGGTTGATGTGGTGAGCCTCACACTAGCGAGGTGCCCGTATCGAATGCAAGCGCTTACACCTAAGTTAATCACACTGATACCAAGCAACCTGCCTATTTAGTTTTTTGGTATCTTCCCTGGCGTGATTTAGCACCCCGGACGGCCCTTGATCCAGGCATCGAAGCGGCCCCTCGATTTGATTGCCCATGGTTGCCTATGCAACTGTGGGAAGTGTGGATGAACTCGAAGCACTGCAAACCATCGGACGACTCATCAAGGAAGAGCGGTTGGCCCAGGGGATAAGCCAGGTGCAATTGGCCAAGCAGGCCGGTACTGCCATCAAGACCGTCAGGACGCTGGAGTCGGGCACCCGCCGGACCCAGGAGATCAATCAGCGCAAGCTGGAGAACGCCCTGGGGTGGCGTGCCGGGTCGGTTTCGGAGGTCCTCAAGGGCAAATCCACCTTCGCACCGGACCAAATCACTCCCGACGACATGCGGACCACTGACGGTTCCCGGCAGGCATCCAGCCCACGGATGGCCGTTCCGGCAGCCTCAAACGCCCGGGCCTCGCACCTCTCCGACGAGGAACTCCTGGCTGAACTGACGTACCGGATGATGCAACGCAACAGGGGTTGACCCGGCAAGGGTGGCTCCCCGCGGAGGCTACAGCGACTTGCGGCGCACCATCTCGTTGATCCAAACGGGCGCAAAAGGCGACGTGCAGTTGGGCGGAGTCGGGTAGTCCTTCAGGACCTCCAGGCGTTCGCCGATGTCCAAGGCCCGGGCGCGATGCTCCGGGTGCTCGATGCCGATCTGGGCTAGACACTGGTTCATGGCCCACTGCAACCGGTCCGGAACGCCCTTCATGCGTGCCTCGATGATGTCCAAGAGACCCTCCAAATCCAGGCCTTCAGGTTTCTTGACGACGCGCTCGGAGGTCAACGCCCACCCGGCACTTGCCACCACAGGATCCGGGTCAGCGAACCAGACACTGCGGAGGTCCTCGGCGTGCGGGCTCTTCTTCACCACATAGTTCACGAGCCAGTCCTGCACCTTGGGAGTGCGGGATTCCCGCAGCATCCGGTCCAGTGCCCCGCGGTCAAAAGCCTTCGGCCGGCAGATCAACAATGCCAGCAACCGGGCCGCGGTGTCGCCGGTAGCCCATAGCTCCCGGGCAAGATCCTGTTGGGTCTTCAGCCGCTTTGCAACGGCCCGCAGTTTGCTGAGATTGACCCCGTGGTCGTCGCCGTGTTTCTCATTGACTTCGCGTTGCCTCGGTTCTTCCAGCGCAGCCAACTCCGCCATGACGTCGGACAACACCGGGGCGTCGGGAACGGTTTTAGCCGCTGTTCCAGCGGAACTCACAGCCATCGGAACCTCCTGTCTACCTGGCCGCCAGATTTAAGGGAATGCCCCCCGGTAGCACCTCACCCAGGCAACGCAGGGTAGGGCAACTTGGGGCAAGATTCAGCGCACGCGCTCAGCCTTGGTGAACTTAGCGCGCGCTCCGGAGACCATGTGGACCAGGACAGGCGTCTTCTTGCCGATCACAAGGTCCAACGCCTCAACCATCTGCGAGATCTCCGCGGCCAGAAGGTGCGGCGCAACCCCTTGCCTCGGTTGAACCCGGATGCGCAGACCAGGTTGACCCTTGTACTCGTAGGTGGCAACCGAGGCCCCGGCAAGGTCAGGCCGGTCCGACAACGCGGCCCGGAGTGCCTGCTCAGCCACGCCACCGCCGATCCGGACTTCCCCTGCAACCTGGCTGTCGTCGTCGCCGCCGGCTACCAACAGGTTGGCCCGTCCCTTGCCCTGCTGCGCAAGCCAGGCGACCATCCCCACGATCACCACAACGAGCACCAAGCCCGCGACAATCCAGAGCCAGCTCTCCTCGCGGCCGGGAAAACGCGTCCGCCGGAAGGCATCCTCAGTTCCGGCCCACACGGATCCGGCCCAGCCGTGCCACCACTCGGCGACCGCGGGAACAGTGGCCAACAGCACCAGGAGCAGGCCGATAGCCAACAATTTCGCACCAATGATGAAAAGCAGGATGCGGTTCAGGGCCCGGGGTGTTCCGTTCATGCGCCGATCACCCCCGAGGTGCCCAGGTTGACCCGGACGGCGGGCATGGGCACGGGTGACATTTCTTCCAACTCGGCTTGGACAGCGGCAAGGACGGCTTCCTCACTGACCCTGCTGCCCGACGTCGGACGCACATTAACCACCACCAGGCGCTGCGAGACCACCACCATCACTTGTTCCCGGGTGACGTTCGCTGCCAGCCGCGCACGGCGCGCCAGAGCAGAGGCCAGCACCTCATCATCAACGACGACGGCGATCCTCGGGTCCCGTAACAGGTGCCTGGCGCGTCGGCCGGGAAGAACTGCGTGGAGGAAGAAGTACAGGCCCACCATGGCGACAACTGCCCCGCCAGCGCCCAGGAGGAGTGGAGAGATGCCGGCGGGAAGGGCGATGATGCGTTCGGCTGCCGTACCGGGATCGACGAGCCAAGGCGGTTGGCCCACTGCGCGAACGCCCGCTTCCAGCAACGCGTAGACACACAGCAGAATCACCAGCACGGCTGCGATTCCCGACGCACCGGCCCTCGATGAGTGCGTTTCCCTGCGCAGGATCTGGCTCATTGTTGCGTCTTCACCGGCTACAGGCGGTGTTTCCGGAGGTTGGTTCGCCAACATGGGCGCTTCCGTTTCCTGATCCTGGGTCACTTGACCCGGCCCCCTTCCGTGACGTGGGCCCCACTGATCCTGATGTCCACACGGCTCAGCTGCGAGCCGCTGAGCCGCATGACACTGTCAAGGATGCTCGCTTTGGCGGCGACTGCCCGGTCCCAGATGGAACCGCCGAACCCTTGGACCCGCTGGGGTTGGCGAAGAACTTCGCTTAAGGCGGGGACGCTGATCGGTGCCACGATGGACAAAGCCAGCAGGCCGTCGTCGTCCGCCCAATCAGCGCGGATGTCCGACGCAGGGACGCCGAGAGCCTCGGCGGCCGCCGCCTGCGCCAACGATGTCAGAGCCTGGGTGCTGATCCGGTTGTGGCCGGCCAGGCTGGTGGTGGTGTCCACAGCCTCAGCCACGCTCATGAGGACGAGCGCCGGCCGGTGATGGCATCGAGGACGCTGCGGAGATCCAACTTGCCGTCAGCTGCGCGCCCCAGGAGGGCACCAATGCCCATGAACAGCAGCGAAATAACAAATCCCCAGAATCCGAACTGGAATGACATGAACGCCACGAAAGCGCCTATAGCGATACCCACAACTGTCATGCTCATTGGAGTACCTCCTTATCCACCGTGACCGCCTTGGCAGTGGTTGGTTTTTGTGGCGGGGCTATATAGACGTCCGTGATTTCGACGTTGACCTCTATGACCTGCAGGCCCACCAGTTCCTCGACGGCACGGTATACAGCCGCGCGTACCTGGTTGGCTACGCCGTGGAGCGGGTGCCCGTAGAGGGCCACCAGGTTGATGTCCACAGCCACTTGGGTTTCGCCCACTTCGGCGCGGACGCCGGCGGCGTGGTCCGAGCTGCCCACGGCATCACGGATGGCACCGAGCGCACGGGAGGGACCTGAGCCCAAGGAGTACACGCCCGGCACCGCGCGGGCGGCGATGCCGGCCACTTTGGCGACGGCGGCCTCGGAGATGATGGTGCGGCCCGTACCGGGAATGGCGCCCTCAGGCACGGGATTCATTTGGACGTTGTGATCGGGCACGTTGTGTTCCGGCACGCTTTGACCGGGCACGCTCTGGTCTGGCATGAGCACTCCCCTTCTCTTGGATACCACCCTAGCGCCTGCCCCCGACGCTTTGTGAGAGAAGTATGTGCGCGGCGTCGCTACTTGCAGTTCTTGTCCATCCAGAGCTCGATCGGCTTCAAAAGCTCCTCGAATTCCGGCTCCCCGAATTTGCTGAAATCACTACCTGCAGATTCCGTGTAATCACGCAGCTTTTCAAATGCCGGCTTCAATTCTCCGGGCACCTTGTCCTCCAATTGGGACAATTCCTGCCGGGCCTTCTGCAAGTCTTCGGGATTTCCACCCGCGAGTGCCGCCAACGGCAGGAGCGTCACGCTGAGCATGGTGGCGCTGACTGCCAGGCATGCCTCGGACAACGACGGGAACTGGCCGTAGTTCCCGTCCACTCCGGGGCCCGTAGCACTGGCCTCCGCAGAGGGCATAGCAGAGGGCGCGGGAGAGGGCAGGTCAGCCGCCGGCGCCGGACTGGACGCGGCAGACTCCGCGGCCGCAGGAGTTCCCTGCGGAAGGGGTAAGGGGATGGCGCACGCCCCGAGCGCCATGGCCGCTGCCACCAGAATCCCTGCCAGCGTGGACTTTCTTGAACGGCTGGTTCCGGCCATGATGCACCCCGTTTGGACTATTGCGATGACGAGCAGGCGAGGGCAAGACTACGCCCGACGCCCCGCCCTGAACAGAGTCCGAGTTATCCACATATGGGAAATCCCGCCGTGATTCCATTAGGGGCTGCTGCCTAGACTGGCCGACACTACGCCAACCTGCTTCCGGGGGATTCTGCATGCCATACCACCCAACCGATTTGTTCGCCCCTGCCCGCCTTCGCGGGGCCGGCCTCGCGCTGGCCGCGACTCTGTTGCTGACGGGCTGCCAAGGCGGCACCCCCTCCCCACCAAACACGACGACGGCGGAACCCACCTCCAGCGCTACGGCGACCGGTGCCCCTGCGCCCGCAGCTTCTGATTCCGGGTCTGCTGGCGCTCCTTCCGCAGGTGTTTACAAGCCGGCTGATGCTAAGGGCAAGGCCGAGAACGTACCGGTGCCCGTCATGCCTGACCTGGCGAAGGAGAACTCGAGGGAGGGGCTGGAGGCGTTTGTTAGGTACTGGTACGCGCAGCTGTCATACGTGGACGAAACAGGCGACATGTCCGGCTGGCTTCCGCTCTTCACACCTGACTGCAGGCTATGCATGGCCTTACAGGAGTCTGGAAACGACGGTTACAGGAACAACAGATGGCTCGAAGGAGGCCGAATCACGGTCCCAAGCGTAGAGGTTTTCTGGGTGCGAGCACCGGGCCCACAGGTAGCAACGGTGCAGGTAATTCAGGAGGAAATCAAGTACTACAACGCCGATGGAACCACTGGGCGGGAAGCCTCAGAGGCCTCCAATGACGCATTCGCGTTCTTTGCCGACTACGTAGATGACGGATGGAAAGTAGTGGACCTTGGCGTCATTGCTTAGGTGGAAATTCATCGCCGTCTGCATCGCAGCGCTCGTATTGTCCGCGGCAGCACACACTGCTTTAGGCGGCCGGGCCGCCGCAGACGACGTGTGGGCCGAAAATAACGCCGGTGACCGAGGAATAGACCTCAACGCGCGTTTCACTATGAATCCCGAAACCGGCCAGTTGGCCTCGCAGCTTTCCAGCGGAAACGGAGCCGCTGCTGCGGACGCTGATCCGAATCAGTACATGGCCGATACCCACTGCCGCGCCGACGGGCCCGACACCGTGGACCCCGGATGCCTCACCCTCGACTGCCCACCATCACCCAACGGCGCCACCGGCACACCCGTGATCTGGAAAGAAGCCCCCAAAGCCA
>NZ_JAPDNV010000056.1:0-17196 GCF_026013155.1 Paenarthrobacter sp. PAE-2 | reverse complement strand
GGCAATCGACACCCTTCAATAATCAGGTGTTGCGATCACCGCATGATTCGAAGCGCTCAGAACAACCCCTATTGCCAGTCAGTTGGGCTGGTTCACGTCCTCAGGAGACTTGTCCGGCCGCCAACCCCGCCACACCGGGTGCCGCAAACGGCCCGGGCCGGTCCACTCCCCGAAAGTCACCTCAGCCACCATCTCCGGATCCACCCACCGTGCGCCGGCGGCATCCTCGCGCGGAATATCCAGGAAGGGCGATTCTTCTGCGGCACGGGCCTCGAGCTTGCCCATGATCTCCTTCAGCTGCCAGTCCTTAAACCCGGTGCCTACCCGTCCCACGTAATGCAGCTTCCCGTCACGGGGGACCCCCAGGAGGAGCGAGCCGAACGTTCCGCTCCGGGCTCCCGCGCCGGGACGCCAGCCGCCAACCACTACCTCCTGGCTCTGTTCGAGCTTCAGCTTGATCCACGCCCTGCTGCGCCGCCCGGGGGAGTAGCGGCTCCCGGCCTTCTTGGCCATCACGCCTTCCAGTTTGAGATCGGACGCCACATGCAGGAGGTCGTCCACATCATGGTCCAGTACCTCGGATAAATGAAGCGGGCAACCGCCAGCCAGGCGTTCGGCAAAGGCTGCGAGCCGCTCCCTCCGGCCGCGGAAGGGTAGCCCGGTGAGGTCCGCGCCGTCGTCGTACAGCAGGTCGAAAAGCATCAGTTGCACGGGAACCGAAGCCCGGGCCCGCTCAATGTCCCCGGCTTTGACGAGGTTCATGCGTTGCTGGAGCAGGCCGAAATCGGGCCGCGAACCTTTCCCGAGGGCTACGATTTCGCCGTCTGCAACGAAGTCGCCCTCTGGCCAGCAGGATCGGTCGGTCAGCTCGGGGTAGGTGGCTGTGAGGTCGTTTCCGTTGCGGCTTATGAGCCGGATATTGCCTTCGGTTCCGGTGATGATGGCGCGGATGCCGTCCCATTTGAGTTCGTAGAGCCAGTCACCTCCGTGCAGGTCATCGGTGGTGCCCGACGTCGCCAGCATCGGCGCGTAGTCCTGCATCGGTCCAGGTTTGGGTTGAGCCTCGGCTTTGGGTCGGGGCTCGACGGCGGATGGCCGCTTGGCGGCGGGCGTCGCCGGTGGTTCTGGTGCCGCTTTCGGCGCCCTGCGGCCTCCGGGCTGTTCCTTCATGAGGTGGATGAGCCAACGGTCGCCGGTGTTGATGAGGGCGAACCGCTTTGTCCCGCCCAAGCCACCGCCGGGTTCTCCCGTGAGGGTGGCGATCACTTCCTTGCCTTCGCGCCACTTCTCGCACGTATATTCGCCGCGGTCCCAGATGGTCATGGTCCCTGCGCCGTACTCGCCTTTGGGGATGACTCCCGCGAAATCGGCGTACTCCATGGGGTGGTCTTCGGTATGCACGGCAAGGTTGTTCCGGTCCGGCGTCTCCGGGACGCCGCGCGGCAGCGCCCACGAGGCCAGCACGCCGTCCCGCTCCAGGCGCAGGTCCAGGTGGTATCGCCGGGCGTGGTGTTCCTGAATGACGAAGATACCGCCGGGCGGGGCAGGGTCTCCGGGCTTGGGCTGTTCGGACGACCTCCGGGACGCGTCGCCTGCGGAAGGACCGGACGACGACGGGAAAGGTTCCGGGGTCTTGCCCGGATCACGCATTCCTACGTACTTGGACAGGCGGCCCTCCACCGTCAGCTTCTCCCGACCACCCGGGTTCGCATCCGATGACGCGGAACCCGGCCTCCCGACGTCGTCGTTTTCACCGTGCGGCGGGAGGTGCCGGCCGGAAATCGGCGCGAAGAAGTCCTGGCCAGTACTGACCCGTTCCATCACTTCGGTGTAGTCGAGGTGGTCCAGGTCCGGGTCTTCGAGTTCCGCCCAGGTCCTCGGGGCGGCGACGGTGGGGTGCGCCTTGCCGCGCAGAGAGTACGGGACAATCGTGGTCTTGTTGCCGCTGTTCTGGCTCCAGTCAACCAGGACTTTTCCCTTGCGGAGGGACTTCTTCATGTCACTCACAACCAACGCCGGGTGGTCCGCTTCCAAGGCCCGGGCAAGTTCGTGAGCGAAGGCGGAGACCTGATCGGACTTCAGCGTGCCCTCCAAGCCCGTGTAGAGGTGGATGCCCTTGCTGCCACTGGTGACCGGCACCGGCTCCATGCCCATGTCCTGAAGGATGGACCGGGCCAGCCGGGCAACTTCAACGCATTCAGGCAGGCCGGCGCCCGGCCCGGGGTCGAGGTCGAGGACAAAGCGGTCAGGGCGCAACGGATTGCCTGCGGGGTCCACCTGCCACTGCGGTACGTGGATTTCCAATGACGCGATCTGCGCCATCCACGTCAACGTGGCGAGGTTGTTGACCATGGGGTAGACATTGGCGTGGTCAGAATGGTGAATGGTGACCCGCGGAATCCACCTGGGCGCCGAGTCTTCCAGGTTCTTTTGGAAGAACACCTCGCCCGGGTTTTCTGCTGTTCCAACGCCGTTCACCCAGCGCTTGCGCGTCACGGGCCGGTTGGCCGCCGCGGGGATCAGGTAAGGGGCAACCGCGGCGTAGTAGGCCAGCACCTCGGCCTTGGTGGTGCCGGTCTCCGGGTAAATGATTTTGCCCAGGTTCGTGAGGGTCAGCTCATGACCCTCAACGACGACACGCTCCTTCTGCTTTCCTGCCACCTCTTCTCCTCCGTTGCCTTGTGCTGTTGACTGGGTTCATGAGGGCCATCTGGAAGGGATCTATCGCGTTCGGTCTGGTCAACGTACCAGTCAAGCTCTACAGTGCCACGGAGGACCATGACATAAGCCTTCACCAAGTGCACAACAAAGACGGCGGACGGATTCGTTACCAGCGCAAATGCGAAATTTGCGGTGAAGTTGTGGCTTATGAGGACATTGATAAAGCCTACGAAGAAGAAGGGCGAACCGTAGTCCTTACGGCAGGGGAACTGAAATCGCTGCCTGAAGAGAACAGCCGGGAAATCGAGGTAGTGGAGTTTATCCCTGCCGAACAGTTGGACCCGATCATGTATGAGCGAAGCTACTTCCTCGAACCGGATTCCAAGTCCCCCAAGGCCTACATGCTCCTGCGGCAAACGCTGGAAGACACGGACAGGATCGCCATTGTCCAGTACGCCCTCCGCCAGAAGACGCGGTTGGGAGCACTGCGTGTGCGTGGCGACGTCCTGTTGCTGCAGGCGCTGCTGTGGGGAGATGAGGTCAGGGAAGCCAAGTTCCCCTCCCTTGAAACCGATATCAAGATTTCGGACAAGGAATTGGAGATGTCGTCCGCGCTGGTCGAGTCCATGGCGCACGACTTCGATCCCGATGAATACACCGACGATTACCAGGTCCAGCTCCGAACGTTGATTGAAGCCAAGCTTGAAAAGGGCGAGGCATTGGATACGGAGGCCACCTTCGGCGCCACGGAAGGCGAAGCCGAGGGCGGCGACGTCATCGACCTGATGGAAGCGCTGAAGCGGAGCCTGGACAAAAAGCGCGGCAAGGAAAAAGCGTCCGACGACGAGGCTGCCGCCGGCAAAGCCAGCACATCGACCAAAACAGCCAGTAAGCCAAAGGCGCGGGCCAAGAAGAAGGCGTGATCCGACGTCGTCTTCCCTGGCCTCTCCCAACTAAGTCGCAGTAGATGCCGTTTTGAACGCCCAAAACGGCATCAGCTGCTACTTACATGGGTTGGGGTCAGTGATTCCGCAGCATTGAAATGAGTTCGGATTTCTTCTTGTCCGAATACCCTTTCAATCCGAGTTCCTTGGCACGGGACTTGAGTTTGTCCACGGTCCAATCGTCGTAGTCGCCGGACTTCCCTCCCTTGCGTCCCACTTCCTTCCGTCCCTTGGCGGCAGCGGCATTGGAAATCCGCGCGGCCTTTTCCTTGGAAGCCCCGTCATCGCGGAGTTCTTCGTAAAGCTCCGGATCCTTCAGGCTTGGATTCTTCTTTTCCGGCATGATGCTGATCCTTTCTTTGGGGGCAACTGCGTTTGTCAGGCACCGGTTTCGTAGTGCGGTTCGGCAACGGGTTTGGATTCGGGAGAGCCGCGTTCACGGAGGTAGACGGAAGCTCCCACCAGTACAGCCACGGCCAGGAATTCGCTTTGCCAGTTCTGGAATGACTCGAACCAGAACTGGCTGGAGCCGAGGTACTCCCAGACGGATACAGTGGCTTGGCCGTGGCTGAGTTGTTCTTCGTTGTAGGCGGACGTGCCGCCGATGGCATGCAGCGTGAAGGAAGCCAGGAACAGGACGCCAAGAAGCGCCGACAAGGAGTGCTCGTAAACCTTCAGTACCCAGCCGCCCCGGCGCACAGGCCACGGGGCTTTGGTTGACTTTCCAGCAGCTCTGGGATCTTCGTCCTGCGGAGCAGGCTTGTCCACGGGCTTTGATTCCGAGGAACCACGTTGGAACAAGAAGACCGTGAGGACCACGTACATGGCCATCTGCAGGAACTCGGACTCCCAGTTTTCAAAGACGGCCTCGACGAAGTCGCCGGTGGTGATGTATTCAAGGATGCCTACCGGGGATCCTCCGTGGGTTTGCTGCTCTTCGCTGTAAGTCTTCGCCCCGGAGATGATCATGCCGCCCAGGAACGCGACGAACAGGCCCGTGTTGGCAAGCAGCAGGCCGTGGTCCTTCAGCCAATTCCGATGGGGACGGGCGTCGGTTGACGGTTCGGAGTGCTTGGTCGGTTTGAGCATGACTCACTCCTGGGGGGAGTTCCCGTTGTTGTTGTGCACGGCGCGTCGAAGAATCCAGAAAGGCATTCCCACAACGATGACCAGGACAATCAAAATAATGGTTCCGCCGGTGACCAGGCCTGCGGTGCGCCCTATTGTCACATCGAAAACCAGCGCGGCCGAGCCCACGATCAGCAGGGCCACGCCGCCCAGGGCAAGTTTGGTCACCAGATCCGCATTGGACACGAGGGTGGCCTTCAGGCCTCTGCGGAAGAGACGCCGGTGCACACTGACGGGCATCACTATGAGGATGGTGGTCAGTGCAGCAACGAGGACGTTACAGAGGTAGAGGGTGGTCTGCCAGTCATCGAGTTCATTAAAACGTTCCTGGAACGGCAGGGTCAGGAGGAAGCCGCCCAGAATTTGCACGCCTGTTTGCAGGACGCGCAGTTCCTGGATCAGCTCCATCCAGTTGCGGTCCATCCGCTCTTCGGTGGATTCATTCCTGCCGCTGCGGGCGACCGGATCGGACTCTGCCATTCAGGCACCTCCAGCGGGTATAGTGCGCCGGAGGACTGCCCCTGCAGTCAGCTGCGCTGCTGCTGGAACAGCCCTCGCGATAGATGGATGTTCAAGGCTTTCCGGCACCCCAAAGCCGGTGTGGATGGATGGTGGCGTACGCCTAAACGGTGTGACCCCGACGTCCGGACATGAAGCTGAGAAGCCATCCGATGGCTGCGACTACCAGGAGGACGATGCCTACCCAGAGGAGCCAGTTGAGGGCCGAGGAAAAACCGCCCACCAAAAGAAAAACAATTGCGACAACACCAGCAATGATCAGAAGCGTGTTCATGGTCAGCACATTCCTTTCTGCGTGAACCCTGAAATGACAATTTTCCGGGTTCCTGACTATGCATTCTTGCTACTTCGATTGAGTTATGCCGGTACCTGAAAACTCCTCCAGCTTCCAAGGTGCCAGTGTCGTCGGTCGAAAACCGGGCCTCGCTGGTGCGAAGTTCGCCAGTTGTGAACAGCGACACTCTCCATTGTACTACTAAGCATCCTTATGAAAGTCTTATTGAAGTCGTCACCTGACGATTGACCGATTTCCGCAGAGCGGTTGGCGGTTTCGGTTTGTCGTTCATATGGCCGTCAAAGAGAGGAACACATGAAAGCGTCACAGCAGCTCGCAGATAACCTTCAGGTCGTCCTGACAGACCTCATCGAGCTCCAGCTCCAGGGCAAGCAGGCCCACTGGAACATCGTTGGGCAGAACTTCAGGGACCTTCACCTCCAGCTGGACGAGCTGGTCCTCGCCACCCGCCAGTTCGCCGACGACACCGCCGAGCGCATGCGTGCCCTGCACGCGCTGCCGGACGGCCGTAGCGCCACGATCGCCAAGGGCACCCGCTTGGAAGAGTTCCCAGGCGGCCTGGTCAACACCAAGGACGCGGTCAAGCTGGTTACCCAACGTGTGGAGCGGGCAGTCCAGACCATGCGCGACGTGCACGACGAAGTGGACGAGGAAGACCCCACGACGGCGGACCTCCTCCACGGGTTCATCGCCCGCCTTGAGCAGCTGGTCTGGATGATCAACGCCGAAATCATGGGCGCCAACGCCAGCGTGACAGACCCGGACGAAGCATAAACAACGAACCACAAATAAAGGCCCCAACCGGACAGGCGGAGCAACCATGGTCAGGCTACGGCGGAGTGATCTTTCCAAGCCGGGCATCGTGCGACGCCGCTCCGGAAAAGGGTTCAGCTATCGGCATCCCGATGGGACATTGCTGGACAAAGAGGATCGCCAGCGCATCAATGCGCTGGCGATCCCTCCTGCATGGACCGACGTCTGGATCAGCCCCTACGAAAACGCGCATATCCAAGCCACCGGAGTGGATGCGGCCGGACGAAGCCAGTACATCTACCACCCCCGGTGGCGGGAGCGTAAGGACAACGAGAAGTTCCAACGCGCAGCCGAACTGGGCTCTGCTTTCCCGTCCATCCGCCGTGCAGTGACGCTGCACTTGAAAGACACCTCCGATCCCAGGCAGCAAACCCTGGCGGCCGCTGTCCGTCTCATGGACCTCGGGGCATTGAGGATCGGATCCGAAAGCTACATGAAGCAGAACGGGTCCTACGGGCTGACAACCCTGCGCTGCCGCCACGCGCGCGTCAAGGAAAACGCCGTCGGCCTGAAATTTCCCGGCAAGAGTGGCCAGTGGTGGGACACCTCCATCAATGACCCGGCATTGGCTGCCTTCCTCGAGCCTCTCTCACGCAGGCCGGGCAAGGAGCGGCTGTTGGCTTACAAGGCCAACGGCTCGTGGGTTCCCTTGGACGGTTCCATGGTCAACGAGTACCTCCGCAGCATCGCGGGGGAGGCCTACAGTTCCAAGGACTTCCGCACGTGGAAGGGGACCGCAGCAGCGGCGCTATGCCTCTTGAAAACGGAAGGCACCATGACCCGTCCGCAGGCATTGGTGAGGGCCATGAAGGAGGCGGCGGAGTTGCTCGGCAACACACCTACAGTCGCGCGGACGTCTTACGTGGACCCGCGGGTCGTGGAGGCATATCTGTCCGGCGAACTCATGGACGTGAAGCCCACCGAGCCCTCCATTGCCGAGTTCCTGATTGCGAAGCAAAGCTGACTGACTGTCGCTGAAGACCAGAAAGAAGCCTGGCCGCACCCTTCCGGGTACGGCCAGGCTTCTTGGTCATGAGGTGTGCCTTAGGCGTCGTGGTCCGTTTCGAGGATCTTCACGAGGTTCTCCAAGGCAGCATCTGCGCCCTCACCCTCAGCGCGAAGAACCACCACGTCACCGTGCTCGGCACCAAGGCTCATGAGCGAAAGGATGCTGGCAGCGTCCATGGCTTCGTCGGCAGGCTCTCCCTGGCGGGCGATGGTCACCTCAAGGTCGAGCTCGCCGGCAGCCTCGGCGAAGATGGCCGCAGGGCGGGCGTGGAGGCCCACACGGCTGGCAATGGTGGCGGTGCGTTCGGTCATTTCTTACTCCTTGGTGGTTTGGGGACGTTTAGACGGTTGCGGGAACTGCTTCGGCCTCGTCCTCAGCCGGCTTGCGGACGGCCCAGCGCTTGAGGGCCACGACGATGAGGGCGGTGACCACGGTGCCCGCAAGGATCGAAATGACGAACATCGGCAGGTTTCCGATGGCGAAGAAGACGAAGATTCCGCCGTGCGGAGCCTGGGACGTCACTCCGGTTGCCATGCACAGGGCGCCGGTCAGTGCGCCGCCCACCATGCTGGCGGGGATGACGCGGAGCGGGTCGGCGGCTGCGAACGGGATGGCGCCTTCGGAGATGAACGAGGCACCCAGCAGCCAGGCCGCCTTGCCGTTCTCCCGCTCGGCCAGGCTGAAGCGCTTCTTGTCGATCAGGGTGGCGAGTGCCATTGCCAGCGGCGGAACCATGCCGGCAGCCATCACGGTTGCCATGATCTGCCACGGAGCCTGGTTGGCAACTGCGCCCGCACCCAGTCCGGCAACTGCGAAGGAGTAGGCCACCTTATTGACGGGCCCGCCAAGATCGAAGCACATCATGAGGCCGAGGATGATGCCAAGGACCACAGCCGATGCGCCGGTCATGCCGGAGAGCCATGCGTTCAAGCCGTCCGTCAGGTTCTTAATGGGACCGCCGAGTACGAGGAACATCAGGCCGGAAGCGACGATGGATCCGAGCAGCGGAATGATGACCACCGGCATGAGTCCACGGAGCCAGCGGGGTACCTGCCACGTGCCGATCCAGTGGGCCACGACGCCCGCCAGAAGGCCGCCCACAAGGCCGCCAAGGAACCCGGCTCCCATGAACCCTGCCACGGCACCGGCCGTGAAGCCGGGCGCAATACCGGGACGGTCGGCGATGCCGTAGGCGATGTAACCGGCCAGTGCAGGCACCAGGAAGCCGATGGAAAGGGCGCCGATCTTGAATGCCACAGCGCCGAGGTAGATGGCCAGGCCGCCTTCGGGCAGGTTGCCGAGGTTGTTCTCCAGCACCACCTTGTCCGCCACGGCCGTGATGTCGTAGCCGCCCAGCAGGAACCCAAGGGCGATCAAGAGACCTCCGCCGGCGACGAACGGAATCATGTAGGAGACACCGGTCAGAAGCGCACGCTTCAGCTTCTGGCCGATGTGCTCACCCTTCTCTTCGGCCTCGCGCTCGGCCTGCTCCTCTGCACCGAAGTGGGGAACACGGCGTGCGTGTGGATCGTCGGCGGCCGCGAGGGCTTCCTGCACCATCTTGGCGGGCTCGTCGATGCCACGCTTGACGGGCGCGTTGATGACCGGTTTGCCGGCGAAGCGCTCCTTGCCGCGAACGTCGACGTCGACGGCGAAAATCACTGCGTCTGCCGCAGCAATCACTGCCGGGTCCAGCGGTTTGGCGCCGGAGGAACCCTGGGTCTCCACCTGCAGGTCTATGCCGGCCTCCTGTGCGGCGGCAACCAGCGAGTCGGCTGCCATGTACGTGTGCGCAATTCCAGTGGGGCATGCGGTGACGGCCACGAGGCGCTTGGGTCCGGGAGCCGCCGTCGTGCTTTCAGCGGCGGCAGGTGCCGCCGCTGCAGCAGGTGCCGGAGCAGCGTGCGCAGCTGGCTTGTCAGCAAGGGCGCCGTCAACGAGCTCAACGATCTCCTGCTCAGAGGATGCAGCGCGCAGTGCGGCCGTGAAGTCCTTCTTGATGAGCGAGCGGGCGAGCTTGGAGAGAAGCTTCAGGTGCTCCTGGTCCGCGCCGTCCGGGGCTGCGATGAAGAAGATCAAGTCCGCAGGGCCGTCCTTGGCGCCAAAGTCCACTTTGTGGGCGAGGCGTGCCATGGCCAGGGCAGGCTCGGTGACAGCTGCCGAGCGGCAATGCGGAATGGCAATCCCGCCTGGTACGCCGGTTGCAGTCTTCTGCTCGCGGGCAAAGGCATCGGCAAAGAGGCCCTCCACTTCGGAAGCCCGGCCGGAGACGGCAACCTTGCCGGCCAGGACGCGGATGACGTCGGCGGGGGAGTCGCCCAGGTTCTGGTCGAGGGTGACCAATTGGGGTGTGATCAGCTGGGTCACTGTTAGTCCTTCTGGAGGGCCGTGATGGTTACGGCGTCTGGGGTTGTCTGGTGGACTGCCGGGACAGTGGAGCCCGGCAGCGATGCGGCAGCGGCACCATGTGCCACGGCTTGACGAAGGCAGTCCTGAGGGGAACGGCCTTGGGTTGCAGCCAGCAGGTAGCCGGCAAGGGACGAGTCGCCGGCACCTACTGTGCTGACTGCTTGGATGGGCGGGTGCGTGGCCAGCCACGCACCTTCTGCGGTCACAAGGACGGCGCCCTTGGACCCAAGCGTTGCGAGGACAGCGCCCACACCGCTTTCGACGACGGCGGCGGCTGCTTGTGCCGCCTTGGCCGGGTCCGCTTCGAGTTCCTCAGCCGTGGAGACACTTGCGAAGCCTGCTGCGGCTGCGAGTTCCGCAAGTTCCTCGGCGTTGGGCTTGAGGAGGTCAGGCTTTCCCGCGGCGTCGGCTTTCACGGCAGCGGCCAGCGGCGCTCCTGAGGAGTCGATGGCGATGCCGGGAGCTTCCGTGCCATCGGCGCGGGAGCGAAGCCGCCGTGCAATTGTGGCGTAGTAATCAGCCGGCACTCCTGGTGGGAGCGAACCGGCGAGGACCACCCAGCTGGCGCCACGGGAGCGGTCCAGCAGCAACCCGATCAGGGCCTCCTGCTGTTCGTCGCTCAACTCCGGGCCGGGCTCGTTGATCTTTGTGGTGACGCCGTCCGGCTCGGTGAGCGTGACGTTGCTGCGCAGTGCCTGGCCGATGGGCAGGGCCGCATACGGAACTTTTGCGTCGTGAAGTCCGGCAAGGACGGGATCCGCATCGGCGCCGGGGAGAACGGCGACAGTTTCGAGTCCCGACGCCACCAGGGCGCGGGAAACGTTCACGCCTTTGCCGCCGGATTCCTGGTGGACGTGGAGGGCGCGCTGTACCTCGCCCCGGGCAAGCGCCGCGGGAAGTTCCACGGTGCGGTCCAGGCTCGGATTCGCCGTAAAAGTGACGATCATGCGACCACCACGTCAACGCCGGCCTCTGCCAAGGCAGCTGCAAGATCGGCAGGGGGTTCGTTGTCAGTTATCAACGTGTCCACATCCTTCAGGGTGGCGAACTGGACCAGGGTCTCCGTGTCCAGCTTGGAAGAGTCGGCGAGGGCTACCACGCGGCGGGCCGAGGTAACGAAGGCGGCCTTGACGGCGGCCTCCTCCGGGTCGGGGGTGCTGAGACCGAACCCGGCGTGGATGCCGTTGGTGCCGATGAAGGCAATGTCAGGGCGGAGGCGGAGGGCCGCCTCCACGGTGGACTGCCCGACGGCGGCCTGCGTCAGGCCGCGGACCCGACCGCCAAGAACCTGCAGGGAGATTCCGGCGACGGTGGAGAGTTTGCCGGCGATGGGCATGGCGTTCGTAATGACTACAAGCTCGTCCGAACCGTTCGCCGCGGGGTGCTGGGCCAGCAGGTCCGCCAGGGTTTCCGTGGTGGACCCGGCATCCAAAAGGACGCTGCCCGAGGAAAAGTCCGGGATCATGGCCAACGCCGCAGTGGCAATTCGCAGCTTTTCCGCCTTGCGCTTGATGGCGCGTTCCTGGATGCTCTCTTCGCGCGTGCTCAGCTTGTCGGACGGGACTGCACCGCCGTGGACGCGCCTGAGGTTGCCTGAAACTTCCAGTGCCGCCAGGTCACGCCGGACGGTTTCGGTGGTGATGCTGAATCGGTCCGCGAGCTCAGTGACGCTCACCCGTCCACGCTCGGTAACGAGTGCGGAGATCAGTTGCTGGCGCTCTTCGGCGAACACTTACCCTCCATTGCGTAAAGCTTCGAGTCGGTTGATTCGTTGGTTCCACTGCCGTGATGACTGTCACAACTAATGTGGAATTGCTTGACTCTATCTTTGTTTATGTGGGTTCGTCAAGGGTAAAGCCACATAAACACAGATTCGCAGGTGGGAACAGGTGGGAATGTGTGGGAACGCAGCAGAGGGCATGTCGCACTCCCTGTAGTGCGACATGCCCTCTTTCGGATCCTGACTGGGGGATTTACCAAGATCCGGTCCAGGGGTTGTTATGAATGGTCATCTCAGCCGACCCGGAAAACCCGGCCGGTTGTGACCTCGTTTCTTTAGCTACTCCGGCGGCGAATCCCCGGGTTCCCGTTCCGGCGTCGGCTCAGGAACCGGCGGAGGGCCGGGCTCGGGGAGGGGAACGGGCTCAGGAGTGTGACCTGGCTCCCGCGTTGGCGCGGGTTGATCTTCCGGTCCGGGACTCCGCGCAGCAGTACCCTCTCCGTGCGCTTCACTCATGGCTTGGTGCTCCGGCCACGGACGTAGTGCTGCGGCCGCAATGTCCGGGGTGTCGCTGAGGGGAAGCTGCTGGAATCCCAGCCGGCTCCAAGATAGTCGATGGGGAGGTTGTCCGGATCGGGCGGATCCGGCAGCTTGTGCTTGAGCCCTGACCGGGGTTCGGAGCCGGCAACCCGTGGCTCTGTCCTGCGCTTCTCTGTTTGCATGTCACTCTTCCCTTTTGACCGGTTCAGTCCGGAATCTCCATCCGGAAGCCACATTTGCACCCAAGGATGCGTGTGTTGAGGTGGACCTCGTAAGACTGGGGCTGGCCCTTTCCCAGGGCCAAGGTCGCCTCGATGCGTCGAAGCTCGCAACTGCGTGTTTTCATGGGTTCCCCGCAGTGGAGGTACTGGCCGCCGAACTTCAACATGCCTTGGGGTGAGCCCGGGCGGTTGACGATGATGGCTACCTTTTGGACACTGGCCAGCTGAGAGTAGATGTAGCGGCACGCGGCGCATTCGTAGCTGACATTCACCATGTTGGGCGCGGGCGGGTAGTGCGACTGGATCGAGTTGACCTGCAGGAACTGGTCGGAATCGCACCGGGAACACCACAGGGGCTCGTCAGGAGGCTGATGCGCTTCGTCGGGAACTCTCGAAGCCGGCTGGGCGGGCATGGGACGCACCTTTGCACAGTGATGCTGGGCGCCCGTCTGCATGAGCTGTGAAGCCGGGTCCGTCAACGCGGACTGTAGCTAGATTGTGCACATAGGCGCACAGCAGATGCAAGGATTTTGCCAACACCTAACCTCACGGAACCGGACGCTCCTACTATGGGAGCATGGATGAAATGCAGCATGGAGCGGTGTCTTCCAACAATGTTGCGGCTCCGGATGAAGCCGGCTTCCTCGGTGGCGAAGCGGGCGTCCCCGTCGCCGAACACTTGCAGGACCTGGTGATCGACAGCGAAGACGTGAACGAGTTCCTCAATGAACTCGCAGTCTTTTCCTCCGGGGCGGTTTCGGCTGAAGTTGGCATCGAAGTTCTGTGCGGGGTGACCTTGAGCCGACGCCGCAAGGCCCTGACCGTCGCCGGAAGCAGCCCTGAAGCACGCCTCATCGACGAGGTCCAGCAGGCTTACGGTGACGGCCCGTGCCTGCACGCCATGCGGGAGCGCAAGACCGTGCTGGTCCACGACACGTCAACGGAAAAACGCTGGGCAGATTACTGCTCGGTCATCGCCCAACGCGGTCACCTCTCAGCCCTCTGCGTTCCGCTTGAACTGGACGAGGGTGCTACGGCTGCCCTGAACTTCTTCGCTCCCAAGGCCCGGATCTTCACGGACTCCATCATCCGGGGCTGTGATCTTTACGGTAGCCAGGCCGAAAAGGCTTTGCGCCTGGCCGTTCGAATCGGGACCAGGCAGCAGCATGCGGAGGACCTCCGCGAGGCGATGTCTTCGAGAACGGCGATCGACCTCGCGTGCGGAATCATCATGGGTCAAAACCGTTGCAGCCAGGAAGAGGCCTTCGAGATTCTCAAGAAGGCGTCGAACGGGCGGAACCAGAAGCTGCGCGACATCGCCGAGTCGCTCATCAAATCGGTGGCTGGTGCCGCCCCTGTGTCGCACTTTGAGCCTTAGCACCTGGGGACTCCGGACGCCATCCCTTGTGAGGCCGCGCATTGTTGAATTAGATTCATAGGTGGGTTAAGCCACTAGCCCTTGGAGCCTCATGACCTTGGACCATTCGCAATGATGGTCCGTAGTGCGGCGCAATCCTTAGTTAGCATCCGCCGCCTTTTGCATGCAGCTCCTCCAGGAGCAATCGCTTCACCCGACGCTGTTCAGTGCGTCCCGCAAGGGACGGTTGTCGGAAACCACCGGCCCCGGTGGTGTTTGCAATAAAGGAGAATGGCAATGACGCTTGGTTCCCCGCTTCCCGCCCCGAAACGACTCACCGGGGCGACACCCGCGATTGGAGACACCGGATCACGTCCCTGGTGCTCCGTCTGCGATACCGATTCCTACATCTTTGTTGAAACCGTGGTTGAAGCCGCGCCGGAACAATCCGAAATTGTTGAAGTCAGCTACACCTGCAGCGAGTGCGATACGTTCTACGCACACGCCGTCCGTTTGGCGGAGCTAGCCCCCCATATCCAGACGGAATTCCTCTCTTCCACCGCAACCGGTCTTTGGTACAGCTGCACCCATTGCGGTGAGCCCATGACCTTGGGCCGCCCGGCCGAACAATTCATTGAGGCGCCCCGGAACACTGACGACCCGGACGGGCCAAGCTTGTTGGAGGTATACCTGCAAACCCAGGTGCTGCACTGCCGCTGCGGCTTTCAAACGGAGGTTCCGCACGTCGGATGAGGCCGGCTCTATAGACGTATCCGGTGGGGAGGGGTGGCCATGCGTACGTTCGGCGTAGAGGAAGAGTTGCTCATTGCCGATCCTGTGGACGGGACTCCGCTGGCCCTTGCCAACGGAATCCTCGAGGCCACAGAACCGGATGACGGGCCCACGCTCAAATCGGAGTTCAAACAGGAACAGATTGAGGTGAACTCCCGCCCCTGTACCTCGGCCGTTCAGTTGCGCGAGGAGATCCACCTTGGCCGGGCACTCGCGGATTCTGCCGCCCGGACCTTGGGCGCCCGCGTTGCGGCGCTGGCAACGCCGCCGGTATTCCACGCGACGCCCACCTTGGGAAACCAGCGGTACGCCACCATGGGAACGGAGTTCGGGCTGGTCTCCCGTGAGCAGCTCACCTGCGGCTTCCACGTGCACGTTTCCATCGAAAACCCCGAAGAAGGCGTAGCTGTCCTTGACCGCATGCGGCACTGGTTGCCCGTGCTGCTCGCCCTCAGCGCCAACTCCCCGTTCTGGATGGGCGTCGATACTGGGTTTGCCAGCTACCGGACCCAGATCTGGAACAGGTGGCCAACTGCCGGCCCCATGGACGTCTTTGGTTCCGAGCATGGTTACAGGTCCGTGCTGGAGGAGCTGCTCAAGACGGGCGTGCCCCTGGATGAGGGCATGATCTACTTCGACGCGCGGCTTTCGCGCGGACACCCGACTGTCGAGCTGCGGATCGCCGATGTGTGCCTTTACGCCGAGGATGCCCTGACCATTGCTGTCCTTGCGCGGGCCTTGGTAGAGACGTCGGCGAGGCAATGGCGCGAGGGGGTTCCGCCGTCGGGCGTTTTCACCAGCGTGCTGCGCATGGCCAACTGGCGCTCCAGCCGCTTTGGGGTTGAGAACCACTTGCTGCATCCCGCGGAACTGCGTCCGTACCCGGCAGCCGAAGTGCTCGAAGCGCTGCTGGCGCACGTCCACGAGGCGCTCGCGGACGCGGGCGACCTCGAACCCGCGCGCGCCGGAGTGTCGGCGATACTCCGGCGCGGAACGGGCGAGCGGCTCCAGCGAAAGGCCTACGCCCGCGGGCTGCGGCTGGCCGACGTCGTCACGGAAGCCATTGATTCCACGCACCGCTACGGAGTGCCCGACGCCGGCCTCCTCACTGGGTGACCGGCCCGCCGACGCGGGGCTGACCGGCCCGCCGACGCGGGGCTGACCGCCCGCTGAAGCGGGGCTGACCGCCCGCTGAAGCGGGCTGCTTAGCCTTGGTTAAAGCGGATCAGGTTGCCCGAGGGGTCGCGGAACGCGCAGTCGCGGGGACCCCACGGCTGGTCGATGGGCTCCTGCAGGACTTCCGCGCCGGACGCGCGGAGCTTCTCGAACGTGCCATCGAGGTCATCGGTGGTGAAGACCAGCATGGGCATGACGCCCTTGGTGAGGAGTTCCTGGATGGCATCGCCGTCGGCCTGGGAGCGGCCGGCATGCGGGGGCGAGAGGACCAGTTCCAAGTCCGGCTGCGCGTCGCTGCCAAGGGTCACCCAGCGTTGCCCGTCGGAGCCTACGTCGTTCCTCACCTGCAGGCCCAACGCGTCACGGTAGAACGCCAGGGACTCGTCGATATCAGTGACAGTTACATGTGCGTACTTCAGGGAAATGTTCATGAGGCCCACGCTATTGCAGCGGCGAACGCCGTGCTTCTTCGATCCTGCTCAGCTTTTGAGGGCGGCGGCGGGCGGGTTCCTGGCCGGGCGTGTGTGCTGCTTTGCGATGCAGTTTGGCATGGCTTTCACGGCCTTGTGTTCCAGTGCGCGGTACTCGCTGGGCGGCATTCCCACGATTTCCGTGAAACGCGAGCTGAAGGAACCAAGGGACGTACAGCCAACCTCCATGCAGGCGTCGGTGACGGTGGCACCGGCGCGGAGGAGCGCCATGGCCCGCTCAATGCGCCGGGTCATGAGGTAGTTGTACGGCGATTCACCATAAGCGGCCTTGAACTGGCGCGAGAAGTGGGCCGGCGACATGAGGGCGCCGGCTGCCATGGTGGGAACGTCCAACGGCCGCGCGTACTCGCGATCGATGAAGTCGCGGGCCCGCCGCAAGTGGGCCAGGTTGGCCAGTTCCTGCGGAGTCATGCGGTCAGTCTACTAGGCTCATGCCCATGGATTCAGTGGTTTGGTCGAAGCCGGAAAACGAGCGCGCGGGTACGCCGTTGTTGGTGATGCTGCACGGTTACGGCACCAGCGAGGAACGGATGGCGGCACTCTTCCCGCACCTGCCGCAAGAGTTCACCTGCGTTGCCTTGCGCGGACCCAAAGTCATTGGCGACCACTACGGATGGTTCCTGCTGGACTACTTCCTGACCAACGACTTCGCGGACGTTATCTCCTCCACCAACAAGGTGTTCGACTGGATCAACACCGTCCGGAACAACCACAGCAGCGTCAGCCTCCTGGGGTATTCCCAAGGCATGGCCATGGCCAGCACCCTCCTGCGCCTGAAGCCGGAGCAATTCGTGGCTACGGTTGGGCTGTCCGGTTTCGTGCTGGACAACGACCTCCTGGCCCTCAGCGAATCCTTCGATGCCCCGCCGCCCTTCTTCTGGGGCAGGGACAAGGCCGACCCCGTGATCAATGACGAAGCGATCGAACACACCGACGGCTGGCTCAACGCCAACACCGCCCTGACTGCCCGGACGTATCCCGGGATGGGGCACAGGATCGAGCCCGCTGAACTGGTGGATGTGGGCGCCTTCCTGCGGTATTACGTCCTCGGCCCCCGCTAAACCGGCCCAACTGGGTCGCATTTGTGCGCGTTTTGAGCGCTCAAAACGCGCACAAATGCG
>NZ_JAPDNV010000055.1:0-17555 GCF_026013155.1 Paenarthrobacter sp. PAE-2 | reverse complement strand
CGGAGGCAAAACCCCCATCAGCCGCGTTCACAACCTCCGTGGGAATTACAGCTAGCGGGTAGAATCAATGCTCGTGGCTCTTACTATTGGCATCGTCGGACTGCCCAACGTCGGCAAATCAACCCTCTTCAACGCACTGACCCGGAACCAGGTTCTTGCAGCGAACTACCCGTTCGCAACCATCGAACCAAACGTCGGCGTCGTGAACCTGCCGGACCCTCGTCTGCAAAAGCTGGCTGAAATCTTCGGTTCCCAGCGGCAGCTGCCGGCAACCGTGTCCTTCGTGGACATCGCGGGCATCGTCAAGGGCGCCTCCGAGGGCGAAGGCCTGGGCAACCAGTTCCTGGCGAACATCCGCGAAGCCGAGGCCATCGCCCAGGTCATCCGGGTGTTCGACGATCCCGACGTTGTCCACGTTGACGGCAAGGTTGATCCGCGCTCCGATATGGAAACCATCAACACCGAACTGATCCTGGCCGATCTGCAGACGATCGAAAAAGCCATCCCGCGCATCGAAAAAGAAATCAAGATCAAGAAGCGCGAGGCTGCCGAGCTCAACGCCATCAAGGCCGCCCAAGCGGTGCTGGAGCGTGGGGACACCATTTTCTCCTCGATCAAGAGCGACAAGCTGGAGCTGGAGTACCTGAAGGAGCTCAGCCTCCTCACAGCCAAACCGTTCATCTACGTTTTCAACGCAGATGAAGGCATCCTGGGCAGCGCGGAGAAGCAGGAAGAACTGCGCGCCATGGTTGCTCCCGCCGACTGCATCTTCCTGGACGCCAAGCTCGAGGCGGACCTCGTTGAACTCGACGAGGAAGAAGCCCGCGAGATGCTGGAAATGAATGGCCAGACCGAGTCCGGCCTTGACCAGCTGGCCCGCGTTGGCTTCCACACTCTTGGCCTGCAGACCTACCTCACCGCAGGGCCCAAGGAAACGCGTGCCTGGACCATCCGCCAAGGTGACACCGCCCCGCAGGCTGCCGGCGTCATCCACACCGATTTCCAGCGCGGCTTCATCAAGGCCGAAGTCGTCTCCTTCGACGACCTCGTCGATGCCGGCTCCATGGCCGAGGCCAAGTCCCGCGGCAAGGTCCGGATCGAAGGCAAGGACTATGTCATGTCCGACGGCGACGTGGTGGAGTTCCGCTTCAACGTCTGACGCTGCGGCGTCGCAGACCCACGGTCACCGATAGAGTCGGATCGATGACTAGTGAACAGTATGCTTCCGATCTGCCTGCGCTAACCTTGTCCGCGCTGGATCCCGACCACTCCGGAGATGGCTTTGTCCAGGTCCGCGGCGCCCGGGAAAACAACCTGCGCAACGTGGACGTTGATGTGCCTCGCGACGCCATCGTGGCGTTTACCGGCGTGTCAGGCTCAGGGAAGTCGTCGTTGGCCTTCGGCACCATCTATGCCGAAGCCCAGCGCCGGTACTTCGAATCTGTCGCGCCGTACGCCCGCCGGCTCATCCAGCAGGGGCACAACCCGAAGGTGGAGCAGATCACGGGCCTGCCGCCCGCCGTCGCGCTTCAACAGCGCCGCGGCACAGCTACCGCCCGGTCCACGGTTGGCACTGTCACTACGCTGTCCAACTCGGTGCGCATGCTTTTCTCGCGCGCCGGCAGCTATCCGGAAGGTTCCGGTCAGCTGGACTCGGATGCCTTCTCCCCGAACACCGCGGCCGGTGCCTGCCCGGAATGCCATGGTTTGGGCGTTGCGCACACCGTCAGTGAAGCCTCCCTTGTCCCTGATCCTTCCCTCAGCATTCGCGAGGGGGCCATCGCCGCCTGGCCCGGGGCATGGCAGGGCAAGAACCTGCGCGATATCCTGACCCACCTCGGCTACGACATCGAGACCCCCTGGCGGAAGCTACCCAAGAAGCACCGCGACTGGATCCTTTTCACGGAAGAACAGCCAGTGGTGGAAGTGACGCCGCAACGCGACCGTGTCGCCAAGCCGTACAAGGGCCGCTTCTGGAGCGCCCGGAGCTATGTGCTGCACACCTTGGCAGACTCCAAAAGCTCGGCCATGCGCGATCGCGTTCTGCGCTTCATGCAGACCGGACCGTGCCCGCGCTGTGGCGGCAGCGGGCTCAGGGCTGAAGCCTTGGCCGTGACCTTTGCCGGAAAGACCATCGCCGAGCTGAACGCGTTGTCCATGACCGAGTTGGCCGAAGTAATCCGGCCCACCACGGAACTGACAGGAGCCGGTACCGCCTCCCGCAAGCAGTCCTCGGGCGAAGGCAATGAGGTGGCCGTCGCCATCACCCGGGACTTGTTGATGCGAATCACCGTGCTGTTGGATTTAGGGCTGGGTTACCTTGCTTTGGGCCGCTCCACTCCCACGCTCTCCCCGGGAGAGATGCAGCGCCTCAGGATTGCCACCCAGCTCCGCTCCGGGTTGTTCGGTGTGATCTACGTGCTTGACGAGCCCTCCGCCGGTCTCCACCCCGCCGACGCCGAACCCTTGCTCGCGGTCCTCGACCGACTCAAGTCATCAGGCAATTCCGTGTTCGTGGTGGAGCACAACATGGATCTGGTAAGCCGCGCGGACTGGTTGGTGGATGTGGGTCCGCGCGCCGGTGAAGGAGGAGGCGAGGTGCTCTACAGCGGCCCGGTAGCCGGCCTCGCCGAGGTCCCCGAATCCGTGACGAGGCCCTTCTTGTTCCCGAATGGTTCCGATGGAACGGTCGACGACGGTTCGGTCGCAGATTTTGCCCGCAGCAGAGGTACCTGCCGGGAAGCGGTTGGTTGGCTGGAACTCCGGGACATCACCCGGCATAACCTGCGCAAGCTCGACGCCGACTTTCCGCTGGGGGTGCTGACCGCGGTGACCGGCGTGTCCGGCTCAGGCAAGTCGACCCTGGTCAGCCAGGTTCTCGCCGGGATGGTGGGTGCTCAATTGCGTCCGGACGCCGATGCTCCTGGGGAACCGGCGCCGGAGGAGCGCGGCACTGAGGCCGGGAACCCCGCCGAAGCGCTGACAGGAAAATGCGTCTCGGGGCTGGGGCAGTTGGACCGGCTTGTAAAGGTGGACCAGAAACCGATCGGCCGTACTCCGCGCTCCAACCTCGCGACGTATACGGGACTCTTCGACGCCGTTCGGAAGGAATTCGCCGCCACGGACGAAGCCCGCGCCCGCGGCTTCGACGCCGGACGGTTTTCCTTCAACGTGGCCGGAGGCCGCTGTGAGACCTGTCAGGGCGAAGGGTTCGTGGCCGTTGAACTGCTGTTCCTGCCCGGAAGCTACGGGCCCTGCCCCGAGTGCCACGGCACGCGCTACAAGCCGGAAACGCTGGAAGTAAGTTACCGCGGCAAAAACATCGCCGAGGTCCTCGCCATGACGGTGGACTCCGCCGCAGAGTTCCTTGCAGACGTGCCTGCCGCCGCGCGCAGCCTCAAGACCCTGCGCGAGGTAGGTTTGGGCTACCTGAGATTGGGCCAGCCCGCCACCGAACTCTCCGGTGGAGAGGCCCAGCGCATCAAGCTCGCTACCGAACTGCAGCGGGCCCAGCGTGGCCACACCCTCTATGTGCTGGATGAGCCCACCACAGGATTGCACCCCTCAGATGTCCAGCTTCTGATGGCGCAGCTGCACCGGCTGGTCGATGCCGGCAACACAGTGATCGTGGTCGAACACGACATGGACGTGGTGGCCGTCGCTGACTGGGTGATCGACCTGGGCCCCGCGGGAGGCGACGCCGGCGGCCGGATCGTCGCCACCGGAACGCCGGTTGAGGTGGCGCGCTCCGCTGAGAGCCGGACGGCGCCTTATCTGGCAGCGGCACTGCGGGGCCAACCCTGAAAAGACATACAAGTGAGGCATGGTATCCGCGTTATCCACTTACGGCAGCGGGGCCCTCAGCAGAGGGACACGATGAGGGTGCAGGGCACCACCACTTCCTGTGTCCTTTCGGACTCCGACGCTGAGTATGCCATCCCCTATCTTCGACGGGCCCGGACTTTCGTGCGGGCCCTCGCTGACGAAGGACGAGGCATGGTGTACCTGATCGGGTAAGGACACCGCCCGGGCAATGGTGGTTGCGGGGATTACCGTGGCGCCGGGTCACCGGAGACACTGGACATATCAAGCGATACTGTGATGGGCGTGGGCAACGTGGTGCGTGAGGTTCGGGAAGCAGCAGGGCTTAGCCAAGCTGAGCTCGCTCTACGTTCCGGTGTAGCTCAACCCAACATAGCTGCATATGAAACGGGTCGACGCAGGGCTTCGGCTTCCATGCTGCAAAGGTTGCGGGCGGCTGCTCAGCCCCTGCCGCATGATGCACTTGCGAATCATCGCCATGAAGTGACCGATTTGGCATCTTGATACGGGCTAAGCAACGTTCGTGTCTTTGGTTCAGCAGCCCGTCGCACCGACCGCCCCGGAAGTGATCTCGATGTCCTCGTCACACGTTCGCCTGGGGTAGGGCTCTTGACCATAGCTGCCTTCGCTGCAGCTGCAAGTGAGTTATTAGGTGTTGAGGTGGACGTTGTCACCGACGGGGGACTGCGCCCAGACCATGAGATTCTGACCATGGCAATCGCTGTATGACTGAACGGGACGTCGTTGCCTCGAAGGAGATCCCGCCGACGTCCCGGGTTTGGCAGCAGAGTCGCTGGTTATCAAAACATCGAGAACGTCGCCGGCTAAGCCCCGCTACTACGAGCGATCACCCATAGGTGTCCTGCTGTAGCAAGCCCCGGTCCGGTTGATTCGTCAGCTGGACCGGGGCTTCTTTATGTCCAAAATCACCCCTGTCCTGCTGTCAGACAGCGAATGTTACCACCGGGTAGTCTTTGACTTGAAATCGTTGGCAAATTAGGCAAGTAGAGGTTGCGGAACGGTTACAGTTTGGTTGGTTTGTTCCAACATCTGGACGCAATGTGGGTAGGCTTACACTCACATGTAGGCAACGTCACAGTAGGAAACTGTGCCCGCGCCTGGGGAGAACCTGGTTTCTCCCTGCCCAACTCCACGACTTATAGGAGGCGGAATGCGTTTCTCGCGCACTTCCAAAGCTCTAGGCATTGCGGCGATCGTCGCTCTCGCCGTAACCGGATGCTCTGGCGGCTCCGGCACCTCGAACAACTCTTCTGCCGGAGACCCAAACAAGGTCATCATTGCTGACGGTTCCGAGCCGCAGCGGCCGCTTATGCCAGCCGACATCAATGAAGTAGGTGGCGGCAAGGTCGCCACACTGATCTTCTCTGGGCTCGTCAGCTACGATCCTTCCGGCAAACCGGTCAATGAGTTAGCGGAGTCCATCGAGGCGCCGGACGCTCAGAACTTCACCATCAAGATCAAGAAGGACCAGAAGTTCACCAACGGTGACCCAATCACGGCAAAGACGTTCGTGGATTCCTGGAACTACGGGGCCGCAGCAAAGAACGCGCAGCTGAGTGCGACTTTCTTCGAGAGCATCAAGGGCTACGACGAAGCCAGTGCTGAAGGCTCCACCGTGGATACTATGTCCGGCCTGAAGGTTGTGGATGACACCACCTTCACCGTTGAGCTGAAGCAGCCTGAATCAGACTGGCCTCTGCGCCTTGGCTACACGGCCTTCATGCCCGTGCCCGCTGCTGCACTTGCTGATCCCAAGACCTATGGTGAGAAGCCTGTAGGCAACGGCCCGTACAAGATGGCTGAAAATGGCTGGCAGCACAACGTCCAGATCCAGCTGGTTCCGAACCCGGACTACAACGGCCCGCGGAAGGCCAAGAACGGCGGCGTAACGTTCAAGATCTTCCAGAACGACGACGCCGCGTACCAGGACCTGCTCGGCAACAACCTGGACATTCTCCAGACAATCCCGACCAGCGCGCTGGCAAACTTCAAGTCCGACCTCGGCGACCGTTTCATCGAAAAGCCTTACGCCGGCAACCAGACCATCGCCATCCCGGAATACCTTCCGGAGTGGAGCGGTGAGGCCGGCAAGCTTCGTCGCCAGGCTATCTCCATGGCAATTAACCGTGAGGAAATCACCCAGGTGATCTTCAGCGGTGGTCGCCAGCCCGCCAAGGACTTCACGGCTCCTGTTCTGGACGGCTACAGCGACAGCATCCCGGGCTCCGACAACCTGAAATTTGACGCCACGAAGGCCAAGGACCTCTGGGCCAAGGCAGACGCCATTCAGAAGTGGGATCCCAACACCGTCTTTACCGTCGCTTACAACGCCGACAAGGGTGGCCACAAGGCTTGGGTTGAAGCCATGACCAACCAGCTGAAGAACAACCTCGGCATCAAGGCGGAAGGTTTGCCTTTCGCGACCTTCAAGGAAGCCCGTGACCTCGCGACGTCAGGCAAGCTGACCGGAGCTATCCGTGCCGGTTGGCAGGCTGACTACCCGTCGCTGTACAACTTCCTCGGCCCGATCTACAAGACCGGCGCCGGTTCGAATGATGCACGCTACAACAATGCTGAATTCGATAAGGCCATCTCCGACGGCCTGTCTGCATCCTCGGTTTCTGAGGGCAATAAGGCCATGAACAAGGCGCAGGAGCTCCTGCTTCAGGATCTTCCCGCTATTCCCCTGTGGTACCAAGTTGCCCAGGGTGGCTGGAGTGACGGCGTAACCAATGTTGACTACGGCTGGGACGGTGTCCCGCTGTACTACAACATCACCGGCAAATAAACGGCTAGGCGGTGGTGGTGTCATGAGCACCGCCACCGCCTTACTGCGCATCAACTAAATGACGCCCAACTCCGGTTGGGCGTCCTTGTGCGGAGACACGTCCTGGGGGAGTGCCGACCGCATTTCAAACGAAAAGGTTCTTCAATGAACAACTCCGCTGTACCCCTGGAACGGGTGCCTGCTGACAAGGATGTGGTCTGCTGATGGCAACGTACATCCTCAAGCGCTTCCTCCAACTGGTCCCGGTTTTCCTGGGAGCTACCCTGTTGGTCTACTTCCTCGTGTTTAGTCTTCCCGGGGACCCCATCGCCGCCCTGTTCGGCGACAAACCCGTGAACGAGGCTGTCGCGGCCCGGTTACGGGCGCAATACAACCTGGATCAGCCGTTTATTGTCCAGTACCTGCTCTACCTCAAGAGCATCGTCACGTTTGATCTTGGTCAGGACTTCTCCGGCCGGCCCATCGCCGCTGTACTCGGTGAGGTCTTCCCGGTCACGGCGCGACTGGCTGTCATGGCCCTTATCTTTGAAGGTGTCTTCGGTATAGCCTTCGGCCTGATCGCTGGCCTCCGGAAAGGCAAGCTCTTTGACGGCACCGTCCTGATCGCCTCCCTTATTGTGATCGGCATCCCCATCTTCGTTCTGGGCTTCCTGCTCCAGTTCTTCATCGGTGTGCAACTGGGATGGGCAAAACCCACGGTCAGCGCCGCTGCCACTATTCCGGACCTCATCCTTCCGGCGGTGGTCCTTGGCCTGGCGTCCTTTGCCTATGTGCTGCGACTGACCAGAACCAGTGTTATTGAGAACATGAACGCCGACTACGTCCGCACGGCCACGGCCAAGGGCCTTTCCCGGTTCCGGGTGGTCAACGTTCACATTCTGCGTAACTCCCTCATTCCTGTCGTGACTTTTCTGGGTGCGGACCTGGGAACGCTGATGGGCGGCGCCATCGTCACAGAAGGAATCTTCAACGTGCCTGGCGTCGGCAATCGTCTTTACCGCGCCGTATTGTCAGGTGAGGGACCGACCGTTGTTTCCATCGTCACCGTACTGGTTTTGATCTACTGCGTATCGAACCTCCTCGTTGACCTCCTGTACGCCTGGCTTGACCCGAGGATCCGCTATGACGCCTGATAACAACCTGACGGGGAAGAGCAGCACTACCCGCCGTCGTATCGAGCACTTCGTTGCCGACGTGGACGAAACACCGCTGCAGGCCACTGACAAGGTGAGGGAGGAGAACGCACCCTCAAGCCTTTGGGGTGAAGCATGGAAGAACTTGCGCAAGCAGCCATTGTTCATCATCTCGGTGATCATGATCTTCGCCGTGGTAGTCGTCTCGATCTTCCCGCACCTTTTCTCCCCGATCGATCCGTCCAGCGAGGCCTGTCAACTGGCCAATTCCAACGGCTCACCGGTTGGCGGGCATCCATTGGGCTTCAACAAGCAGGGTTGCGACGTATACGCCCGCGTCATATTCGGCACGCGGTCGTCCGTTATGGTCGGGCTGTTCACCACCATCGGCGTCGTCCTTCTGGGTGGCATCATCGGTGCGTTGGCCGGCTACTACGGCGGCTGGCTTGACGCCATCCTTGCCCGTGTCACCGACATCTTCTTCGCTCTGCCCCTGATCCTCGGCGCAATCGTTCTGATGCAGCTTCCGATGTTCCGCTCCAATCGGACAGTGTGGACACTGGTGCTGATTCTGATCACGTTCGGCTGGCCACAGATTGCGCGTATTACCCGTGGCGCCGTCATAGAGGTGCGGAATGCCGACTTCGTGGTTGCCGCACGTTCCCTGGGAGTATCGCGGTTCAAATCGTTGGTCCGGCACGTCCTGCCCAACTCGCTGGCGCCAATCATCGTTGTAGCCACCATCTCCTTGGGAACCTTCATCGTCGCCGAGTCCACCTTGTCGTTCCTGGGCATTGGTCTTCCGCCGAGCGTCATGTCATGGGGCAACGATATCCAGGCGGCGCAGGCCTCCCTGCGGTCCAACCCGATGCCGCTGCTGTACCCCGCCATCGCGCTTTCCATAACGGTCCTGAGCTTCATCATGCTGGGTGACGCCCTGCGTGATGCCTTGGATCCCAAAGCGCGGAAACGATGAAAGGCCCTGACATGAACGCAAGTGTTCACATCACGGAAGAGACGCCCGGCGCGGAGCGTCCGCTCCTGGAAGTCAAGAATCTGGCCATCAACTTCGCTACGAGCAATGGCGAAGTAAACGCTGTGAGGAACGCGCATTTTACGGTGATGCCGGGCGAAACGGTCGCCATCGTAGGAGAGTCCGGTTCCGGCAAGTCGACCTCGGCCTTGGCCGCCATAGGACTCCTCCCGGGAAACGGTCGTGTGGCAGGCGGCGAGATCATCTTTGACGGCGAGGACATCGCCCACGCCAATGAACGGCGGATGATCGAACTTCGCGGCAACCAGATCGGCATGGTCCCGCAGGACCCGATGTCCAACCTCAACCCGGTGTGGAAGATCGGTTTTCAGGTGCGTGAAACGCTCAAAGCCAACGGTTTGCCTTCCGGCCCGAAGGATGTTGCGAAAGTCCTTTCCGAGGCCGGGCTTCCTGATGCATCCCGTCGGGCCAACCAATACCCCCACGAATTTTCCGGGGGTATGAGGCAGCGTGCCTTGATAGCCATCGGCCTGTCGTGTCAGCCGCGGCTCCTGATTGCCGACGAACCCACGTCGGCGCTTGACGTCACCGTCCAGCGGCAGATTCTTGACCATCTCGGCAAGATGACCACGGAGCTCGGGACAGCGGTGCTGCTGATCACCCACGACCTCGGTTTGGCGGCTGAGCGCGCCGACAAGGTAGTCGTGATGTACCGGGGCCAGGTGGTTGAATCAGGTCCATCGCTCGAACTGTTGCGCAATCCCCGGCACCCTTATACCCAGCGGCTTGTGTCTTCCGCGCCTTCCCTCGCCTCAAGGCGTATTCAGGTGGCCAAGGAACAGGGCATCGAGTCCGAAGAAGTGCTGGCCCCCACAGAACCGGTTGTAGCTCAGCCCGAGCTCACGGAGAACGTGCTGCAGGTAGAGAACCTCACTAAGGTATTCAAACTGCGCGGGGGCGTGGGTAAGACCACGGACTTCACGGCAGTGGATTCGGTGTCCTTTGCCGTGAAGCGTGGAACGACCACCGCCATCGTTGGCGAATCCGGCTCCGGAAAGTCCACCGTCGCGCAAATGGTCCTGAATCTGCTGGAACCAACGTCGGGAAAGATCATTTTCGACGGCGTGGATACCTCCACGCTTAACAGCAAGGACCTCTTCAAGTTCCGGCGGCGCGTGCAGCCAATCTTCCAGGACCCCTACGGTTCGCTGGATCCGATGTACAACATCTTCCGGACCATCGAAGAACCGCTTCGGACCCACAAGATTGGGAACAAGGCAAGCCGTGAGAAGAAGGTCAGGGAGCTGCTGGACCAGGTCGCCTTGCCGCAGACCACCATGCAGCGTTACCCGAACGAGCTCTCCGGCGGTCAGCGCCAGCGTATTGCCATCGCGCGTGCCCTCGCCTTGGATCCCGAGGTCATCATCTGTGACGAGGCTGTTTCCGCACTGGACGTCCTGGTCCAGGCGCAGGTGCTCAATCTCCTCGCCGAACTTCAGGACAACCTCGGCCTGACGTACCTGTTCATCACGCATGACCTCGCGGTGGTCCGCCAGATCGCCGATCACGTCTGCGTCATGGAGAAGGGCAAGCTGGTAGAGACGGGAAGCACCGACGACGTCTTCGACAACCCGCAGCAGGCCTACACGCAGGCACTGCTGGATGCGATCCCGGGCGGCTCGCTGCTGCTGCCCCCGGCGGTGGCATAACCGGCGTCGTACTTCCGGTCAGTAGAGCAACGGCAAAGCCGGTGGTCCCCGAAAGGGAACCACCGGCTTTGCCGTTTAAGGGACTAATTACGACGCCGGTTGCGGCGCGGTATCGCTGTCCGGCCGCGGAGCCAGCCCGAGGGCAGCAAGCTGGCCTGCCAAGACCTTGCCCAGCTTCTCGTGGCCGGACGGTTTCATGTGGACGTTGTCTTGCAGGTCCTTCGCCGCGTCGAAGCGCGTGAGCCAGTCGCCGGCGCTGACGAACGGAATGTTGTTCTTGGCAGCAACCCTGCCGAGGAGGGCATCCACTTCCGTCCGCCGTCCGCCGCCGTTGGCAGCCCCCTTGGCCAGGGTGCCGATCATGGCCATCCTCGAGCCGGGGTACCGCTTCTTCAGCACCGCCAGGAGCCGTTCGGCGTTGGAAGCGATCTGCGCGTCCGTAGCCTTCTGGGCGGCGTCATTGCCGCCGCCTTGGATGACGATCAGCGGCGGGCTCCCGTAGGGGAGCACCCAGTCACCACGCTGGAGGGCGTCAATGTAGTTACCGGTCTTGTCGTTGGCGGCCACGAAGCCGGTGCCGCCCATCCCTGCCACGTACAGCTTGTAGCCGAGGGCAGCGATGCCGCGTTGTGGCCACGAGTCCTTGGGCTGGGACTGGGAGTCGCCAATGAGGACAGCCGTGTGGCGGACGTCGGCCAGGACGATTTCGTTCCGGTTGTTCGCTGGGTTCCTGTAGAGGGAGCCTGCGGGCAGGTTCGGAGCGGGGGATTCCGGAGTTACGTTCCGGGGTTTTTCCGCGGCGGCCGTCGCTGCCGCTGCGGGCGCGGCTGAGCGTGAGGTGGCGGCAGGGGATGGCTGGTTTGTTCCGCAGCCGGCCGCCAGAACGCCTACGGCGATCAACGGTGCGAGCATGCGGAACACGGCCGAAGCTTTTCGCATCGATTTTCTCCGAAGGGCACTGGTTCCTGCAGACATCATGGGGCACGGCGCGAAGAAAATCCAGCATCTTGATTGAACATTTAGCAAACGCTGCGGCGGCGTGAGCAGGGGCACATCCGGGCCCCTGAAGTATTGCTTTTTAGGCCCTCTCATGCGTGTGCGTTTAGAATAGCCATAGGTGCCCTGTGTCCCGGGGTCTTTTCGTTGTGTATTCCGGTCAGGAAGATCAGGTTTGCGCGCGGATTACAACAGCTGACTTCACCACTGAAACGAGTCATAAACGCATGTCTGAAACTACCGTTAATACTGCGTCGCGGAGCGATCTGCGCAACGTCGCGATCGTTGCACACGTTGACCACGGCAAGACCACCCTGGTCGATGCCATGCTCAAGCAGACCAACTCCTTCGCCTCCCACGGCGAGGTTGAGGACCGCGTCATGGATTCCGGTGACCTGGAGCGCGAAAAGGGCATCACCATCCTCGCCAAGAACACCACAGTTGCCTACAACGGCCCGTCCTCCAATGGCGAGACCATCACCATCAACGTCATCGACACCCCCGGCCACGCCGACTTCGGTGGCGAAGTTGAGCGCGGGCTCTCGATGGTTGACGGCGTCGTGCTGCTGGTCGACTCTTCCGAAGGTCCCCTTCCGCAGACCCGCTTCGTCCTCCGCAAGGCACTGGCTGCCCACCTGCCGGTGATCCTCCTGGTCAACAAGACCGACCGCCCCGACGCCCGTATCGATGAGGTTGTGCACGAGTCCATGGACCTCCTCCTGGGCCTGGCCTCCGATCTCGCCGACGAAGTTCCGGACCTGGACCTGGACAAGGTCCTGGAAGTTCCGGTCGTCTACGCAGCAGCCAAGGTTGGCCGCGCGTCGCTCGAGCAGCCTGCCAACGGCTCGGCTCCGGAGAACGAGGACCTTGAACCCCTGTTCAAGACGATCATTGAGCACATTCCGGCCCCGACGTACAACCCGGAAGGCGTGCTGCAGGCACACGTGACCAACCTGGACGCCTCCCCGTTCCTCGGTCGCCTCGCCCTGCTCCGCATCTACAACGGAACCCTCCGCAAGGGCCAGCAGGTTGCCTGGGCCCGCCAGAACGGCGAGCTGAAGACCGTCAAGATCACCGAACTCCTGGCCACGAAGGCACTGGAGCGCGTACCGGCTGAATCCGCAGGACCCGGCGAGATCGTTGCCGTCGCGGGCATCGAAGACATCACCATCGGTGAGACGCTCACCGACCTGGAAAACCCGCAGCCGCTGCCCCTGATCAAGGTGGACGATCCCGCGATCTCCATGACGATCGGTATCAATACCTCGCCGCTGGCCGGCAAGGTCAAGGGTGCCAAGGTCACCGCGCGCCAGGTGAAGGACCGCCTGGACAAGGAACTGATCGGTAACGTCTCCATCAAGGTGCTCCCCACCGAGCGTCCCGACGCCTGGGAAGTCCAGGGCCGTGGCGAGCTCGCGCTGGCCATCCTCGTTGAGCAAATGCGTCGTGAAGGCTTCGAACTTACCGTCGGCAAGCCGCAAGTAGTGACCAAGACCATCGACGGCAAGCTGCACGAGCCGATGGAACACATGACCATCGACGTGCCGGAAGAGTACTTGGGTGCCGTAACGCAGCTCATGGCTGCCCGCAAGGGTCGCATGACCAACATGGCCAACCACGGCACCGGCTGGTGCCGCATGGAATTCATCGTTCCCGCCCGTGGCCTTATCGGCTTCCGTACCCGGTTCCTCACGGACACCCGTGGTGCCGGTATCGCGGCTTCCATTTCCGAGGGCTACGAGCCGTGGGCCGGCCCGATCGAATACCGTACCAACGGTTCGATGATCGCCGACCGCGCCGGTGTTGTGACTCCGTTCGCCATGATCAACCTCCAGGAGCGCGGTTCCTTCTTCGTGAAGCCCACCTCCGAGGTGTACGAAGGCATGATCGTCGGCGAGAACTCCCGCGCCGACGACATGGATGTGAACATCACCAAGGAAAAGAAGCTCACCAACATGCGTGCGGCTTCGTCGGATTCCTTCGAGAACCTGACCCCGCCGCGTGAGCTCACCCTGGAAGAGTCGCTCGAGTTTGCCCGCGAGGACGAGTGCGTTGAGGTCACCCCGGAGGACATCCGCATCCGCAAGGTGATCCTGGACTCGAACGAGCGCGCGAAGGCCAACCGCGCCCGCGCCCGCGCATAGTCGCCGCAGGGAACCGAATCTCTGCATGAAGAGGGGAGCCGCCAGTACAGCCCGCAGCATTGCTGCAGCCGTACTGGCGGCTCTTTTCGTGTCCCTTGCGGGCACGGCCCTGCACCGGCAGACCGTATCCGTGGCCGGCGTCGAACTTCCCTGGGGCATTTGTGCCGCGCTGCTGTTGCTGGCCTCCGTGCAGCTGGGGCTGGCGGCATGGCGCCGTTCGGTTGTCCCGACGGCGGTCGCCGGCATTGTGACCTACGCTGCGGTGGGGGTGCTGTCCTCGGGCGGTCCCGCCAAGCAATTGGTCCTGGCGGACGTCGCGGGAAACGTCTGGGTCTACGGCATCGCCGGCGTGACGTTCATCATGCTCTTGGTCGCCAGCCGTCTTCGCGCCCGGTGGAATGCCGCCGTCGACGTTGCGTCAACGGCAAGAGAAGACTGAACCTCTCAGCGCGCGGTCGGCTTACGCCGCGGTGGAGGGGGCGGTACCTGCTTGGCTGCGATCACCAATTCCAAGGGGATTTCGACGTCGGACGTCCGCGTCCGCACGGTGCAGCTGGTTTCGCCGGCCTCCAGCAAGTAGCCCAGTGCATCCGTGAGGCCGTCGGCAATCCTGTAGCGCACCACTACCCGGGTACCGGGTTCGGCTGTCTGGAGGAATTGAACGGGCGGCAGCGTTTGGGTCACCGATTCATACTATGACGCGGGCTAGGTTGGCGTCGTGGCACTGATGGATAATAGGTTGGAAGTTCAGTGCCCGGCATATTGTCGGGAGTATTACCCGGCCTGTTGCCGGGACAAACCGTTGAGAGGTCTGGGACGTGACGTACGTAATCGCGCAGCCGTGTGTGGATGTCAAGGACAAGGCATGCATCGAAGAGTGCCCTGTTGATTGCATTTACGAAGGTGAGCGTTCCCTCTACATTCACCCCGACGAATGCGTCGACTGTGGTGCCTGCGAGCCCGTGTGCCCGGTGGAAGCCATCTACTACGAGGATGACACCCCGGAAGAGTGGGCCGACTACTATAAGGCCAACGTCGAATTCTTTGACGACCTTGGCTCGCCGGGCGGTGCTGCGAAAATCGGGAACACCGGCAAGGACCACCCGTTCATTGCCGCCCTGCCGCCGCAGAACCAAGACCACTAGAGGTGGCTGCGCCCTTGATTTCCGCGGCGCCCGCGTTCGGCCTTAACCTCCCCGATTACCCGTGGGAGGCCATGGCGCCGTATGTTGCGACCGCTTCGAAGCACCCTGGCGGGATAGTCAACCTCTCCATCGGAACTCCCGTGGATCCCACGCCGGGCCTCATCCGTGAGGCCTTGGCGTCGGCATCGGATGCCCACGGTTATCCCACTGTCCACGGCACTGCACCGCTGCGCCAGGCAGTGGCGGATTGGTTTGCCAGCCGTCGTGGCGTCCCCGGCCTGGACCCCCGCGACGTGATGCCGACTGTGGGTTCCAAGGAACTGGTCGCCTGGCTTCCCTTCCTCCTGGGTCTGGGAAGCGGCGATGTGGTGGTGCGCCCCACGGTGGCTTACCCGACCTACGACATCGGTGCCACGCTTGCCGGAGCCACGGCCGTTGCCGCGGATGACCTGGACGAACTTGATGCAGCCACCCGCGCCAAGGTGCGGTTGGTCTGGATCAACTCGCCGGGCAACCCGACGGGCAGCGTCAGGGACGTCGAGTCCATGCGGCGCATCGTCGCCCAGGCGCGGGAAATCGGTGCTGTGGTGGCATCGGACGAATGCTATGCGGAACTGGGCTGGGGTGCATGGGACGCCCAGCGCGGGGGAGAACCTGTACCCAGTGTGTTGGACCCGCGCGTGACGGGTGGTTCCACTGACGGGCTGCTGAGTGTGTACTCCCTGAGCAAGCAATCCAATCTGGCCGGCTACCGGGCCGCGTTCGTGGCCGGTGACGCCGCCATCATGGCGAACCTGGTTAACAGCCGTAAACATGCCGGCATGATTGTGCCCTACCCGGTGCAGGAAGCCATGCGTGTGGCATTGGGCGACGCCGACCATGTCCTTGCGCAGAAGGACCTCTACAGGAGCCGCCGCGAGAGGCTGGTTCCGGCGCTGGAGAAGTTCGGACTGACCATTCACGACTCCAACGCGGGACTCTACTTGTGGTCGACGGCCGGAGAAGCCACGTGGGATACCGTGGCACGTTTCGCCCGGCTGGGCATCGTGGTGGGGCCCGGCGTGTTCTATGGCGAGGCAGGCAACGGCTTCGTCCGCGTGGCATTAACGGGTACGGACGAACGAATTGATGCGGCTGTGGAGAGGTTGAACTCGGACGCATAACGAAGCTGTGACTTGCGGCACAATTCGCGTGTTTCCGCCAGTAATCGTTGGGCTTGGATTAGTTCCCGACGGTTACTGGCGGTAGCTTTTTAATTGACTATCAATGGTGGCCTTCAATAAGAAAGCACTCCGGCCGTTGGAGTCCTGCAACAGCAGGACAGAATACGGCGTCACCAGAAGTTGATTGGACAAGCGTTCTATAGAGGCCCAGAGGCCTCGTGAAGGGGACTCCATGACTGAGACCACCAGCGCGACACTGCGCCATGCCGGCGGCGAACTTGAACTGCCGCGCATCAAGGTTGTAGAAGGAAACGAAGGTTACGACGTTTCCAAGCTGCTGAAGCAGACGGGCGCCGTTGCCTATGACCCCGGCTTCATGAACACCGCAGCTACCACATCGGCCATCACGTACATTGACGGTGACGCAGGCATCCTGCGCTACCGCGGGTACCCCATCGAGCAGCTCGCACAGCACTCGAACTTCCTGGAAGTTTCCTACCTGCTGATCTACGGCAACCTGCCGACCCCCACCGAACTGGAAGAGTTCGATCAGCGCATCCGTCGCCACACCCTGCTGCACGAAGAGCTGAAGGGCTTCTTCGGCGGCTTCCCGCGCGACGCCCACCCGATGCCGGTGCTGTCCTCGGCTGTTTCCGCGCTGTCCACCTTCTACCAGGACTCGCTGGATCCGTTCAACGCCGAACACGTGGAAGTTTCCACCATCCGGCTCATGGCCAAGCTTCCGGTGATCGCTGCCTACGCCCACAAGAAGTCCATCGGCCAGCCCATGCTGTACCCGGACAACTCCATGAACCTCGTGGAGAACTTCCTGCGCCTGAGCTTCGGCCTCCCGGCTGAGCAGTACGAGCTCGACCCCGTTGTGGTCAAGGCTTTGGATCTCCTGCTCATCCTGCACGCCGACCACGAGCAGAACTGCTCCACGTCCACGGTGCGTCTGGTGGGTTCGTCCAACGCAAACCTCTTCGCCTCCGTTTCGGCAGGCATTAACGCACTCTTCGGCCCTGCCCACGGCGGTGCCAACGAGGCCGTGCTGAAGATGCTCCGCCAGATCCAGGCCGAGGGCATCAAGCCTGAGGACTACATGGAGAAGGTCAAGAACAAGGAAGACGGCGTCCGCCTCATGGGCTTCGGGCACCGTGTCTACAAGAACTACGACCCCCGCGCGAAGATCATCAAGGCCACGGCCCACGAGGTCCTCAGCAAGCTCGGCGGCAATGACGAACTGCTGGACATCGCCATGCGCCTGGAAGAAAAGGCCCTCGCGGACGACTACTTCATCCAGCGCAAGCTGTACCCGAACGTCGACTTCTACACCGGCCTCATCTACAAGGCCATGGGCTTCCCGGAGAAGATGTTCACCGTTCTCTTCGCCATCGGACGCCTCCCGGGCTGGATTGCCCAGTGGCGTGAGATGATCAACGATCCCCAGACCAAGATCGGCCGTCCGCGGCAGCTCTACACGGGGGAGCCGGAGCGGAACTACCCGGCCAACTGATACTGCATCAGAGCCAATAACGACGGCGGCCGCCCACCTCGCGGGTGGTGGGCGGCCGCCGTCGTTGGTCACCGAAGTGGTGCCCGCCGAGGCTTGGGCCGCGGCAGGCTCGGTGGCGTTGTAT